>CAYLYE010000152.1:0-15903 GCA_964387325.1 uncultured Planctomycetaceae bacterium
GCCACGCGGTCGACTCCTCGGCAATCGTCAACACGCCGGGATATAGCGTGTGAGCTTGCACGTTAAGCTCTTTAAGAAACGAGATCGCTTCGAGATTTTCTCGTCCGCCGAATTCATTGGGGATCCAGTCGCCGGGCTCGCGACTGTAGTCGAGATAGATCATCGAGGCGACGGCGTCGACCCGCAGGCCGTCGATGTGGTATTTGTCGAGCCAGAACAGGGCGTTCGAGATGAGGAAGTTGCGAACCTCATGACGGCCGTAGTTAAAAATGAGCGTACCCCAGTCGCGGTGCTCTCCCTTGCGTGGGTCTTCGTGTTCGTAGAGGCAGGTGCCGTCGAAGCGACGCAGGCCGTGTCCATCGCGTGGAAAGTGGGCCGGCACCCAGTCCAAAATCACGCCCACGCCACGCTGATGGCAGACGTCGATCATGTACATCAAATCCTCGGGCGAGCCATAGCGGGCCGTGGCCGCGTAGTAGCCCAAGGTCTGGTAGCCCCACGAACCGGTGAACGGATGCTCGGTGATGGGCAGCAACTCGATGTGCGTGAAGCCCATCTGCACGACGTAGTCGACCAGTTCTTGAGCCAGCTCGCGATAGGTCATCCAGCGCTGCGGATCCGAGCCCGGGCGGCGCCACGACCCCAAATGCACTTCGTAAATCGAGATTGGGGCATCGAGACCGTTGGTCTTGATACGGCGCTGCATCCAATCCTGATCGTTCCAGGTGTAGGCATCGAGGTCAGCCACTTTCGATGCGGTTCGTGGCGGACACTCCGAGGCAAACGCGTACGGGTCGCACTTCTCGAACGTGTCGCTGCCCGAGGTGATGCGATACTTATAGTTTGAACCGACTTTGAGTTCGGGAATAAACAACTCCCAAATGCCGCTCGATCCCAAGCGTCGCATCGGATGCAAACGACTATCCCAGTGATTAAAGTCGCCGACGACACTCACGGAGGTGGCGTTTGGCGCCCAGACGGCGAACCCAACGCCGGTAACGCCATCGATCGTGCGCAGGTGCGCCCCGAGCCGGTCATAGCTCTGCCAGTGAGTTCCTTCGTTGAGCAGATATCGATCAAAATCGCTCAGCAATGGCGGAAAGGCGTAGGGGTCATGCATAGTGCGAGAGAGTCCGTGTTCGTCGGCGACATGCAGCATGTAACGTGCGGGGCTCTGATTGTCGGACGGTGGACAAATCGCCTCGAACAACCCTGAGGGATGGATCTTACGCATCGGTCGAGGCGCGCCATGCGCCGCATCGACCACCCAGGCTTGGTCGGAGTCGGGCAGAAACGCACGCACCGCCAAGGCACGTCGCTCGCCGTCCACCACTTCGTGCGGCCCGAGAATCTCAAACGGATCATCGTGCCGCCCTTCAATCAGCCTACCTATACTACCCAATTGAGCCTTGGTGCGCACGCAAACCTCCTGTAATCGTCGCTGAATTCCCTAGTAGTATCGGCCGGTTCGGATGAGTCATCCGTTCTGATTCATCGATGGGTGAGCCCGAAGTCGCCACGGAAACAGGCTCGCCGCTGGGGCCAAATAAGCCCGAAGCACTCCGAACCAATGACTCAATCGCTCCCCCGACTGAGGCGACCGCGATGCGTGGGGCGTCTCGGTTCGTTGGGGAGCTAGGCGTGACGTATGCTCTGACGTGGCTTGGGGTTTGAACTGCTCAACAGGCAATTGCGCGACCTGTTGCCGGTGGTGATGGAAGATCACCCGCGGCTCAGTCTGATCGCCGGTGGCTGTGTCGACCCTCCGCCAACGAATCTTGACCTGGTGTACGCGGCGGGCACGGTCGAGTCTTTGCCACAGGTCGCGATTTTTAATCGGTACCATGTGGCCAAAACATTCCCAATTCCAGCCGTTCCGGCGCCATTCATCCAGGCCGTACTCTACACCCTGATTAACATATCGACTCGTCGTCAGGACGGAAACCGCACTTGGCTGGTCCAACGCCTCAAGACCTCGGACGATTGCCAGCAGTTCGAGTCGCTCGCCTCGGGCATCGGGTTCGATATCGCGGGCTTTGACGATGGCCGAGCCGTCTGCCGCCTTGAGGACGAAACTCCACTCCTCCCGATTCTTCTTCCGTCCTGTTTGCGAGTACAGGAGGAAATGTGGTCGCTGAACGGTCATGGGAGCTGAGCGATTCTCGGGCGCGAAAGTCGTGGTGGTGGTGCTCATAGCGTCGGAGACCGAGGGAAAAGGGGCATTGACGGCTACGTCCCGACTTTATGACGTCATCGGCATTACGAACGCAGCTTACTCAGGTTAACTATTCCACGTACTTGGCTTTTTTCAAATCAATCCGTCGATGTTAGACTGCCTGTTCGCTGGATAACGTCTGTAACGAGTCGAAACGGCCAAGGAGCGATCATGCCGCGGCAACGTGTGTTGTTACTGCTGGGAGATTACGTCGAGGACTATGAAGCGATTTTCCCCTTCCATGTGCTGCAAATGGTTGGTCACGATGTCGATGCCGTTTGCCCCGACAAACGCGCGGGGGATTATGTCATCACCAGCATTCACGATTTCGAAGGGGAGCAGACTTACAGCGAGAAACGCGGCCATCGCATGACGCTCAATGCCACGTTCGCCGAGGTCCGCTCGACCGACTACGCCGCGTTGATTATTCCGGGCGGAAGGGCCCCCGAGTACCTTCGGATGAACGCGCGGGTCCTTGAGTTGGTGCGTGAGTTTGATGCGGCGCGTAAGCCGATCTTGGCCATTTGTCATGGTCCGCAGGTGCTAGCGGCGGCCGGCGTTTTGCGTCAGCGGCGCTGTACAGCCTACCCGGCGTTACAGAGCGATTTGACCGCCGTTGGTGCGCAATGGGAGCCTCCCAGCGCTGGCTTGGACAGCGCCCATGTCGATGGCCACCTGATCACGGGTCCCGCTTGGCCAGCCGACCCGGCCTGCATGCGCGAACTGCTCAAGGCATTGGGCACAAAGATCGAGTTGTGAGCCCCCCCCTCGCGCCCGCAACTCGACTTGACACAACGACCTGAACTTCCGACAAGTCGCAGCCTCAAGAGGCTCACTCGCTCGCGGTCGGCACGTGTACAACGACCTGCGGGCAAAGCTGATCGACTTTTCATCCGCTGGGAGTTCCGTTCATGCCGCGACATGACCTCGATCCGCAAGCTCATTATCTACACAATGCGGCCACGCTGGCGTTTCTGACCGACGCGGCCTACGTTGCGGAACAGGATGAGATGTTCCAAAGCTTGTGCCGGCAAACCAATGTTGCCCAGCGGATCGACACCTTTTCGCTCCCCCGGCACGACGACGACCAAGCTCCGAACAATCCGTTGGGCTTTGTAGCCTCGAACGACCAGCAAATTGTGCTGGCTTTTCGAGGCACCGAAGACTGGGCCGATGTTTTGACCGATATCGACATGCTGCCGCAGATCATCAACGGAGCCCGCGTGCATGGCGGCTTCGCGGCCGATTATCAGGCCGTCGCGCGGGATATCTTGCGATTGCTCGACAAGCATCGGGCGGATGAAAAGTATTTTTGGATTACGGGGCACAGCTTGGGAGGCGCGCTAGCCACGCTCGCCGCTGCGTACTTGCAGTTACCCGACGACCGTCATGCGGTCTTTACCTACGGACAGCCGGCCGTCGGAGACCGTGTCTTCTCGAAGCAATATCGACGCGCGCATCATCGATTTGTCAACGATCAGGACCCCGTGACCTTGGTACCACCCCAGATACCGTTGGGCAACTGGATCGCGAGATTGCTTCGACTGCTCGGCTGGAAGTCAAGCATCCCCGAACTGTTTGAAACACGGTTCGTTCACGTGGGGCGTGTCATACACTTCGACGACGCAGGGCACTTGGTGAAGGGCATGCCCGAAGCGGTCGATCTGATGCGCGAGCTGCGTACGGTGCTGTTCAGCCGCGACGACTTGGCGACATCGCTCAAGGATTGGCTGGTCGAAAAGGCGTCCGATCATCGGATGTCGCACTATGTCGAGCGCTGTCAGCGCGCCGCCGAGTCGCTGGCTCCCAGCGAGGCCGCCAATCCACCGAAGCGCCGCGCCGCATAAAACGGCGACCGCACGGTGAACGGATCTATTGTCATGTCTATTTGGCGCTGACCGTGTTCGCCGCGGGGGCAATCACCTGTACGTGCGCGCTGAGTTCGTGGGCGACCCCTTCACCCATGTCCGTGACGATCGTGATCTTGTACGTAAATTTGCCCGGACGATCGCTCGCCGTGAAAATGACCGGCACCAGATGAACCGCCTTGGCGGCGTCGGATGGCTTGAAGTCGAACTCCCCCTCGTCGGCCGCAACGGTCATAATCCGGAACGGGCGACGGCCCTGCACAACGAGTTGCTTGGTCACTTTGCGGCCGGGCTCGAGCGCGCCGAGGAACAGTGAGGCCGGGCTCACGGACAACTCGGCTACGACACGCCCCTCGACATCGATGCTCACCTCGGGCGAGCGCGGATCATTCGTCAGTAGGACGATCTGCTCTTTGACGAGGCCCGTCGGGGCATCGCCCTTGAGCGACACGGCCACATCGTATGAGACCTGTCCGCCGCGACGCACCGGTTCGGCAACTTTGGCCGTCACGTGCGGGCTACTCGACTTCACGCTTAGAATTTGCCAATCAGGCCGACCTGCGTAGCTGACGCTGACGTGTTTCTCCGTTCCTTGGCCGCTGTCGACGGAACCCAACTCGACCGAGCCGGGCGAGACCACGATGTCGGTGCGAATGGTCCCCTGCACGTGCAGTTGAACTTCCGCGTAGAACGGTTTGTCGATCGTGACGGTCAACGTCGCCGACTTATGCCCTTGAAACAAATGCGTATTGAACTGCGCCACAATGGCGGCTTCGTCATACGTCTTCAGGTAATCTTTCGTGACCGTCGGAGTCGTGCAACCGCAACTCGAGCGGACCCCGACAATATGCAGGTCCTCTTTATAGATGTTGCTGAACTTGAAGTGGAATTCGGTCTTGGCGCCACGGGCCACCGCGCCAAAGTCGTGGTCCGTGGTCTCGAACATCTTGCGAGCCCACTCTTGGCCCCAAGCCGGAACACAGGACAGCCAACACACGAACACAAAACTCATGAAGCTGCGGATCACGGACACTCCTCCTCCGCGGCCGATAAGCACGACCCAGCGTGACCAAAACCTAAAGGTCTCGCCTGTCATCTTACCCGATGCCGTCGCGATGCTACATCACCCGCGACGTGCCCGTCCCAAACTCCGTGGTCCGGTACGTCGTGATGGTTAGGGTGTAAGGACTCGATTGCGGGATCGTTCGTCCTGTCGGTGCGCGCATCCATCGCAGGGTACCGACAAATTAGACTTCGTCCAAACCAGGGCCTGTTCTGCAAACTCTATCCAAAGCGAATGACTTGCGCCATCATTGCTACCGGAAGCATGCTCGATACGTTAATGCTAGCTGATTTTATCCTTACGCTCTCAGTCTATCGAGGGAGGGTCGACCCGGAACGTTCGTGTACTACCGCGGAGCGTGGTTCCGGATCGGGGCGGTTAAAACAAACTAGAGACATTCGCTTTACCCAAGGTGGCGCTTTGGGTTACATTACTTGTCGAGATGGTGCCGCATGCCGTGGCGGCCGTTTATGACTGTGAGGAGACCGACGATGAAGCGTTTCGTTCCGAATTGGTGTACTGGACTCTTGGTGTGTGCGATCGGGTTCGGTTGTCAGCAACAACATGAGTCGCCGGCGTTAGCGGCTGCCCCATCGGTCGAGTCTACCCAACCCTCACAACCGGAAACAACCGAGTCATCTGACCAGTTGGCACAGGCCACGACGGGCAAGTCGAACAAGGCGCCCGCCAAAGCGGCTCCCAAAGGGCCCGCCGCGGATCTGCCCGGCAACCCCTTCCCGCAACGCATACCGGCCCCCGAACTCTCCGGTGGCGTTGGCTGGATCAACACCGGCGGACCGATCGAGCTGCGGCAACTCCGTGGCAAGTTCGTGATCCTCGACTTCTGGACCTACTGCTGCATTAACTGCATGCATATCCTCCCCGAGCTCAAGAAGCTGGAACACAAATACCCTCAACAGCTCGTGGTGATCGGCGTCCACTCGGCCAAATTCGAGACCGAGCAGGACACGAAGAACATCACCGACGCCGTGTTGCGCTACGAGATCGAGCACCCTGTGGTGAACGATGCCGAGCATAAGATTTGGAATCGCTACGGCGTCAACAGTTGGCCCACGCTCTTGCTGATCGATCCCGAGGGGTACGCTGTCTATATGAAGGGCGGCGAGACGACCTTCGACAAGCTCGACGAGATTTTCAAAGTCGCCGTGCCATACTACCGCAAGAAAGGGACGCTCGACGAGACGCCTTTGCGTTTCGATCTTGCCGCCTTCAAGGCCGAGCCGACTCCGTTGCGTTTTCCGGGCAAGGTGATCGCCGACGAACCTGGCAGTCGACTGTTCATCGCCGACAGCAATCACAATCGGATCGTCGTCTCGTCGCTCGACGGCAAGCTCGTCGAGACGATTGGCTCGGGGGCGATTGGCGCGGCTGACGGCGACTTTGAGAAATGCAGTTTCAACAAGCCGCAAGGCATGGTGTTGCACGGGACCGATACGCTGTACGTGGCCGACACCGAGAATCATTTGTTGCGCAAGATCGATCTCAAGGCGAAAAAAGTCGTGACGATCGCGGGGACCGGTGAGCAGAGCCGGCAGAATTGGCCCGGCCTGGATCGAGTGACCAATCTCGAAAACTTCCGCATTCCCGATCGTTGGGTCGGCAAGCCTCGCGTGACGGCGATCAATAGCCCCTGGGATCTGTGGATCAACGGGCAGAATTTGTACATCGCGATGGCTGGACCGCACCAGATCTGGCGCATGCCGCTCGATGAGCACGAGATCGGCCCCTTTGCCGGCAACGGTCGCGAAGATATCGTCGATGGTCCGTTGTTGCCAAAAGAACCGTACGCGATGGGCTTTTCGAGCTTTGCACAGCCCAGCGGATTGACCAGTGACGGCAAGCACCTGTTCATTGCCGACAGCGAGGGAAGCAGTATTCGCAGCATGCCGTTCGACCCGCGCGGCGAAGTGTCGACCGTCATCGGCACCGCCCATCTGAACGGCGCGCGATTGTTCACCTTTGGTGATGTCGATGGCCAGGGGGACAACGCCCTGCTGCAACACGCCCTGGGCGTGGCTTGGCACGATGGGAAAATCTACGTCGCTGACACCTACAACAATAAGGTCAAGGTGATCGACGTCGCCAAGCGAACTCTCAAGACCATTGCCGGCTCCGGCAAGCCGGGCACCACCGATGAACCGGCGTTGTTCGACGAGCCCGCCGGCATCACCTACGCCGGAGGCAAATTGTACGTGGCCGACACGAACAATCACCTGATCCGCACGGTCGATCTAAGCAACAACAAAGTGGCGACGCTGACGATCGCCGGGCTCACGCCCCCCAAGGTCGAAGCCGCCGAGCCCCCCAATGCCACGGCCCCCGCCGGAGACGAAATCGCCATCGATGCGCCGCCGGTCAAACGGACCGACGAGGCCGTGACGATCGATGTGCAGTTGCAGTTGCCCAGCGGTTGGAAGATCAATGCCTTGGCTCCGATGCGATATAAGGTCGAGCCCATCGCCGACGCGGGCCCCATCCGCCGCAGCACACTCGGCAAAGCCGTGAAGGTCGAGCCCCCCGCAGCCTCGTTCAAGGTCAGCCTTCCGGCCGATGCGGCCGAGGGGACCGACCGCCTCCGTTTGTCGCTCAACTACTATTACTGCCAAGATGGTGCCGAAGGTGTTTGCAAGACCGGAACGGCCGTCTGGAACGTGTCGCTCAAGCTGTCGTCGGGCGCTACGGCCACGAGCGTGCCGATTACGCTCAAGGTCGAGTAGAAATGGCTGTTGTTTCTCCCCTGGTCAATTACGATGGAAGAAACCCTTTCGACCCTGTGAGAAAAGTCCATGAGCGACGCACCGCAGCCCGCTTCGTCTCCCGCCCCTGTGCAGCCCGAGGCCCCAACACCCGAGCTGGTTAAAACTGCCTTCAAGGCCTTTAAGAAACGCCTCAAGTTGACGCAGCTCGACCACGAGTCGCGCGTCGGTCGCAGCCCTTTGAGCGGTGGTCAAAAGTCGACGATCGAAGAGATCTCGCCACCGGATCAATACCCTCGCGCCGTGTGGGACGAACTCGTCAAACAAGGCAAGCTTCGTCCGGCAGGGTACGGGATGTACGCGCTGAAATAGTACGTTGACCAGCCACGTCTCACTGGAGGAACGATCGATGCGCGCTCTCATTGTGGCGTTGTGGCTCGGGGGCGTGTTCCCCATCGGTCATGCGTTTGCCGGAGACCTCAGCGAGGCGGGCAAGAAAGAGCTTGCCAAACTCGCAGGCGTCTGGCGGATGGTCTCGACCGAGCGCGAGGGGAAAACGGACGAAAGCGCGCCGCCGCTCACGATCGAGATTCGCGGCGATCAATTTTTACTCAACGACAAGGACATTGGTCTGCGCATCACGGCGCTCGAGCCCGGTGTCATGCCCTGCTTGCTCGATATCACGCACACCGAGACCCGGCGGACGTTCGAGGCGATCTACGAGATCAAAGACCATCTGTGGCGCATCACCGCCAATGCCTCGACCGACGGCGCGCCAGAGCGTCCGACCGAATTCAGCACTCAGGGGAACGCCAAGTTCGTCTCCACGCTTCTGAAGCGCGAGAAGTAACTCGTTGAGCGAGCGTTACACTTTGACGTTCATCAACATCGGCCAGGGAGTCATGTCGACCACGTCGTCCATCTGAACCCCCAGCTTGTAACACCCGAGCGGCAATCGTTCGCGATACACTATCCGGCCGCGAACATAGGTGAGCTGATCGCCGGGGATACCGATGAGCAACTCGTCTTCGCTCAGCAACTTGTTGACCACCAGGCCGCAGCCCTGATTCGACATGTTCTTGGTAAAGGTAATGAAGCGGCGATCTTCGACGGGTTGGCCGTCGACCCAGGGGACCACGACTACGGCAATCGAAACGTTCATCCGATCTTCGTTGCGGCGTTCGCTCGCCTCGTCGGCGTCGATCGCTTGTTGCATCACTTCACGAACACGAGGACTGAGTACTGTGGCCAGCATGACTTCATCTGCTTTGGAAAGGTACGAAAATATGTCCCGAAATCGAACCTAGGCTCCGTTAACCCTAGGTTACGACTAGCGATTGCGAGCGAAGTAAAATGCCCGGCCAACAGGCGTGCCACCCGCGTGGGTGGTGCCTGCATCTGGCGACCGGCTCGGTCGATCGTATAATCTCGGTTTAGGCCCGGCGGTTGCCGGGCATTTTTTATTCGCACCGTGAGATCGGAAGCAGGATGACCCGTGCCGCGGCCCCCACGAAAGCGCCCGCCCGTCGACTATCGGACGAGAAGGTGCTTGTACTCGATTTTGGTTCGCAGTTTGCTCAACTGATCGCCCGGCGTGTGCGCGAGCAGAACGTGTACTGCGAGATTGTGCGCCACAACATCACAGCGGATCGGGTGCGCGAGCTGGCCCCGAGCGGACTGATTCTGTCGGGCGGACCGGCGAGCGTGTACGAGGAGGGGGCTCCGCATTGCGACCCGGGCCTATTTCAGTTGGGCATCCCCGTGCTGGGCATCTGTTACGGCATGCAATTGGTTTGCGATGCCCTAGGGGGCCAAGTGCAGAGCTTCCCGTCGCGCGAATATGGCCGCGCCGAGATCGAGATCCTTCAGGCCGACTCACTGCTCAGTAATTTGCCGCGGCACATGCAAGTCTGGATGAGCCACGGCGATCAGGTCACGAGCGTCTCGAACGATTTCATTCCGTTGGCCAGGACGGCCAGCTGCCCGATCGCGGCCGTCCAGCATCGCTCGCTTCAGGTGTACGGTGTGCAGTTTCATCCCGAGGTCACGCACACCCCGCTCGGCAAACAAATCCTGGGCAACTTCCTCAAGCACGTCTGTGGTTGCCGAGGCACATGGCAGTTGGGGGACTTTGCCGCCGAGGCGATTGCCGAAATCCGCTCGCGTGTCGGCTCGCGCCGCGTGATCTGCGGATTGAGTGGTGGCGTCGACTCGTCGGTGGTCGCGGCATTGCTTTACCAGGCGATCGGCTCACAGCTGTCGTGCATCCTGGTCGACAACGGTCTGCTTCGCAAGAGCGAAGAGGCGGCGGTGATCGCCGAGTTTGGCGATCATTTCAAGACCGACCTGCATGTCGTCAAGGCCGAGGATCGCTTCCTCGGCGAGTTGGCCGGAGTGAGTGACCCGCAAGAGAAGCGTCGCCGGATCGGGCGTGTATTTATCGACTGCTTTGCCGACGAGGCGGCAAAAATCCAAGGGGCCGAGTTTCTCGCTCAAGGCACCCTGTACCCCGACGTGATCGAGAGCGGCGCGGCCAAAGATGGCCCTGCGGCGACGATCAAATTGCATCACAACGTGGGCGGCTTGCCCGAGGATTTGCAGTTCGAGTTGATCGAACCGCTCCGCGATCTGTTCAAGGACGAGGTGCGCCGGCTCGGCTTGCAGTTGGGTTTGCCCGAGGAGATTGTGTGGCGGCATCCGTTCCCCGGTCCGGGGCTGGCCGTGCGCTGCCTGGGCGAAGTCACTCGCGAGAAGCTCGCGGTGCTGCGCGAGGCCGACGCGATCGTGGTGCACGAGATCAAGGCAGCCGGCTTGTATCGCCAGACGTCACAAGTCTTTGCCGTGCTGTTGCCCGTGCAGAGTGTCGGGGTGATGGGCGATGCGCGCACGTATGACAACGTGGTCGCGATCCGAGCGGTCGAGACGGAAGACTTTATGACCGCCGACTGGAGTCATTTGCCTTACGATCTGTTGGCCCGCATGTCGACACGGATCATCAACGAGGTCAAAGGCGTGAACCGCGTCGTGTACGACATCAGCAGCAAGCCCCCGGCCACGATCGAGTGGGAATAACCCTCCCATCGATACTGGCGCGAGCGTCGCTTCTAGCGAGGCAATTGAGCTTGCCGCAATTGCATGTCCCTCAGTTGTCGTTCCAGATCGGCGACACGCTGTTGCAATTGATACACGTAAGCGTCTTGAGTTGCCGGCGTGGTGCTCAACGGTCGCTGCGCCGTGGCGGCATTCGTCTGCGGCAATGGGGTGGTGAGCGTCACATTCGCTTCGCGCTGCTGTCCACCGTAATAGTACGTGATCAGCACGGGGCGATTCAGTTCGGTGCCAATAATCGCGTTGCGTAAATCATCGGGCGCGAGAATCTCGCGGCCGTTGAAACCGTTGACCACCGACTGCACAGGCAAGCCCGCTCGATGCGCGGCCGAACCGGTATAGACGGCCGAGATATAGGCTCCACGCGTGTCCGGGAGCCGCAACGAGGCTTGCAGTTCCGCCGTAACGACAGCGGTTTGGACTCCTAAGCCTGGCGGCGTACCGTAGTTGGCTGTGCGTGCGACGGACGTGTTCACAGGAGCACTGGCGAGCGTGTTGGCCAGCGGCTTTCGCGCTGCGGTGATGGTGATCGAAAGTGGCTGACCATTGCGGGTCACATCGAGCGCGACCGCCGAGCCAGCCGGAACCTGGCCCATGATCTGGGCGAACTCGGTTCTCGACCGCACGCTTCGTCCGTTGAGCGCGCGAACCGCGTCGCCGGCGCGGACCTGGGCCTGATCGGCAGGTGCTCCCGAGTACAGCCACGCGACATACGGGCCGGTCCCCCAGGGAGAGTCCTTAAGTACGAGCCCCAAGTACCCCGGCTCGGCCGAGCCAGCGGCGACCGCAATCGGGGGCGTACTTTGCAGCGGAGCCTGGGCATCGGCCAGCGACGCCATTGACAACCACAGTGCGACGGCAATGACGCTCAGGCTCACCCGCATGGCCAAGCTCCACTGGTTAAGGAAAAGAAATGAAGGGGGCGGATTATAACGAAACTTCGGCAGACGATCTGGATCAATTTGCATATCTTTGTGGCATGAACAGCCAACAAGGGAAAAATATTTCGAGCATCGAGCCACCGCAAGGCACTGACATCAAGCTGGCGCTGTCGTTGCTGCTGAGCGATCAGCCCCCCGAGAGCATCGCGTCGTGGCTGAATCAACTCGACGAGCAAGGGCAACTCCCAGGGCTCTGGATCGCCGTCGCAAATGACATTTTACAGGGGGCAGCATGGGGGCAACTGCTCGCCGCCGGCAACGCGAATCTCTGGCCACCTCGGCTCATCGAGGCGGCAGACGAGCAACTCGCTGATCGCTTGATCGGCGCGGTGCTCGATGACCTGCGCCGTCGCGGTACAGAGCAGGTGCAACTCGTGTTGCCCCACGACGACACTCAAGACAACGCCCAACTGCAGAGACATGGTTTTGAGCGGTTGTCGGATTTGATGTACCTCGCTTGGTTTGCCACAGATCACGATCGGCTCTCCCCCTCGACGACGCTTGGCTTTACGTCCGTGTGCGAGGTCGACGAAGCGCAACTCGCCGAGATCGTTGATCGCACCTACCAGGCGACGCTCGACCTACCCCAGCTCAACGGACAGCGATCGGTCGAAGCCGTGCTGGAGGAATATCGCACGACGACCCCTTACGATCCGGCGTTGTGGTATCTGGTGACCGATGCGTCGACCGGGGTCGGCTGCCTGCTGCTGGCCGACCATGCTGAACATGATTACATCGAGCTTGTGTACATGGGTATCGTGCCCGAGTCGCGTGGCCGTCGCTGGGGTGAGCAGATCATACGCTTTGCGCAACGCCAAACGCGGCTGCGGCAGCGTAGTCGGCTCGCGTTGGCGGTCGCCGCCGACAACCATCCGGCGACGCACATGTATAACGTTGCCGGTTTTGTGGCCTGGGAACGACGACAGATCTGGTGGCAGCGTCTTCGTGGTGCGGGAGAAAAAGCCTGATGTTTGTCGCGGGGTGCCGTGGCGGGATTCACCCCCGGTCATTAATCAAGTCCCAGATATAGTTTACGTAAAAGTGCTTGAGGTCTGATTGGAGCAGCGGAACATGTTTTCCACAGCGCATCGGAGCATGGTCGAGCGGATGAGAATTTTTTTTTGCCGAGGTTAGGAAATCGTTTCTCCACGTTTCTCTCGACGCTCGTTGACCTTCGGAGAAGTGCTTGCGGCGAACAGCGTGACAATTCAGGTTCGCTCCTTTGACAGGTGTGCTAGCACGCGTACAATCCACGCCTCGGTGACATTCAACACACCGCCCGAAGCGTGTCTCAGCTACTCCTGAGCGTGTTCGCGTGGTGCTCGCTTTTTCTACTTGTTTGCAATTCTGCCAGCTCGTATTTCGGTTTGATTTGAGGCGCCCGAGCATGACGTGGCCGGCGCCGTCAGCGTGATTGCCTGCGCATAAGGAAATCCAGGACGTGGCCCAGGACGATACGGAGATCGTGTCGGCATTGCATTTAGCATTGGCTGACAAGGTCGGACCTGAACGATTCGAGTTGTGGTTCAGCGGCAACACGCGATTTGTGTTGACCGCCGACGAACTCATCGTGCAGGTTCCCAGTCCGTTCTATCAGGATTGGCTGCGTAACCATTTTCGTCGCGAGCTTGAAGCGGCCGTCCAGGCCGTCATCGGCCAACCCCTCAGTATCACGTTTCAGGTCGACCTCGCGTTGGCCGCTACGCGTTCCGCGGCTGCCTCGACCGCAGCGACCTTGCCGAGCTTGTCGGTCGTGCCGACCGAAGCGAAGCCTGTTGCCGAGCAAGCGAACGTCAGCGTCGACGACTCCTCACTCACCAAGCGACGTTTTGCCACATTCGAGACCTTGGTGGTGGGCGAGAGCAATCGTCTCGCGGTCATGGCTGCACGTAATGTCGTTTCGCAGCCGGGAGCAGTCACTCCGCTGGTCATCTACGGTCCCACCGGCGTCGGCAAGACCCATCTGCTCGAGTCCGTATGGGGCGCCGTGCGGCGCACTCAGCCCCGCCGTAACAGCGTGTTCATGACCGCCGAGCAATTCACATCTCATTTTCTCGGCGCGTTGCATGGGGGTGGATTGCCCAGCTTCCGTCGCAAGTATCGCGGCGTCGATCTGCTCGTGCTTGATGGTCTGCATTTTCTAGCTGGCAAACGGGCTACCGCCGCCGAGTTGCTCCATACGGTCGACAGTCTACTCAGCGACGGTCGCCAACTGGTGGTGTCGCTCGATCGCTCGCTCGATTCGCTGGCCGACTTGGCTCCGGAATTGATCGCCCGGTTGCAGGGCGGACTGGTCTGTGAACTGAGCCCTCCCACGCCAGCTATGCGTCGTCCGATCGTGGAACAGCTCGCGCGTCGCCTCGGCATGAATTTGGCAGCGGATGTGCTCGAATTGGTGGCGTGCCGCATCACAACTCACGCCCGTGCCATGACTGGCGCTCTCAAGCGTTTACAACTTGCGAGCGAGGCGCATGGTCGCCCGCTCGACGTCACCTGGGCGGAAGAACTCTTGGGGGAAATCCCACTCGCACCGGTGAAGGGGGTTCGCCTGGCCGATGTCGAGCAGGCCGTGTGTCGCGCCTTTGGGCTCGATCCGGCGAGCTTGCACGGCGCCCATTGCCGGCGGCTCCAGCAGCCGCGCATGCTCGCCATGTGGTTGGCACGCAAGCATACGCGATCCGCCCTGAACGAGATCGGCCGTTACTTCGGACTCAAGAGCCATAGCACGGTTCTCTCGGCCCAAAAGCGCGTCGATGGCTGGGTGGCTGATCGTGAAGTGATCGAGTTGGCCGACGGCCAATGGCCGGCGCAAGACGCCGTGCGGCGCGTCGAAAAGCTGCTCGTGGGCTAATATGGCATCGGGCGACGTGAGTTAACCAGCCAAACGCGTTTGCTGATCTTCAACCAGCAGCGCCGCGTCGCTCTCGCGAAAGCGATACTGCATCAGGTACGCATCCTCGGTCGTGTCCTCGTAGAAATCGCGGAGCACGTTGACGGCGCGGAACCCTTGCTGGCGGAAGAACAACTGCGCCTTGAGGTTTGTCTCGCGAACCTCAAGAATCACCCGCGTGCGCCGCTGCGGCGAGAGCTTGCCAATCAGCTTTTGCACCATCCGCCCGCCGATACCATGACGCTGACGATGGGCACCGACGGCAAAATTGAGCACATGCAGGCGAGTCTTGTGCAACTCGTAGATCATGAACCCGACGACCTGGTCATCGAGATCAGCGACCATACCAACGCAATTGCGTTGTCGCAAACAGCGAAGAAATTCATCTTCGGACCAAGGAAACTCGAAGTTCTCTTGCTCGATCAGCAGAACTTCCGCCAAGTCACGACGGATCATCCAACGGATCTGCAAGCGAGCTTCGCTAGGGAGCGGTGATGCCACGCGGGCCTCCTTCCATGTCGGCCTGCACACAACGTTTGTTTGGGCTCGTCGCTTAACGAGCGCCGCCTATTTGCACGCATCGAGATAAACTCGATGACGCACGAAAACTAACAAACAACCTCCAACCCGCCAAGACGAGTTATTGCGGTCGAAGATCGCACTTTGCGAAAATTGCTCGGGATGTCGTGCTATCGATGGGTGTTTTTTGGTGGTCAACACGCACGTCTCGCAAGAAGCTGGCGAATCGAAGTGCCCGGAATGAAAACAATCGATCGCTGTTCGAGTCGACTGAACGAAATGGCCGAGCCGTTGCGGCAAGAATTGGGAGATGACACCCCCGAGTGTCCGCGGCTGCGTGTCGAAAACGGTGACCGACTGGGCGCTCGGAGGCGGCGATGAACTGCCTCCTCGTGTGATGGCTAAGCAGGTTGCGCCGATAGCCGTTTCGGCCGATGAAGGCTGGAGCACTGATCGCACCTGGGCTCAATGGCAGTGGAGCGGGCGCGTCGATCTGATCCCGGAAATCATTGACCGCGCGTCAGGCTGGTACAGGGACTCCCCGCCGCCGAACCATTGATTCCACTGAAGTTTTCAACGCCG
>CAYLYE010000153.1:0-15521 GCA_964387325.1 uncultured Planctomycetaceae bacterium
ATCGTTTGCCGACGGAGGCGGAAATGGAATATGCGATCCGGGCGGGGCGTTGACCAGCCGATATTTCGGCGAGACTGAAGAGCTGTTACCAAAATATGCGTGGTACCAGAAGAATGCTCAAGAACGGACCTGGCCGGTAGGCAGCCTGAAACCAAACGACTTGGGGTTATTCGATGCGCTAGGTAACGCCAACACTTGGTGCCAAGAGTCTTACCTGAGTTATCCGACAGCGTCTGAAAACCGGAGGTTCGAGGATCAGGAAGATGAGCTGGTCGTCGTGAACACACAAAGCCGTGCGTTGCGTGGCGGCTCGTTCAACATTCATCGGTCGCTCGTGCGTTCTGCCTCCCGTAACAGCAACGCGCCCACGGCCCGTAACTTCACTAGCGGCCTCCGTGTGGCGAGAACGCTTACCCCCTGACCGTCCTGTGCCACAAATAGATCGTGCAGAAAATGCCTCGGCGGATATTGAAAATTCGTCCACCGATTGAGATGCGATGCCCCTCATTCGTTGCAGGTCGCAAGTGTGGGCACAAAAAACCTTACCGCCAGGGCGTGTTTCGTCGCCATGCTCGCCCGCAGCGCAAAACGAGAGTGCAGTTGATTGTCGCGAGAGTCGCCGGTGTCGCCGTTCGTCAGGCGGCTTGACGATGGTAACTTTTCAGCAGACCGCCGAGCCGTTGCTGGCAGCGGACTTCGTTCAGCGGCACAACTTGCTCGGCAAGCGGATCGCACTTGCTCTCGAGCCGACCGCGTTGCTTTGCGGAGGTAATAGGCGTGTTGTCGAGCGACTGATGCGGTCGTCCCTCGTGATAATGCACGAGATATTCACTGCACACGTGATCCATGCGTTGCGTGCCGAAGAACGCGAACTGATCGAGGCACTCTTGTTGAATGGACTGGATAAACCCTTCGACGAAGGCATTGGTATTGGGAGAGCGGTAGACACCGGGCTTGCTCTTCACACGGAGGCTCTTCAGTTTCGTGTCGAAGGTCTTGGTGAACTTACTATCCCGGTCACGCTGGACGCATGTGACACTTAAGCCCTGTTGGCGAGCCTGCTGAACAAACGACTCGGCTTGGGTCACGACCCAGGTTTCATCAGGATGCAACGTGGCCGGCGAAAGGATCACCTGTCGAGTTTTCACGTTCAAGAAGGCCAACACAAAAACGTCCCGCAGCCCTTGGGTCGTCAGGATGCGTTTGCTGAAGAAATCACATTGCCAGAGCGACGCGGCGTGCATCTTGATGAACTCGTCCCAGGTTCCTTCGCCCCGTCGCGGACCCGGCTCGAGACCGGCCGCCTGAAGGATGCGTTTGACGGTGTTCCGCGCGAGGGAATGAATGCCGAGTTTTTTCAACTCACCCAGGATCCGAGTGTAACCCCACTGATTTTCTTTGGCCAGTTTCAAGACCAAGCGGCAGATTTGTTCGGGGGTGCGCCGTCGACCGCGTTTAACCGGCACCTTCTTTCCGTCCTGCTTCTCGGCCCGAATCCATTTCAGCAGCGTGTCCGGGGCGACGATCGTCGTCAACTGACGCAGTACCTTCCCGGTCAGCTTTTGGGCAAAACGCACCAGCCGGGACTTTTGTTTCGCCGTGATGGTGAGGCGTTTGGGCAACATGCTGCGGAGGATTTCGTTCTCGACCGTCAGGTATTTAACCTGTCGGGCCAATTCTTTTTGCGTCGCCCCGGCGATCACCAGCAAAAGGGATTGAAACACGTTGGTCATGGGATAACACTGGATTGGCCGAGGGAAATCGGAGGAGTGCACGAATTTTGGCACCCCGGATGGCGCTCGCCCTCCGCACAAACCTACGTTACGGGCCGCAGGCACGACTGAAGACAGCGACAAAGTCGGTACTCAATCTCGTGCTGTTGAGTTTTGACAACGCCGCGTGAACAAAACAGCCGTCAGAGGTTGCGGAGCGATTCCGTTCGATGAACGGTAACCAAGTCACACCTTTAATGGGCTGAGTAAAGAACTTTCCGCAATCCGGCTTCCCAGCCCCGGACGCCGGCTCGGTATGGGAAAATTGATCGTCAGGACCTCGATGGGCGATGGCTTGCAGCATCGCATTCAATCACCGCGGTGAAAATTCACGCCGGCCGACGAGGTCTAAGGCTCCGGCAATCCCACACATGGATGATCCGAGAAGGGAAACACTGCTGCCCGTACGATTGATCTACAGCTCAGCACGTTAACAAGCCGAAGAGCGCGTCGTTTTAGGGTTACTCGACCTGCAACGTTGTGGAGCGAAAGATCAAGAACGATCCGATTGTAATTACATGAGATCATCTTGCATACGGCTCGATATGCCTCGCAAGACTCCCCGCAGAGCAATCCCGCGGTTGAGGTGTTTTGCGGGGTAAGCCGTTGTGTTGTGCCAGAAATAGCTCGGGTTTGAAAAGGACTGGGCAATGCTGATAAATCGCCGACTGATTAAGAAACCATCCTAAACTGGTTCATAAACCGCGCAGTCGTCATAATAGACGAGCCAAATACGTACGGAGCGAAATTCGAGCGGCATCAGAGCACTCCGCGGGCAGCCTCGCCGCTCGGTGCTGAATCGAGATCACCCTGCCTTACGCCAGCGGACATACTCGACCGGATCGGCGGCGTCCTTGAAGCGGAGTCGCGGATTGGGCGCCGAGATCAACTGCGTTCCCTTCAGCAACTTGCACCAGCTACGCGGCGCGGTCGCGGCCAGCACGCCGCCGGGACGCAGGACCCGCAACGCCTCGGCCATCGCCGCTAGAAAAAGCATGCGTTGTTCATCTTCGTCGAGGCCCGCTTCAATACCTGAAGCGTCGAACCGCGTCCGCGGCGAGTCGGGGGCGATCACATAATCAAACGACTCGTCAGCAAGCGGCAATCGGGTTGCATCGGCACAGATGAACTGCGGCCGCGTGTCGAGCGGCAATCGATACGCACGCGCCGTCTGATCATAATTATCCTGGGCACAGTAATGCCATGCTCCACCAGCGTAGTGCAGATCGACACTCACGAGCCGATCGGCCCGTGTGAGTTGCCCAGCAATGATGACCGTCGAGAGTCCGGTGCCGCCGAACAATTCAAGCACCCGGGCGTTGCCGCGCAGCTGAGCCACCCCGCGGACGAGATACTCGACCTTCGCAGCGCCGAGTCGCGTGAGCGCCGACGGTGGCGAGTGCCCCTCGACCCACACGCCCGAGTTGTCGCCCCCTTGCAGTTCGTTGGGGATAATCGCCACTCTGACCATCGTGCGATTGCCTTTCAGCCGGCGCGGGTGATCTCAAGCTTGTGCGCCTCGCCGGCCACCTCACGCACATAACGGGGCACCGCATAGCCGGGCAACTGCTTGCGCAGTTCAGCCATGATGGCCAGCCCTTGCTCAACCGGCACCTCGAAGTGCGCTGCCCCGGCCACACGGTCGAGCTGATGCAGGTAGTAAGGCATGACACGCAGATCGACCAGCGCGCGACAGAGCTCGACGAGCGAAGCGGCCGAGTCGTTGACACCGCGCAGCAACACCGCCTGATTTAGCACAGGGATGCCGGCATCGACGAGCTGCCCTAGGGCCTTGGCCACCGTCGCGTCGAGCTCCTGGGCATGGTTGGCATGCACGACCATGATGGGAACCAATCGAGTACCGCGCAGCCAAGCCAAAAGCGTTTCGGTGACCCGCTCCGGGAGTACGATCGGGAGCCGGGTGTGAATGCGTACTCGACGCACCTGAGGGATGCTGGCCGCGCGGTCGAGCAGCGCGGCGAGCCAGTCATCTGTTCGGGTCAACGGGTCGCCGCCGCTGAGAATCACCTCGTCAATCGAGGGGTCGCTGGCAATCTCGTCCAAGACCCCTTCCCAGGCCGCGAGCGACTTAGGCCCCTCGGAATAGGGGAAGTGCCGACGGAAGCAGTAACGGCAATGGACGGCACAGGCACCAGTTGTTACGATAAGCACTCGACTGGCGTACTTGTGCAGCAGTCCCGTGTGTCGTTGGGCTTGGTGGTCGCCGACCGGATCGGCTGTAAAACCAGGCACGTCATTGAGTTCGGCATCGACGGGCAGTACCTGCCGCAATAACGGGTCCGCCGGGTCGGCCGCTCGCATGCGCGCCACATAGCCGCGTGGGGCAAAAATCGGAAACCCCTGTGTGGCTCGTTCCGCTTGCTCAACCCATGCCCCGGGAAGAGCCAGCAATCGGCCCAGTTCCCGCGCGTCGCGCACCGCACCCTTGAGCGCTCGCTGCCAGCGATCTTCCGCTGTCGGCAAGCTGGACTCGAAACGCGGCGACGATGATGCGGCAGGCGTCATTCGATGGTGAGTTGAGCGTGCTTTTGTGTGCCTCCGACCGGTGCGTGCCCCCAGGGCACGTGCGATCGTCCGAATACCCCCAACATCTTACCGTTCCCTTAGCAAGCGAGGTAGTGAGTCGTGGCCAGTTATAACACCAGCGATTTCAAGAAAGGCATCAAGGTTCAAATCGACGGCGAGCCGTATCAAATGGTCGAATGCCTGTTCGTCAAGCCGGGCAAAGGCAACGCGCTGTACAAGTGCAAGCTCAAGAACCTGGTGCGTAACACGCAACTGGAACGGACCTACAAGGGGGGCGACTCGCTCGAAGCCGCCGATATCAGCGAGATCGAGGCCCAGTACCTCTATCGCCAAGGCGAAGCCTATGTGTTCATGGACAACTCGACCTACGAGCAGTACGAAATCGCCGGCGAATCGCTCGACGAGCGCGCTCAGTACCTCAAGGAAGGGATGGTCGTGTCGATGCTGCTGTTCAACGGCAAGCCAATCACGGTCGACCCGCCGAACCAAGTGGTGTTGCGGGTCGAGTACGCCGAACCCGGCGCCAAGGGAGACACGGCCACGAAGGTGACGAAGGTCGTCAAGCTCGAGACCGGCGCCCCGGCCACCGTACCCGCGTTCATCAACCAAGGCGAGTTGATCAAGATCGACACCCGCACCGGCGAATACCTCGAACGCGTCCGCGAGTAAACACTGTCCGCTGCCGCGCCGATCGATTGTTACCAACTTCCACGAGCCCGCAGGACACCAAGCCTGCCGGGCTCGCGGTGTTTTTTGGTGGGCTAATTGCCACCCGATCCTGATCACAAGGCCGCCAAGATCACGGCATTCGGACTCTTGCTGGTGGTACTCATGATGAGTACTACGCAGCTCAACCCTGCTAGCGTTCATTGAGTTTTCTACAGAGCCCTCACTTCCCCTTAAGCACGCCTATCACCAAGCGGCCATCGGTCGTCCAAGGATCGCCGCCGCCGTTCTTTCCTTCGCGTACCGTATGAAAATCATCCTCATACTCGACGTTGGCAAGGTTGCCGGTTCCTTGCAGGTCTTGCAGTAACAGATCGCGTTCGGCATCGATGTTACGCGCCGTGTGATGAGTCACTTGCCCTGTCTCGCGATTGAGGCCTACGCGGTCGTCGAAGATCGCGGCGCCGACCCAGACCGGTTGCCCATTGGAGATGTTCATTGATTTCCAGAAGCGCACATGGTGTCGTCGGCGCGGATTGTTGTCGACTGGCTTCTCGAAGGCCAAGTCCTGCTTTCGATCGAACAAGAACAGATTGCTAACCGGCGCGTCTTCGTAGGGGCGTTTCAGGACCGAGGCTTCGGCGATCTCCAGGCAACTGTGTAGTGTGAGCGGATCAGCCGGATACCAATCGGCCGCGACCATGATCGTCTTCAACTCGGCTTCGCTGCCGATCAGCGAGATATTGAGCGGATCGCCCGGCAAGCCGTTGCCGGTGTGCGTGACGCCGGGGATCGCCTCGAGCGCCGGATGTCGCCGCACGTAATGCGTCCACAATCGGGGCATCAGGATGTACGAAAACATCAGGTAGACCGCCAACACACAGCCCACAATGCTCAACAATCGGACGATTTGGCGACGCTTCATCGGCGGGTCCTGATTCGACAATTTTGATTATTGCGCTCGATGATAACCGGTGACTGTGATCGCGCGGCGAATAATCTGCCGGCGATGCATTGCGACCGATGTAGGCGGAAGTCCGGTTCGAGTCGTAAGTTCGTCCGTTTGGGTGGCTCCGCGGATCAAGAATGGATCACAAAGGGTGAATTTGTGGTGGCCGTTTTTTTCGTGAAACCGCCTTATGCAATGCATTTAGGTGCGACGCCTATAAAGCTGGTGCTCCGGGCGGAGTTTGCGGAACGAAACGGTCAATTGGTACGACCGCGCCAGCCGCTTTGACCGTTGAAAAACAGCGCCCGGCCGCTTATCCTAAAGTGTTCTGCCCTTTTAGGTTGATTTCACTTTGAGTCCCCCCGTTTTTACACGACGGGGCTTTTTGTTCTCTCGGAGGCGTTTCGCTCGTGGCTACTGTCAATAAGCCGTCTACCGTGCCGCAGGTTGCTAGTGGCGCCGATATCCTGATTCAAGCCTTGGTCAATCATGGCGTCGAAATGATTTTCGCCTATCCGGGCGGCGCCAGTATGCCCATGCACCAAGCCCTCACGCGCGTCAAAGATCGCCTGCGCACCGTGCTCCCCCGACACGAGCAAGGGGGCGGCTTCGCAGCCCAAGGCTACGCACGCGCCACCGGCAAGGTCGGTGTCTGCATGGCCACCAGTGGCCCCGGCGCCACGAACCTCGTCACCTGCATAGCCGATGCCAAGCTCGACAGCATTCCGCTGATCGCCATCACCGGCCAGGTCGGCACGCGCGTGATCGGCTCCGACGCCTTCCAAGAGACGCCGATCGTCGAGGTCTGCCGCGGCATCACCAAGCATCACTACCTCGTGACCGACGTGAACGACATTCCGCGCGTGGTCAAAGAGGCGTTCCACATTGCCACGACGGGTCGACCCGGCCCGGTGCTCATCGACATGCCCAAAGACATTCAGATGTCGATGACCACGCCGAACTACGACGTGCCCATGAACCTGCCCGGCTATCGCACCGAAGCTCGTCAGGCGAAGCCCGAGCAGATCGCCCAGATCGCAGCGGCGATCAAGCTCGCCAAGCGGCCGGTGATTTACGCCGGCGGCGGTGTGATCATCAGCGAAGCGAGTGACGAGCTGCGCAAGCTCATCAAGAAGACCGGCATTCCCGTCGCACTCACGGTCATGGGCCTCGGGGCGTATCCCAACGGCGAACCGCTGTGCCTCGACATGCTCGGCATGCACGGCAGCGTGTACGCCAACTACGCCGTTGATCAGGCCGATCTGCTCATCGCCCTGGGCGTGCGATTCGATGATCGCGTGACCGGCAAGGTGGCCGAGTTTGCGAAACACGCCAAGATCATTCACGTCGACATCGACCCCTCGGAAATCAACAAGAACAAGGTGGCCCATATCGGCGTGGTGAGCGACGTGCGTTACGCGCTCGCCGAATTGAACAAGGTCGTCGAGCCGCCTCAAGATCAGGAGTCGCTCCGCAGCTGGCACCAGTTGATCGCCAGTTGGAAGAAGAGCGACCCTTTTAGCTTCGATCGCTCGTTCAAGGGCATCACTCAGCAGTCGGCCATCGAGTTGCTGTCGAAAAAGACCGCCGCGATGGACACGATCATCAGCGTCGGTGTCGGCCAGCATCAGATGTGGGCGGCCCAGTATTACCAGTTCAAAAATCCACGCACGTGGTTGAGTTCTTCGGGCTTAGGCACGATGGGCTTTGGTCTCCCCGCCGCGATGGGTGCCAAGAGCGCCCACCCGGACAAGCTCGTGATCGACATCGACGGCGACGGCAGCTTCTTGATGAACATCCAAGAGCTGGCCACCTGTGTCTGCGAAAAGCTGCCGGTCAAGGTGCTGCTGCTCAACAATCAACACCTGGGCATGGTCGTGCAGTGGGAAGACCGCTTCCACAACAGCAACCGCGCGCACACCTATCTCGGCCCGATCGACGACCCCGAGGCGATCGGCAAGGGGGACGGTCTAGGTCCCAAGAATCGTTATCCCAATTTCGTCGAGATCGCCAGGGGGTTTGGATGTGGCGCGCGGTATGTTCGCGACATGGCTGAGCTGCCTGCCGCGATTGACGAGATGATCGCCTACGACGGTACCTACGTGCTCGACGTCGAGGTGCCGTATCAGGAGCACGTGTTGCCCATGATCCCGTCGGGCAAGACGGTCAAAGACCTGATCAAGGAATGACATATAAAATGCTGAATGCGGAATGATGCATGATGAATGCGGAGCGACCTGAACGTGTGTCATCCGCTTTCCGCTTTCCGCTCTCGGCATGGTACTCGCTGCTGCTTGTGCTGGTCGTGCTCGCCGTCTTTGGCGAGACACTCAGCTTCGAGTTCCTCACCTGGGACGACGATCTGCATGTCACGGCCAATCCGCGACTGCGGCCGCTCAGGTGGTCGAGCGTGCTCGACTTCTGGCGCGTCCCGCACGAAAAGCTGTACATTCCACTGAGCTACGGTCTCTTCGCCACGGAAGTGGCCTTGTCGCAGGCGTTGCATGGCGTCGATGCAACGCTCGATGCGAGTCTGTTTCACGCCGTGAGCGTGCTGTTGCACGCGATCAACAGCGTGCTGGCGTTCGTCTGGTTGCGCCGGCTGGTGCGCGAGCCGACAGCGGCTCTGCTCGGAGCGTTGCTGTTCGCGCTGCATCCGCTGCAAATCGAAAGCGTCGCCTGGATCAGCGAGCAGCGTGGCCTATTGAGCACGTTGCTAGTGCTGCTGTGTCTGCTCGTCTATCGACCGGAAAGTGGGTCGCGTTCCTGGCTCGCGTACTCTGTTGCGACCGTCTGCTTTGTGCTCGCCATGCTGGCCAAGCCCAGCGCGGTCGTCGCGCCTGTGTTGTTTTTGCTCATTGGCCATGTCTGGGCCGGGTATCCACTCAAACGAATCGTGCGGCCGCTCCTGCCGTGGTTCACCGTGGCACTGAGCTTGGCGCTGTTCAATAAGAGTTTGCAGGGCGAGCACGAGATGCTCACCGTGACGCCGCTCTGGCAACGGCCGTTGGTCGCCCTCGACGCGCTGAGTTGGTATCTGCGCAAGCTCCTCTGGCCAACCTCGCTTAGCTTCGACGCGGGACGCACCCCTGCGCTGATCTTTGACAGCGGCGAAGTTTATTGGACCTGGCTGCTCGCCATCGCGGCCGGTGCGTTCTTGGTCTGGAAATTGCCGCGAAAGATCGTCTGTTCGACCGGGGGCTGGTTTCTCATCACATTGTTGCCCGTGCTGGGGCTCGTGTCGTTCGTGTATCAAGACATTTCGACCGTTGCCGATCGGTACACGTATTTGCCGCTGCTGGGCGTCGCCTGGGGGCTGAGCGCCTGGCTCGCCGCGAGCGCATCACGTGCCCGATATTTATCGGTCTGTGGAGTGATTGTGCTCTTCGCCGCGCTGGGGGTCGCGCAGTCGCTCAGTGCCTGGCACGATAGCGAGGCACTCTATCAACACGCCCTCGACGTGAATCCCCGCAGCTTCACGTCCTATCACAGCCTCGCGAATCTGCGGCATCGCGAGGGGCGGCTCAACGAGGCCGAGCAACTTTACGATCAGGCGCTCGCGATCCACCGCGATCATGTCCCCACGCTGGTCAATCGCGGCGTGATGCTCGCCAAGTCGGGGCAAGTTGATGAGGCAGAGAAACTATTGCGCCGCGCGATCGAGGTCGCGCCGCGATATGCCTTGGCCCATCTTGAGCTGGGCAATCTGTTGGTCAGCACCGATCCTGAGGGAGCGCTAGCCTGTTACGGGCGGGCTACCGAGTTGGATCCGGTCAATGTTGCCGCGCTGGTCGGCCGAGCGACGCTGCTCTTGGATCGTCACGCCTTCGACGAGGTGCGGCAACTACTCGATCGAGCCGGAGGACTGAAGTTCCGAATGGCCGCGCTGCTGTTGGTCGAGGCGCGGCTGCAAATGGCACAACAGCAGCTCGACGCGGCTCGGGCGACACTCGAACAAACGCTGGCCATCGATCCAGGGCAAGCCGTGGCTCACGAATGGCTCGGCAGCATCCACTGGCAACAGCAGCGACTGAGCGCCGCACTCGGCGAATACGATGCGGCGCTGCGTATCGATCCCTTGCGGGTCGAGGCCGTCTTCAATCGAGGCGGCGTGCTCATCGCCCTGGGGCGCGTCGACGAGGGGCTCGCACAATTCTCTCGGGCCTTGCGACTCGTGCCCCGCGAATCGCCGCTGGCCGACCATATTCGTCGCGAGATTGCAAAGTACCAACAGCCATGAACAACCGTTGGCGACATCTCGGCGCGATTGTTGTGCTTGTGGCACTCACGGCCGTGCTCTATTTGCCCGTCGGTGGATTTGGTTTCGTCAATTGGGACGACGATCAGTACATCGTCGACAATTCGCACGTGAACACGGGTCTGTCGTGGGAGAATTCCGTCTGGGCCTTCACGACAGGCCACCTCGGCAACTGGCACCCACTCACGTGGCTGTCGCATCAAGTTGACTGCTCGTGGTTCGAGCAAGAGGCCATATTTCATCATGGGGAGAACGCTGCCTGGCACATCGCCAACACGGTGCTGCTCTATTTGCTGCTGATCCGCTGGCTGGGTCGGTTCGAGGTGAGCGCGATCGTCGCGGCGCTGTTCGCGTTGCATCCGTTGCACGTCGAGAGCGTCGCTTGGGTCTCAGAGCGAAAGGATTTGCTGAGCACGTTTTTTGCCTTGCTGGCGATCCACGCCTATACGAACCAACCGTGTCGCCGCTGGTTGGTGACGCTGCTGATGGCGCTGAGCCTGCTGTGCAAGCCGATGTTCGTCACCTTGCCGGCGCTACTGGTGTTGCTCGATGCGTGGCCACTGAATCGCGGCGCGACGTGGCGCGAGCGGATCATCGGCAAGTGGCCGCTTTGGTTGTTGAGCGTGCTCTTTAGTTTGCTGGCGATCGTCGTGCAACGCTCGGCCGGCGCGTTGCAGACGGTCGAGGCGTTTCCGCTTGATGTGCGGCTGGCCAACGTGGGGCGAGCGTATTGGATTTACCTCGGGCAAATGTTGTGGCCGATCGATTTGTCGTGCCTCTATCTCTGGCCACTCAA
This sequence comes from uncultured Planctomycetaceae bacterium, assembly GCA_964387325.1. GTDB lineage: Bacteria > Planctomycetota > Planctomycetia > Pirellulales > PNKZ01 > CAZZBK01. The sequence goes on from CAYLYE010000153.1 coordinate 10,989, forward strand.
AGACGACACGTCCTGGAGCACGTGGAGTTCGTTCCTGCTCAGCGGCCTCGTTGGAATCATCGCCTTGGCCGCCGTCACATGGTGGCTTTGGAAACGTCGCGTCGAGACACCATGGCTGTTCGTCGGTTGGTCGTGGTACGTGCTCACGTTGCTGCCGGTCATCGGGTTGGTGCAGATCGGCTGGCAAACGCACGCCGACCGGTACACGTATTGGCCGCTCGTGGGCATTTTTCTCGCGGTGATCTACGAACTCGCGCGGCGTTTGAGCACCAACATGGTGCTCCTGGCAAGTGTGTTGTTCATCGCCGGGATGTTACGTCCGGCTCGCGAGCAGGTACAGACCTGGAAAACAAGCGAGACGCTGTTTAAGCAGGCGATCGCCGTCGACGACACGAACTGGCTTGCGCACTTTAATTTAGCATTGTACTATCAGCCAGAATCTGCCGGTTCGTTCAGTGGGACCGGCAGGGTCGACCAAGCGGTAACCCATTATCGCCGCGTACTTGAGCTCGAACCACGACACGTGCGAGCCATGAACAACCTGGGGATCCTGTTGGCGCGTCAACTAAAAAATGACGAGGCGCTCGACTGCTTCAAGCGAGCCGTCGAACAGCAGCCGACCTATTTCGAGGCGTGGATGAACCTAGGGCAGTTCTATGATCAACGCGGGGACAATTCCCGAGCGGTCGTTGCATTCGGCCGAGCCTTGGAGTGCCAGAGCGAAGATCAACATGCGCTGCAGTGGCTTGCTTCGTCATTGATGCGAGCCGGCAATGATGAAGCCGCGATCCGCCGCTACGAACAGCTCAAAGGCCTAAAGGACCATGCCGCCGACAAACCATTGATCTTGCTCTACGCCAAGCACATGCGTTGGGATGATCTCAAGCGGAACGCGTTGCGGATGATCCAAAACAATCATGCGGATGAGCTGTATAGCATCGTCGATCATGGGCTCAGCGAGCCCCAGTTACGTCCCGCGATGCGTGTCCTGCTGGAATATCTGGCGCAGAGTTCGATCAATCCCTACTATGCCAATATCGCCCTGGAGCGTTTGCGGCGCGAGTTTAAGGATTAGCGGCCGTTTGTCAGGCACCGAGCGCCTGTCCTACGGGTGACGCGGTTTGGACGGTATTTTTTGCATCGCATGGGCAGATTTCGTAGACTCGACGGACTCGCCGTGAGTGCTGTTGAGACGCTCGTAAAACAACTTCCTGCCTTCGGAGATCTCCTGCCATGTCTGTCACACGCCGCCGATTTTTGCACGATACGGCCACAACGACCGCCGCCGTGGCGTTTGCATCGCTCGCCGAGTTGCGAGCGGCCGAGGCGCCGAGCAACCAGATCCGGGTGGCCGTGATGGGCACCAACGGCCGTGGACAATCGCTGGCCTCGCGGTTTGCCACGCTGCCGGGCTGCAAGGTGGGCTACATTTGCGATCCTGACACGCGTGCTCAAGGAAAGGGCGCGAGCGCGGTGGACAAGGCGGCCGGCTATTCGCCGCAGACGATCGCCGACTTCCGCAAGGCACTCGATGACAAGAGCGTCGACGCCATCGTGATCGCCGCTCCCGATCACTGGCACGCGCCGGCGACGATTTTGGCCTCTGCGGCGGGCAAGCACGTGTATGTCGAAAAGCCGTGCAGCCACAACGCTCAGGAAGGTGAATGGATGGTGGCCGCGGCCCGCAAGCACAATCGCCACGTGCAAATGGGGACCCAGCGTCGCAGCATGCCCGGCTTGCGCGAAGGGATCGACAAGCTGCACAAGGGCGCGATCGGTCGGGTGCTCTATGCCCAGTGCTTTTATTTCAACCCGCGGCCGGGCATCGGTCAGGGCAAAGCGGTGCCCGTGCCCGAGTACTTGGACTACTCGCTCTGGCAAGGCCCCGCCCCGGAGCGTCCGTACCGTGACAACATGATCCATTACAACTGGCACTGGATGTGGCATTGGGGGACCGCCGAACTGGGGAACAACGGCGTCCACATGATCGACGTGGCCCGTTGGGGGTTGCAGGTCGACTATCCCACGCGCGTCAGTTGCTCGGGGGGCCGATATCGATATCAGGATGACCAGGAAACGCCCGACACGGCGATCGCCAATTTCGAGTTCGGCGACAAGCAGATCACCTGGGAAGGGCGCAGCTGGTACCGTCGTCGCGCTGAAGACCCCGTCGATCTGGCCTTTTATGGCGAAGAAGGCACGATGGCCATCACCGGTAATGGTTACAAAGTGTACGACACACAGGGGAAGGAGATTGACAAAGGGACCGGCGACGGGACCGATCTGGCCCATACGCAGAATCTACTCGACGCAATCCGCAACGGCGCCAAGCTGAACCAAGAGATTCTCGAAGGGCACAAGAGCACGCTCCTGTGTCACTTGGGCAATATCGCCTACCGCACCTCGTCGGTGCTCACGTGCGATCCGAAGACCGGTCACATCGTTGGCAACACGAAGGCCAGCGAACTATGGGGCCGCGAGTATCGCAAGGGCTGGGAGCCGAAGGTGTAGGGGGGAGAGTTTAGTGTTTGGTTTCAAGCCAGAGATAAAACAACGACGCGGGCCGGCGACCTCGCTTCGAGCGTGATCGCCGGCCCGTGGTTGTTGACGTAGTTCGCAACCAACACCGACTCTAGGACGGATCGTCGGTGGCGTTGTCGTCGGTGACCGTGGCGGCAACGGCGGCCGGTTCGGGATCACCGACCAGACCTTCAAAGTTCAGACGCTTGATCTTGCCTTCGTCGTCTTTGACGACCGAGACGAGGATCGTGTCCTTGCCTTGGAACTCGCCGCTGAGCAGGTTCTCGCTCAATGGGTCTTCGAGGAAATTCTCGACCGCTCGACGCAACGGCCGCGCGCCGAAGTCGACGTTCGAGCCCTTCTTGATGATGAACAGCTTGGAGTCTTCGCTGAGCACGAGCTTGAGACCCTTGTCAGCGAGCCGCTCACGAATCTTCGACACTTCAAGTTCGACGATCAGTTTGAGGTTGTCCTTGTTCAGGTGGCGGAAGACGATCACGTCGTCGCAGCGGCCGATGAACTCGGGCCGGAAGACGCGCTCGATCCGCTCCATCACGCGGGCTTTCATATTCTCGTAGCTGGCGTCGTCGTCCTGCTTTTGGAAGCCGAACGCGCTTTCGTTCTTGATCGCCTCGGCACCGGCGTTGGTGGTCATAATCAGGATCGTGTTCTTGAAGTCGACGTGGCGACCGAAACTGTCGGTGAGCCGGCCTTCTTCCATGATCTGCAACATCATGTTGAACACGTCCGGATGGGCTTTCTCGATTTCGTCGAGCAGCACCACGGCATACGGACGACGACGAATCTTTTCGGTGAGCTGGCCACCTTCTTCGAAGCCGACATAGCCCGGCGGGGCGCCGATCAACCGGCTCACGTTGTGCTTCTCCATGTACTCGCTCATATCGATCTGAATGAGCGATTCGGGGTCGCCGAACATGAACTCGGCCAGCGCCTTGGCCAGCAACGTCTTGCCGACGCCCGTGGGACCGGCGAACACGAAGCAACCGATGGGGCGCTTGGGGTCCTTGAGTCCGCTGCGACTGCGACGCACGGCCTTGCTGATCGCCCGGATGGCTTCGTCTTGGCTGATGACCTTCTTGTGCAGGTCCTTTTCCATCTCCATCAACCGTAGGCTGTCTTCGGTCGTCATCCGGGTGAGCGGAATGCCGGTCATCTTCGAGACCACCTCGGCGATCACTTCCTGATCGACGATGCCGTCGCTCTCGCGCGACTTGTCGCGCCAATCGCGGGTGATCTGCTGCTTTTTCTTCTTCAGCTTATCGGCCTGATCGCGGAGCGCCGCGGCCTTCTCAAAATCCTGATTGGCGACCGCCTCTTCCTTTTCCTTGTTCAGCCGTTCGACTTCATCGTCGATCTCTTTCAAATCGGGTGGCTTGGTCATGGCCTTGAGCCGCACGCGAGCACCGGCCTCGTCGATGACGTCGATCGCCTTGTCGGGCAGGCAACGGCTCGTGATGTAACGGCTGCTCAGGTCGACGGCCGCTTCGACCGCGTCGTCGGTGATTTGCACCCGGTGGTGCGTCTCGTAGCGATCGCGTAGCCCCTTGAGGATCTCGATCGTCTCGCTCTTGGTCGACGGCTCGACCATAATGAGTTGGAAGCGGCGATCGAGGGCCGAATCCTTCTCGATATACTTGCGATACTCGTCGAGCGTGGTGGCGCCGATGCACTGGATCTCGCCACGTGCCAAGGCGGGCTTGAGCACGTTGCTGGCATCAATGGCTCCTTCAGCGCCACCGGCTCCGACTAGTGTGTGCAGCTCGTCGATGAACAGAATCGTGTTCTTGGCACGACGCACTTCGTTCATCACAGCCTTGATGCGTTCTTCAAACTGACCACGGTACTTGGTGCCGGCGACCATCATGGCCAAGTCGAGCACGACGATCCGTTTGTCGCACATGATCTCGGGCACTTCGCCATCGACGACGCGCTGAGCCAAGCCTTCGACAATGGCCGTTTTGCCAACGCCCGCCTCGCCGAGCAACACCGGGT
>CAYLYE010000154.1:0-15494 GCA_964387325.1 uncultured Planctomycetaceae bacterium
GGCGTATTCATCCAGATATCGATCATTCTCTTCACCGCTCTTGGGCGATTCACCCAACAGGCGATCGATGAGATTCACACGACGCTTATTAGCCGGTTCGCCCAAGAAGCGCGCCAACTCTTTCGGCGTTGGAGTACGCCCAATCAGATCGAGGTGAGCCCGGCGGCACCATTCGGCGTCGGTGGCCTTGCCCGAGGGCTTCACACCGGTCGAGGCCCAGCCTTTACGAATCTGATCGTCGATGAAGCCAACGATATCGAGCGTAGCGCCCGACCCGCTTTGCCCTTTTAGATCGGTGGCCTTACCCGAATCTTCCGCCGCTTGGACGTAAGTCGATCCGCTGAACAGCACACCGACGAGCAGCAAACCTCCGAGCACTCGAGCGCTGCATAGAACTCGAGCGCTGTATAGAGCAGCCCGAGAGGCTGCGCGCCGCGGCGCGCGTGAGCAAAGGACATGACTCATGGACCCCTCCACGGGTGAGTGAACACGATATTTGTGACAGAACGTCATGGTAGATGATTCACTTATAGAGTCAACAACGGGGATGGATTGGTTTTAAGATTGCTTCGGGCTGTAGGAGCGCAATCCCTGGAACCGCACCTTGCCAACTGTTGCAAAATAATACACTCGTTCAATTTCGATACAGCATAATCACACACAACACACCCCCCACTTGGATATAGCTGTCCAGGTGAGCCGGGGTGGTTCTGAGATGCCCACCGAGCCAGTGACGGCATTCCTGCGCGTAACTGGCTGGCGGGTGATCTCAAAACACGCCACGGATTGCACATCCCAGTTGATTAGGTCGTGCAAGAACCAGCAGCGAAGCAACGTTTCCCTGTTCCGGCCCCGTTGCTCCCATGCGTTTCATGCTCACATAGGTTTCATTCGCACACAGCATACCGGCCCCTGGGCGGCACGCTGCTGCGAATGCGGTGTGCTACTACGCAAGCAGTGTGCCGAAGCACAAAAATGTGCTGCCATCGGCCCAACAAGATCGGTCGCCCGGCGACGCCAACTTCAGCCAGAAATTCTGCCGCAGCGCTGTTTAGGCCGATTCGCGAAACTGTAGCTCGTGCAACCGACTGTACAGGTCGCAACGACGAAGCAGTTCGCCATGCGTACCGACATCAATAATCCGGCCACCGCTCATCACGACGACCCGATGGGCCAATTGCAGTAACTGCATTCGATGGGTGATGAAGATCGTTGTACGGCCGACGATGAACGGGACGAGCGCTTTTTGAATCGCCTGTTCGCTCTCGAGATCGATCTGGCTGGTGGCTTCGTCGAGGATCAAAATGGCGGGGTCACGGAGGATTGCCTGAGCCAGAGCAATCCGCTGTCGCTGCCCTCCGGAGAGCAGCATGCCGCGTGGCCCCACGGGGCTGTCGTAGCCTTGCGTCAGTTTTTCCTCGATGAATCGGTGCGCGTGGGCGCGACGTGCCGCCTCGATCACCTGTGAGCGACTAGCGCTGGGCGAGCCATACAGGATGTTATTGAAGACCGTGTCGTCAAACAGCAACGTCTCCTGGGCGACCAGCCCGATTTGGCGGCGCAGGTCGCGCATCCGCACGTCGCGCAGGTCGACACCATCGAGCCGAATGCTCCCCTCGATCGGATCCATGAACCGCGCGATCATGTTTGCCAGCGTCGACTTACCACAGCCATTGGGGCCGACAATGGCAATCGTCTCGCCAAACGCGATCCGCAAGTCGACCTGTTTGAGCACGCTTTGATCGGGGTTGTAGTGAAACGAGACCTGCTCGAAGACCAAGTCATGGCTGTGACGCGGCAAGGGCTTGGGCCGTGGCGGGTCGACGATCGTCGGCTCGCGATCAATCCGCTGAAAAATTCGCTCAGCGGCTGCCGCGCCGCGCTGAATGCGACTAAAGACCTCCGACAACTTACGAGCTGGATCACTGATGCCGGCCAGCATGCCATAGAACAGAATCAGCAGTTCCGGTTCCATTTTGCCGCCGCCGAGCGACACTCCGAACAGCGTCGGCTCATCGGCGATCACCAGATACGCCCCCGCGAGCAGTGCCAACGCGGCGGTCCAGACGCCGATCAGTTCAATCAACGGCCGGGCGAGCGCATCGTAACGCGAGATGGTCATCGCGCGGCGGAAGTAGCTTTTGGCGCGCCGTCGGAACACGCCCCGTTCGTGCCCTTCCATCGTGAACGCCTTGACCATCTTGATCCCTTGAAAGGTCTCTTCGAGCGTGCCGTAGATTTGCGACATATCTTCCATGGCACGTCGGCTGGTCCGCTTAAGGGCCTTGGCCAGCCAGCGAATGGCATAGGCCGCCGCCGGAGCCAAGAGCATCGAGAGCAGCAACAGCCGCCAGTTGATCAGCACGGCTCCGACCATGCAGACGATCATCTTGAGCGGCTCGCGCACCAACTTGCCGAGCACTTCGTTCAGGCCTGCCCCGAGATTTTCAATATCGCTGGTCATGCGACTCATCAGGTCGGCTGACCCTTCGGCGTTAAAGCACACCAACTCGATGGGGAGCGTGCGGCGAAACATGGTTGTGCGCAACTGAAACGTGGTTCGTTGCGACATCCGCGCCACGAACATACTGTTGGCGAACATAAAAATGCACTTGAGAAACACACTCACGGCCAGCGCAACGATGATTATGACCAGACAACCAAACGGATCGTCGGGCGTATAAGGCTGAATGATTTTTTCGTCGGCGAACTGATACCAACTCAATGTCGAGAGTTCGCGTTGCCGTTGCGCGCGCTGCTGGTCCGTCTCGACGCTTGGCAAGGCGGCGATACGCTGCTGCGATTTTTCGATGCGTGCCGCGGCCCATTCATGCAAGGACTGCTTGTGGGTCGCGATCTCCAACACCGGGTAGATCGCCGAAATGTTGCCGCCCCAGAGCACGGCGATCATCAGCGCGCAAATGACCGAGCCGAGAAAATCCCGACGTCTCGACAATGACATGCGCAACGCGCGTACAAAACTCTTCATCGGATATGGTCATCCTTGACGCAAGCAGTGGCTGCGTTTTGTAGCAGAAGCGCGTCCGCAAGGGGAAGATCGAATGCCGAACAACGCCGCGCTGCTAGCACCCCACAGCTACCGCTCGTCACGCTCGCGCCACGCGCGGAGCCACTCTCCCACGGGTCTCAGCAAGCTGATGAGCACCATCAGCAACATGGGGAGCATCGTCGCGGCCACCAAATAGAACGCGATTTGCGGGTGGGCCTCGATGTCGCCGGCTCGACGCATGACGCCTCCCACCGCCGCCGACAAAACCGCCAGCAGTGCCGTCACCCCCAATAATGTGCTGAGGCGAAACTGGAAGCGGGGCGGTGGCAACGATGGTTCTGGTTCCACTCGATATCCCTCGCATAGCTGCTGTAGCGATTCTGCCGATTCGTTCAATTTTGAGCAACGTGCCGACGATAAGCATGGTAGGGGGTCGTGGCCGCACGGCAATGACCCGACCTGGTCTACTCAGCATCCCTGTCGAGGATCGTGACTCATGAAACGCTTTGTGCTGCTGGCCATCACGGCCCTGACGATTGGCAACGCGACGGGTTGCTGCCTGTTCGATCGCCTGTTCTGCGCTCGGCCGCGCCACTACTCGGTCTGTCCCGATGGCGCCTGCGGAGCGCGTGGCTGCCGCGATGGCGGTCCCCGGGCCGCCCGACGCGCCATGGCCAACAGTTACCAACCGGGCGAACCGACCGGCGCCGTGGCCTATCCGTACTACACGAACCGTGGCCCGCGCGACTTCTTGGCCCGCGATCCGCAGTCGATCGGCCCGGAATAATCGCCGCTACGCCGCGAGCATCGCTCTGGGGAGATTCATCGCGCTCGTGAACGGCTTGCTCGGCCGAGCACGCTCGATTTTCGGCTCCGGCACCTCGGTGCGCCATTTGCGATAACGCTCGACCGCATTGTCGGGAGTTAACAGTCGGGCCAACTCGCTTCGCCCGGCCAACTCAAAAACCGCCAGCAGGTCGAGCACCTCGCGCCAACGGATCGGCGGCGGAGTTTTCTCGGCCAGTTCTTCATCGAACAGTTCCACGAACTCGGCCACCGCGTCGCTGGGTTCACGCTTGTGCTTCCAGCACCAGTAGTTGACCCACCGCTCGCGCAGCTTGTCGCGCCAGCCAAGCTCAGCACAGAACCGTTCGCGCAGCGCGTCGCCACACCCCGGGTCGAGCAGGTGCCGAGCCAAGTATTGATCGAAATCGAGGTCGCCGGTCCCCCAGTAGGCCGTGAGCCGCATCATCTTGCGATGCGCGTCGGGCGGGGCCTCGAACTGCGCCAGCGTCTGCTGCGCGAGTCGAAATGTCCCGGCACGACTGACCTCGGCCGGATCCCACTTGCGCGCGAACAACCGTTCCTCGATATAGAACCAAGCGGCCAGCGCGGCGGCGCCAAGCAGCAGAGCCACGATCAGGTTTCGCCAAACACTCCACTGCATGGGCGATGATCCCCACCCCGTCAAAAAATTCGATCCGCGTGTGTGCGGTCAACTTACGTCATTGCTGGCGAAGCGTAAATCGCAATCGCATCAAAAGCTCACGTCGTGGGTTGCCATGCCCCCCGCACCATGATCAAACCGGTTACGCCAAGCCGGCGGCTTGGCCGCCGTTTTCGGCGACAAAGTCGCCGGCTTGAGGTTCCGTTTAAGCTTTTGTGGTGGGCGTAATTTGTGGCTTCGCGGCGGCGATGAGTGCCCCCACGATCAACATGAGCAGGAACGCGGCAATGCCGACCAGATTGCCATGCAGGGTCTGCGGGTTGGCCAGCCCCCAGACGATGACCGGTATGCCCGATAGCACCGCCACCGCCGCGCCCCAGGCCGGTATGCGTGGCACCACCCAAGCGAGCAGAAACAGGCCAAAGAGCCCCGACCCTGCCACGCCCGCATACTTCCACCAATCCTCCATCAGGGTCCGTGAGTAGTCGTCCCCTTTGAGCGCGTGCAGGCCGACCGCCAACAGCGTGCTCGTCACGCCAATCACGGCCGTAAAGCAACGCAGCAACATGATGTCGCTGATCGGCCCCGGCCCTCGACGCAGTCGGCTGTAAAGATCGACGAACAGGGTCATCGAGGTCGAGTTCATACACGAGTCGACCGTGCTCATCGCCGCCGCCAGAATGCCCGCCACGATGATGCCGCGTGCCGCGTCGGACAATTCATGCCGCAGAAAGTGTGGGAACACGAGGTCGGCTTTCAGCGCGGCCTCGCTCGGCAGCGGGGTAAAGAACGCCTCGCTCACGCCTCCCACGTCCCCCGCCAAGGGGACATGATAGAACACATACAACGCCGTCCCAATGAAGCAGAACAACACATTGAGCGGCAGATACGCTAGCGCGCCGAACCAAATGCTCCGCGCCGCCTCGCCTTCATCACGCGAGGCGAGCATCCGCTGCACATAATTCTGATCGGTGCCGTAATTCCGCAGGTTCTCGCTGATGCCGTAGATGAACACGACGAGCGTCGTGGCCAGCGCCAAATTGCTGCTCGCCCAGGGCTCGAAGCCCATGTGACCGCTGGGCACATCGGCGATCAATTGCGCGAGCCCGCCGGGGCGCTGTCGACTGATCTCGACCACACACCACAGCGCGCCGGCGATCAACACGAACACCTGCACCACGTCGGTCCAGATGACCGCCCGAATGCCACCCATCACGTCGTACACAATCACCACCGCGCCGACGACCACCAGTGTCGTCGTCACGCCCCAGCCCAAGAGCGGTTCCAGGGCAATGGCCACGAGCAGGTTGACCATCGCGATGCGAATCATTTGCAGCGCCGAGTACGAGAGCGCCGCGTAGGCCCGTGCCCAGTAACCAAAGCGTTGTTCGAGCAGCTCATAAACGCTCAGGTTCAATTTTCGTCGGTACAGTGGGATGAAGTACTTCACTGCAACGATCGCCGCGATCGGCAACGCCGCGCCAAACGCAAAGGTCGTCCAGTTCTTGTTGCGGATCACATTCGCGGGCACCCCCAGAAACGTGATGCTCGACAAAAAAGTCCCCAACACGCTCATGCCCACGACCCAGCCGTTCATCGAACGATTGCCGACCGTGTACCCCTCGACGTCTCGCGCGCCGTCGGTCACTCGATAGCCAATCCACAACATCGCGGCCATGTAGCCAACGATGATCCACAAGTCGATTCGTGTCAGATATTCCATCGGGATTACTTTCCTGCCTCTTGGTGGAGCATTTGCACGAAGGCGCGCATCAGCGGCGCGTTGTCGTGCCAGGTACGGGCGGTGACCAGATTGCCGTCGAGCACCACGGACTCGTTGACATACCGGGCTTTCCCTTGCTCGGCATCCATCGCACACTTGGCGACGGTCGTCACGGTGCGGCCACCGATCACGCCGGCCGCGGTGAGGATTTCGATCCCATGACACACGCAGGCCACCGGCTTGCCCGCCTCAAAAAAGTGCCGCGTAATACGTAGCAGATCCTGATCATAACGCAGGTACTCGGGTGCTCGACCGCCCGAGACAAACAACCCGACATACGCGCTCGGATCGACATCGCGAAACGCAACCGTGGCGCGAATGTGGTAGCCCGGTGACTCGCGGGTGATATCCCAGCCCGGCTCGCCCGGCGGAATCTCATGCATCACGCTATGATACAGTCGCGCCTCGGGCCCCGCGATCACGCACTCGAAACCGTCCTCCTGCACGCGAAAGTAGGGGTACAGCGTATCGAGCGATTCGGTCGCGTCGCCGATCGGGAGCAAAACTTTGGGCATCTTCATGACATCCGGTTAACGAGAAGTTTGCACTTGCTTCAGCGCCTTGGATAAGTGCTTGTACGACTGCTCAGCCGCTTGGCGGGCATCGTACTGCGGCTGCTTATGGAGCTGCGCGCTCACTTCGACCACGGCTTGACCTTTATACCCGCGCGCCATGAGTTGCCGAAAGTAGTCGACGTAATCGATCGTTCCTTCGCCCGGCAACACGAACTGCACCGCATCGACATTCGGCTTGCGGTCCTTGAGATGAATGAACCGCACATCGCTGTACAGCGTGTCGAGCGCGTCTTTCAAAGCAATGCCGCGCTGATCGTAGTGGCTGTAGTCAAATGCCAGCTTGATCGAGGGTGACTTCAAGTGATCGATGAGCCATCGCGCGTCTTCAGGTCGATTCAACGCATTGCCCACGTGCGGCTTGACCGCGATGAGCAACTGATGTTGCTCGGCCACACGAGCCCAATCGCCCAATCGCTCAACGAACCGCTCGCGTACCTGCGGCCACTCACCCGGTTTGCCCCCTAAGACCGTCTCAAGCACAGGCGTCCCCGATACATTGACACTGTGGGCAACCTGAGCCGCCAGGCGAATGCGTTCCAGATTCGCCTCGTGGCGTTTGGCATCGACATCGCACGGCAGATTGTCCATCACGGCCGGCATTAAGAGCCCCAATCGCTCGAGTTCGTCGCGAATGTTTTTCAACTCGGTCGTCGAAAGCGCCGCCGAGTCGGTCGCTCCGCCCGCTAGCAACGCCAGTTCGACACTGTCGAAGCCAATCTCGCGACACACGGCCAAGGCCTCTCGCCACGGCAGCTTGGGCATCCCGTAAAGGCTGAACCCCAGGCCGATGGGTTGGCCCGACTGAATCGCCGCCGCGCTGCGCCTCATCGAATGTTCCGCGACCCCATAGCTGGTCGCGAGCGCTAACCACATTCGTCGATTCAAACGCATCGTGTCAGGCTCCTCCAGAGTGCTAGCAAGCGGTGGCTTGCCAAGGGACCCATGATAGCGTCGCTCGCACCTACACCACAAATGACTTCCTGAGCCTTGCTAGCACGGCGGGTCGTCTTGACCCCGCCTAGACGAACGTCCTACAGTGCCGCACCACGCGCTAGAACCGTTCTGCGCGGTACTCCTGTGCTAGCACGACTCAACGAACATGTCGGTCGACATTGTCATCCTGAACCACAATGGACGCGCGCTGCTCGAAGCATGCCTGCCGAGCGTCGTGCGCGCCGCAGCCGCCTCGCGGCACCCCTGCGCCGTCGTGGTGATCGACAACGATTCGAGCGACGACTCACGCCGCTTTCTGGCCGATCGCTATCCGTCGATCCGCGTCTATCATCAACCCAATCGGGGCTTGTGCTCCTACAACTATATTGTCCCGCGACTGTCGAGCCGCGTCGTGTTGCTGCTGAACAACGATGTCAAATTGGCCCCAGACGCGATCGATCCGCTCGTCGAGCCGCTGCTGAACAACGAGACCGACGCGGGACGCAAGGTCTGGATGACCGCGCCGCGCGCCTGGCTCTTCGATCAGCAAACGCACGAAGGCTTCCTGACCGCCGTCTCCTGGCGCTGGGGACTCATCCAGGCGACCGCACACTTTCCGGGCTGCTCGAAAGTCGCCGCCCAGTCGACCACCACCGCCTCGGCCGGCGCGGCGCTGGCCGTCGATCGTGCCACGTTTACCGCTCTGGGCGGGTTCGATCCGCTGTATCTACCGGGTCGGCTCGAAGACGTTGACCTCGCCTATCGCGCCTATCAGCGCGGGCTCGTGGCTCGCTACGTGAGTGCGTCGCACTGCCTACATCGTGGCCAAGCAACGTTCGACGCTCAGTACGGCAGCGCGGCGACGCTCCAACTCGCGCTCCGCAACACGCTCCTCTTTCAGTGGAAGAACCTGCGCCATCCATGGCATGTACTGCGCCAACTCATTGAACTGCCTGTCCGGTTGGTCGCCGAAGTGATCCGCGCTCCATTTCAAACACCCGACCAACGTGGGCTGTTTCTTCGCGCGCTGGTCGAGGCCTGCGGACGTTTGCCCGCCGCACTCAACTCTCGCTGGCGCGAACCAACTCACCTTTCACTTGAGCGGGCTTACTTCGCTGAGTTCGCACCGGCCCGGTTAGCATCGCTGAGTCACTCAGTCGTTGCGGCCCGCGCGGTGTGGCAACTCGACGAGCGGCAGCGCGGCGCACGTCATCCGTTGTCACGGCACTACGTGCTCCCAGCGGTTTGGCGACTGGCTGACTCTCTGGCGGCGACCCGCATTCGGCCGTGGCATTGGACGACGGTCGGGCTGTGCTGCACGCTGCTCGCCATCACGGCGCTGATTTTTATGCCGGCCTCGACACCCGTCGCGGCGCTGCTCGTGTGGCTCGCCTGGCTTTGCGATCGCGTCGACGGACCGTTAGCGCGACGGCAACAGTCGGCCTCGACACTCGGCGCCTGGCTCGATGCGAATATCGACGAGTTCAGTGACCTGGCGCTGCACGTAGCCACGGCCTGGGCCGCTGCCGCGCAGGGGCACACGTTCATCGCCTGGAGCGCCTTGCTGGCCTTTGTCTTCGGCAAGTACCTATTCATTTACGGCTTGGCGAACACCCCCAACTCGTCGAGCGACGAGCGCGACTCGACCACCGCGCCGCCGCAAGGCCTCCGCGCCTTGTATCACCTGCCGGGCAACGCCGATGTGCGCGTTCATCTGCTGCTCGCAGCTTTGCTGAGCGGCCAATGGGTCATCGAACTGGTCTTCATCGCCGCGTACTACAACGTTCGCTGGCTGGTTCGTTTCGCCCGCACCGCTCGACGCCTGCTCGCGCTTCAACGAACGGAGGTGGCGACATGAGCCGACAGCCCACGTTGACCATCGCCGTGATCGCGCTCAACGAAGCGGCGCAAATGCCCGGCTGGCTCGCTGCTACCGCCTGGGCCGACGAGCAACTGGTCGTCGACGGCGGCTCGCACGACACGACGGCGCTCATCGCTGAGCGGCACGGCGCTCGCGTGCTGACACACACGTTCGACAACTTCGCCGCTCAGCGCAACCGCGCCTTACAAGCCGCGAGCAGCGATTGGGTGCTGTTTGTCGACGCCGACGAGCGCCCCTCCCCTGCCCTGCGATGCGAATTACTTACGCGATTATCGACGGCCCGAGAAGGCGCCTTCCGTGTCCCCATTCGCAGCACGATCTTTGGACGTCGGTTTCGATTTTGTGGCACGCAGGACGACCGACCGACGCGGCTTGTACGTCGCGGCCAGGGCGCATGGGTCGGCGCGGTCCACGAACGGTACGAGTGCGCTGGCGTGCGTGGCACCATCACGGCCCATCTCGATCACACGACGATTCCCGATCTGGCCACGTTCCAGCGCAAAGTCGAGCGTTACACCTCGCTGCAAGCCGAGCAGCGGGTGCTCGATCGCCGCGCGCCGCGCTGGCGCGAACGGCTCATCGCCCCGCCGCGCGAAGTGTTTCGCCGTCTGCTCTGGAAACACGGCTGGCTCGATGGTCCCGAGGGTTGGGCCTTCGCGGTGCTCAGTGGCTGGTCCGAATGGGTGCTGGCCCGGAAACACGCCCAGCGCTGGCGAGAACGCTTGAAAGAAGCCCAGAAACCACCCGCCCTCGCCCTTTGCGGGAGAGGGTGGCTTGCGACCGTCGGTCGCGAGCCGGGTGAGGGGATGAACCATGTACCAACTCACCCCCTCACCCAGTTCGCTGCGCGAACGTCCCTCTCCCACGTCGTGGAGAGGGATTCGTTAGCAACGTCAACAACCGCACCGCCCTCCCCGAGACTTGCTTGTGACTAGTGCTCGCGTACCGCTGTTGCCTTTGGTGCTGGCCCGCGTGCCGGTGTCGCTGCGGCGCGCGCTGGAGCAAGAAGGGGTCCCCGTGGTGTCTTGGAGTGCCGGCCAGACACACGGCCGCTTCGTGCTCTTCGACTCGAAACAGGGAGCCTGCCCGCCGCACCAAGTTAATCAGCAGCCGATTGACGTGCATCTGCTGCGCAGCCCGTGCGACGACGACGCCTTTGCCGCGCTCGACGACGAGCGCGCGGTCCTAAAGAGCTGGAAAGTCGCCAACCTGGAAGTGACCGAACAGGTCGCGCGGGTCGACAAACGGGCGATTCGCGCCCGGCTCATGCACGAACTGCGGCAACTCATCGAGCGCGCTGGCGGCGTGTGGATGCGCGTGGCCGCTTTCCCCTACCCCTACCGTAGTGCATTCAACTTTCGTCTCGATCACGACCATTACATCCGCGAGGATTTCGAGCGTTTCAACCATGCCAGCCGAGGCTACGAAAACTGCCTCAGTCACTTTGTCAACGGCGCGGCCTTTCAAGGGCATCGCGACGCGCTCCGCACGCTGCACGGTCAGGACGTCGGCTCGCATGCCTTCCACCATCACACTTACGTCGACGCGGCCGAGAACCACACCAATATCGCTCGCGGCATCGCTTTGTTACGCAGCGCGGGCTTCGAGCCCTCGGGGTTCGTCTCGCCGCTCGGGCGTTATAATCGCGGGCTCTCGCAAGTGCTCGAACAGTTAGGGGTCACGCACAGCAGCGAATTCGCGCTCGCCTACGATGACTGGCCGTTCTACCCCAGCGGCTCGCGCGTCTTGCAGTTGCCCGTACACCCGATCTGCCTGGGCATTGTGCTCGAGGCCGCCCAGCGTGACTGGGGCGATGGACTCGACGCGCAGCGACGCGCCGCCGACGCCATGGCCGAGTATTTCCGCTGGATCGCCACGAGCAAGTATCAAGCGGCCGAGCCGATCTTTTTGTACGGGCACCCCGACGGTCGACTGGGGAAATGGCCTCACGTCTGGCAAGCGTTGCTCGGCACGATCGACGAGTTCGCGGCCGTCTGGCGCACGACGATGACCGAATTCGCGCGCTGGTGGCGCGAACGACAAAAAGTTCACTTTCGCGTCGAGGACCACAACGACCACTACGTCGTACACGTCGATCAAGCCGGTAGCGGCTTTCGCTTCGGGATCGAGTACTGGCGCGGCGAGCATGTCGCGCCGATGCCGCTGGATCGCCCCAAGCTCGAATTCTCACCACAGGCATTGGCCTTTCAGGGACGCCGCCCGCGGGCGATGCCCGATCAGTTGCGCATCGACCCGCCTCAGTCGGTCAAGCAGCACCTGCTCCGTTACCTCGATTGGGAAAAAGCCACGCCGACGGACGAGATCGCAACCGGCTCATTACGCGGCTTCCTCAAACGCACGCTGCGAAGGTGGCGCTCATGAAGTCGTCCCACTCACAGGGCGGGCCATGGCACAGCACGTCCCAGCGCCCTTGCCGAGGCAGCATCGGCCGACGACGCTCGTCGTTGTTGCAACCCGCCTCGCGCGCGGCCCGATCGCCCCGCGTGCTCGTGGCGGGGAAGCTCAACGCTCAGCTCGCGCCCGGTGGCGGCGAAGTGCAAATGCAACGCACGATCGAGGCCCTCGCCGAGCTACAACACCGCGTGCGACCGTGGCGCCCCTGGGAAGACGCCTGGTCGGACATCGACGTGCTGCACCTGTTCGGCAGCCATCATGAGCACCTCGAATTGGTTCAAGCCGCTAAACAGCGCGGCCTGAAGGTCGCGCTCTCTCCGATTGCTTGGTTCAGTTCGCAAGCCTGCTGGGGAGAATCGCGGCCGCTCGCCCTGCGGATCGCCGCCTGGAGTAAATATCAACTGCGAGCCTGGTGGCCCGGCTGCCCCTCGTGGCGCCGTGAACTTTATCACGCCGTCGATCACCTGCTCCCAAACAGTCAAGCCGAGGCCGAGCAACTCGTCGAGCTGTTTCAAGTACCACGCGAACGGATCACCGTGGTTCCCAACGGGGTCGACGAGCGGTTCATGACCGCCGACCCCCGCTTGTTCATCGAGCATGCCGGCGTGCGTGACTTCGTGCTCTATGCAGGGCGGATCGAGCCTCGCAAAAATCAGCTGGGTTTCCTGCGGGCGATGCGCGGCAGCGGGCTCAGCATCGTCGTGCTGGGAGACGTCGTGCCGGGACACGAGTCGTATGCCAGCGAGTGTCGCCGCGCGGCCGACGAGCAGGTGCATTTCATTTCGCGACTCGCACATGACGACCCCCGCTTGGCCAGCGCCTACGCGGCGAGCCGCTGCCTGGCGCTGTGCAGTTGGTTCGAGACCCCGGGCCTCGTAGCGCTCGAGGCCGCGCTGCACGGTTTGCCCCTCGTGCTGCCCGAGTACGGCAGTGCTCGAGAGTACTTCGGCGACCTCGCCTGCTACGTGAAGCCCAACGATCACGCTCAGATCCGCGCCGCCGTCGAGGCCGCCTACGCCCAAGCACGCGACCCACGGCGCGTCGAACACGTGCGGCAACATTACACCTGGGACGTGGCCGCTCGCGTCTCGGCCACCGTTTACGGACAACTCTGTGACTAAACGCACCGCGCCGATCGCCGCCAAGCCCATTCGCTATCGCTACGTCCGCTGGCGCTGGCGCGTGTTGATGACGATCATCGATACGCTCGGCGGCTGGCTCGTGCGTCTGCTCGGATCGCACCGAGCGCCGCGCCCTTGGTCGAGCGAATCGGTCGACGCGCTGCTGCTCATTCAGCTCGATCATTTGGGAGACGCGATCCTCACGACGAGCATGCTCAGCGCGTTGCGGCAGCGTTGGCCGCAGGCGCGGATCGACGTGCTGGCCGCGCCTTGGAATCGCGAGGTGTTCGCCGCTCAGAGCGAAGTCGACCACATCGAGGTCTGCTCGACGAATCGGTTTGTGCGTAACGGGAGTTGGTTCTGGCCGTGGAGCATGCTCGCTTGGGCCTGGCGACTGCGGCGGCGACGGTACGACGTGGCGATCGACGTCCGCGGCGAGCTGCCGCATGCCGTGCTCATGGCTCTGGCCGGAGCACGTCGCCGCGTGGGTTGCGCCTCGGGCGGAGGCGGCTTCTTGCTGACCGACGACGCGCCGCACGACCCCTCCGCGCACGAGATCGACAAGCGCCGCGGACTCTTGACGGCGCTCGGCATTGAGGTGCCCGAGGGAAGCGGCTTGCGGCCGATATTTCCACACACGAATGAGGCGCGGCAGCGTGTCGAACGGCGTTTGATTGGCTGGCGCCGCGATGACGCGCCGTTGATCGTGCTGCATATCGGCGCCGGAACGGCCGCCAAACGTTGGCCTTTGAGTCACTGGCGCGAGTTGCTCGGCCGGTTGGTCGTCGAGTTGCACTCGCAAGTTATTCTCGTCGGACACGACGGCGACACGCCACGCGCCAGGCAAATACTCGACGATCGCGACTGGCCCAACACACTGGATTGGACCGGGCAACTG
Organism: uncultured Planctomycetaceae bacterium; assembly: GCA_964387325.1. GTDB lineage: Bacteria > Planctomycetota > Planctomycetia > Pirellulales > PNKZ01 > CAZZBK01. Next base: position 14,065 of record CAYLYE010000154.1, read on the forward strand.
ACGCTGAACGAGTTGTCCGCGACGCTCGAGTGGGCCGACGTGTTTGTCGGAGCCGACTCGGGACCAGCTCATTTGGCAGCGACCCTCGACCGCCCGACCGTGGTGCTGTTCAGCGGCACCAACTCGGCCGAGGTGTGGCGCCCCGTCGGCTCGCGGGTCGTCGTGATGCAACACCACGTCGCTTGTTCGCCATGTCACCGCACGCACTGTCCCCTGGCCGGTCATCCGTGTATGTCCGGCATACGGCCTGAACGGGTGTTTGACGAGCTGCGCGAGATGGTCGCCCGGCCGACACCGCTACCGGTCGCTCGTGAGCTCCGTTCACTTGAGTCACGGAGGATCGCATGATCGCACCACTACGGTCACCGATCGAGCCCGTGTCGTCGCACCTCGAATCGCCGCGATTGCAACGCGCTCGCCGCACAGCCTTTGAGTTGCTGGAACAAAACACGCAACAACAACGCGCGTCGCTGCGGAGCGCCGAGTGGCGGGCCTGGGTCGTCGCCGCGTGGATCGTGTTCGTTGCCGTGGCCTATGCGGCTCGACTACTCAACGGGTGGTCGTAGAGAAGGAGCAGGCCGATGATCGCTTCGTTGCATGCACTCGCTGCCCTGGCCTTGCTGGTGTTGGCCGCCTGGAGCATCGGTCAACGGCTGCTCCGCGCCCTCGACTTGGTCGATGATCGCGAGACACTCGAATTTCTCACCTGGAGCACCGCAAGCGGATTGGTCTTGGGCTCGCTGGGCATCGCCCTGCTCGGACTCGCTTCGCTATGGTATCGACCACTCATCACGGGCGTCGTCGTGCTGCTCGCGATCGATGGCTGGCGGACGCTCACGCCGGTGTTGCGACTACCGTCGCTCGAGCGCTTCGATGAACCGCCACAGCATGAGCCGCCGAGGTGGCTGCAGCGCGGCTTGGCTGGCTGCGTGGTCGTGGTCTTGTTGAGTTCATTGAGTGGCGCTCTCGCTCCGCCCACCGCTGGCGACGCACTCTGTTATCACCTCGAACTACCCAAGCGGTACTTGATCGAGCACGCCTGGGTCGATCTGAGCGATCATGAAAACGGCACGTTTCCGTTGTTGTGTGAACTCGGGTATCTGGCCGGCCTGTGCGTGGGCAGCGACGCGACTCCGGCGCTGTTGCACTGGTTTTGGGGCATCATGCTGGCCGTGGGAAGTCTGTTGCTGGCCGAGCCACTGCTGGGACGCTGCTGGGCGCGGGTCGTCGCGGCGCTCGTGCTCATCGTGCCGGGGGTGAACAACCAGATGACCGCGCCACTCAACGACGTAGCACTCGCCGCGCTCACGACATTGGCCCTCGCCGCTTGGTGGCGCGCGGCGGTCATCGATCGCGGCGCGCATTGGTACGTGCTCGCGGGTGTGCTGCTCGGCGGAGCCGTCGGCGTCAAGTTCGTCGCCTTGCCGATG
>CAYLYE010000155.1:0-15449 GCA_964387325.1 uncultured Planctomycetaceae bacterium
GGGCCAATCGGCCAGCAATATCGTCCGCACGGCGCTGTGCGTCGAGGCTCGCGGTGGTCAACTGCATGTATTCATGCCTCCATTACCGTATCTGGAAAACTATCTTGACCTAGTCAACTGTGTTGAGCAGACCGCAGCCGAATTGCAAATGCGTGTCCGGATCGAAGGGTACCCGCCGCCACATGACCATCGCCTCCGGCATTTCAAAGTCACGCCTGACCCTGGAGTGATCGAGGTCAATATGCCGCCGGCGTGCCAATGGGATGAGTTAGTCAACATCACTGAAACGCTCTACGACGAAGCGCGTTTAACACGATTGGGCACCGAGAAATTCATGCTCGACGGTCGCCACACAGGTACCGGCGGCGGTAATCATCTGGTACTGGGCGGCGCCACACCCGCCGAGAGCCCCTTCTTGCGCCGTCCCGACCTACTACGCAGTTTAGTGGCGTACTGGAATAATCGCCCGTCGCTCTCCTATTTGTTTTCTGGATTGTTTATCGGCCCGACCAGTCAAGCGCCGCGTGTCGACGAAGCACGACACGAGAGCCTGTACGAACTGGAAGTCGCCTTTTCGCAACTTGGTGATCGCAGTCAGCCCCCCTCTTGGCTCATCGATCGAGTCTTTCGGCACTTGTTGGTCGACTTGACCGGCAACACACATCGGGCCGAATTCTGCATCGACAAATTGTTCTCTCCCGATAGCTCTGCAGGCCGGCTGGGATTGGTCGAGTTTCGCGCATTCGAGATGCCGCCGCATGCCCGCATGAGCCTCGTCCAGCAACTGCTGTTGCGCTCTCTGATCGCACGATTCTGGCAGCATCCTTACACAGAACCGTTGATCCGCTGGGGGACTTCGCTCCACGATCGATTCATGCTGCCGTATTTTATTGCGCAGGATTTCCAAGCCGTGCTCAACGAGCTTCAATCGCATGAGCTCTTGCTCGACCATTCGTGGTTTGCGCCGCATTTCGAGTTTCGCTTTCCGTATATCGGCGAGGTCGCCTATCAGGGAGTGCATCTCGAGCTGCGACAAGCCATCGAACCCTGGCATGTGCTGGGCGAGGAAGCGGCGACCGGCGGCACGGCACGGTATGTCGATTCATCGCTGGAACGCGTGCAGGTCAAAGTGCGTGGACTAGTTCCGAATCGACACTTGGTGGCGTGCAACGGACGCAGAGTGCCCCTGCATCCGACCGGAGTTCAGGGAGAATATGTCGCTGGGGTTCGCTTCCGAGCTTGGCAGCCCCCCTCGTGTCTGCACCCAACCATCGGTATTCACGCGCCGCTGGTTTTTGATGTGGTCGACATCGCACAGCGTCGCTCGATCGGCGGGTGTGAGTGGCACGTCTCGCACCCTGGCGGTCGAAATTATGACACGTTCCCGGTGAATGCCTATGTCGCCGAGAGTCGCCGCGCGGCGCGGTTTTCAGCGCAGGGACATAGTCCCGCGTTGCATGACTTGCCGCTGTATGAGTTGAATCCCGAATATCCGCTCACGCTGGATTTACGCCGACCAGCACAGCCTGCGCCGCTCCCGCAGTGCTAAGCGTTGTTGTCCTTCGTCGTCTCAAGTAAGCTACGTGCTTAATGAGGAGAGGCGCGGGCTAGGTATTAAGATCGCACGTTTTTCGAGTTTATTTGATGAGTTCGTCGCAGTCAGCGGATCCTGACCCAAGCAGCGGCGTGTTGCAGCGTTATGCACCGGTCGAGGGCCTATACGACGAAATGATGTCAGGCTCGCGGACGTTGCGCCACGGTTGGCAACGCTTTGCCCAAGGGCTCGATTCGCTCGGACCAACCGGTCTCGCGCAACGCGCGGAACAGATGCGGCGTTTGTTGCGCGAAAACGGTGTGACCTACAGTGTGCATGGAGGTCCACAGGGACCCGATCGGCCCTGGGAACTCGATCCGCTACCGTTGCTCTTCTCGGCCTCCGAGTGGCAACGTCTGTCGGTCGCCTTGGCTCAACGGGCACACTTGCTCAACGCCATTGCCGCCGACATCTATGGTCAACAACGGCTGCTCAAATCACGGCTGCTCCCACCCGAATTGGTTTTCGGCCATCGTGGCTTTCTCTTTGCATGTCAGCAAGTCCCCGTGGTGCAAAATACCTACTTGCATTTGTACGCTGCTCATTTGGCCCGCGGACCCGATGGTCATTGGTTAGCCCTAGCTGATCGGACTCAAGGGCCCAGCGGAGCTGGTTACGCGGTCGAGAATCGACTGGTGATTTCGCGCACGCTACCCGATGACTTTCACAGTCTATATGTCGAGCGATTAGCGGGTTTTTTCATGTTGTTGCGAGAGACCTTGCAAGGCCTCGCACGGCGCAACGTCGATAATCCGCGCGTGGTTTTGCTCTCACCGGGCCAGCGCAGCGTGACCTATTTTGAAGACTCGTATCTCGCCCGATACCTCGGATTTACGCTGGTCGAAGGTGCAGACCTGACCGTGCGTAGTACGGGAGTGTTCCTCAAAACCCTGGGGGGGCTTCTGCCGGTGGATGTTGTGTGGCGACGCTTGGCCGATGAGGACTGCGACCCCTTGGAGTTGCGAGCAGATGCCTGGTCCGGAGTACCGGGGCTGGTGCATTGCGCTCGCAATGGACAAGTAAGTGTGGCCAATGCGTTGGGAAGCGGTTGGTTGGAGTCTCCCGCATTAATGGCTTTTTTACCGACACTCTGCAAAGAATTGCTGGGCGAAGAACTGCGATTGCACAGTGTCCCTACTTGGTGGTGCGGTAGGCCGGAAAATCTCCGTTTTGTCGACAGTCACATCGAGCAACTGGTGATTCGCCCCGTGTTGCATCGAGCCGGCGCGCGGCCCGTGATCGCCGCAGAACTCTCGCAACACGAGCGTACCGAGTTACTCGCGAGAATTCATGCCGACCCACCATCGTATGTTGCCCAAGTGCAAGTGGCACGCTCGACCGCACCGGTCTGGAACGGGGGGGCATTGCAACCGTGGCATGTAGGGATTCGGGCATTTGCCGTCTCGACAGGTGATTCCTATGAGGTCATGCCCGGCGGCTTGTCGCGCGTATCGTCGAGCCCGTCGACGCTGGGCGAGTCGATGACCGCCGGCCAAGGCAGCAAAGACGTCTGGGTGCTCAGCGACCATCCCGTCGCGCCGATCAGCCTGCTCGAACATGGCGGCGCGGCGCTCGAATTGCGACGCAGCGCCAACGACCTGCCGAGCCGTGTGGCCGACAATCTCTACTGGTTGGGACGGCTCGTCGAACGAGCCGAGTCCTCCACGCGACACCTGCGCTGCATTGTGGTGCGTATGACCGGAGAATTTGAATCGAATTTACGGCCGGAATTACACCTCTTGTTGCAGGCGTTGATTCGGCCCGGTGACGATCACATTGCTCTGCAACAATCCGGCGGCGATTGGGAGTCCTCTCGCCATGAGTGTCGTCGATTCGTGTTCCAAGCCGCCGACACGAGTTCAATTGCTCATACGCTACGTGCCGTGCGTCGCACCGCCTCGACACTACGTGATCGCTTGAGTGTGGACAGTTATCGAATTATCAACCAACTCGATCTGGACATACTTTACCCTTGGCCTGCGGACAAAGCCCGGCTTGGCGACCTGCTGCTGCTGCTTAACCAGCTCTTGTCCACGCTATTGGCGATCAGCGGATTGACGAACGAGAACATGACGCGCGGTCCCGGTTGGCGTTTTCTTGACATGGGGCGTCGCGTCGAGCGGGCTCATAACATGCTCCGTTTGCTGCGGCGGACCTTGGTTCCACACAGTAACGACCTCGGCGCATTGCTCGAAGCGCTGCTGGAAATCGGCGATAGCACGATGACTTACCGAAATCGCTATCTGATGTCGTTGCAATTGTCGCCGATCCTTGACTTGTTGTTGCTCGACGACACGAATCCACGCAGCGTGTCGTTTCAGGTGCGTCTCCTGAGCGAGCACGTTAATGAGCTCCGTTTGGCCGGAGATCGCCAGCAATATCCGGCCGAACTCGAATTGAGCTATGATGCCCAGCGTCAGCTCCGCATGACAGATGCCGACGCGCTTGTCGAGGTTGACGAGCATCAGTCGCGGGCGTGGCTCGACCGCTTTCTCGCTCAGTTGTCGACGACGATCAACGCACTTGGCAACTGCATCACGCACACTTATTTCACCCACACGGTCGAATCACGCCAATTGGGTCAGTCGTATCATGGAGGGGCCTCATGAAATATCGCGTCAAGCATGAGACCACCTATCGCTATAGTTCTCCGGTGACGATTAGTCACAATCAGGTTCGATTGGTGCCGCGAAATACTCACGGGCAACAATGCCTGATCAATCGGCAGACGATCGCGCCCACTCCACAGACCATTCGCGCCTGGACCGACTGCTTTGGCAACGCAGCCGGTTTTTTCTTGATTGATCATTCGCATCGAGAACTCAGCGTCATTGCCGAGAGCACCGTTGTGGTCGATCCGACCCCGCACATCTCGCCTGTTCATACTCCGCCGTGGGAAGTCGTTCGTGACACGATTCGCCGCTGTAATGATCCGGAGTCGCTTGCCGCCGCGATGTTCGTTCACCCCTCGCCGTGTGTGCAAATCAGCCGTGAAATGAGTGATTATGCGCAGGTGTCATTCACCCCAGGACGACCGCTGCTGGATGCTGCGTTGAATCTGACGCACCGGATTTTTGTCGATTTCACCTATGATCCCACCGCCACCACCGTGAGCACTCCCACCGGTGACGTTCTGCACCTGCGTCGCGGCGTGTGTCAGGATTTTGCTCATCTACAGATTGCTTGCCTGCGGGCGCTTGGTCTGGCAGCTCGGTATGTGAGCGGTTATCTGTTGACCACACCCGCTCCAGGAGAGTCCAAGCTGATTGGCGCGGATGCTTCCCATGCGTGGCTCGCGGTGTGGTGCCCGGTCTACGGTTGGGTAGCGCTCGATCCGACGAACGATTGTTTACCTTCGGAACAGCATGTAACCGTTGCCTGGGGGCGCGACTATGGCGACGTGGCACCGATCAAAGGGGTCGTCCTCGGTGGTGGGACACATTTAGTCGGCGTCTCGGTCGATGTCGTCCCCGATCATGCTTAACGCTGCGCCCCAAAAATGGGTTCTTCGGGAGATATCATAGGTCATTCTCTAGGCTACCTGATCAGCGCCACATTTTCTGTCTGCCGCCTACACCCGCCTCGGATGAGGCCCATCGATCAGTCCAGCAGCTCCAAGAGCCATGAGGGGGACGATGGGCGTCGAGCGAGACACGATGAATTCCACCTGAAGAGATCGTGCGACTCGGATACCGACACCCGAGGCGGATCGGAATCGGTCATGACAACGAGTTGCTTCGCGGCTGTGATTTGGCGCTACAACGAACGGACAATGCGAAACCCGGTGTTGCCCGTCCGGGCCGTAGGCGAATAGTTGTTGCGATACGCACTGCGGCAATGCAAGTCATAGTAATGCCAACCGCCGCCGCGAACCATTCGATTCTTGCCAACGACCGGACCCGACGGATCTTCGGTCGGGCTCTTCTCGTACCATCGCGGATCAAAATAGTCTTGGCATCGTTCCCAAACGTTGCCATGCATGTCGAACAGTCCGAAAGCATTCGGCCGCTTTGTCGCGACCGGTCGCGCTCCGATCGTTCCATTGACTTCGGCCGTGCGATTGAACCAAGCATGCTCATCGAGTGCGGTCACATCGTCGCCAAACGAGTAATGTGTCGTCGAACCCGCGCGGCAGGCATATTCCCACTCGGCTTCGGTCGGTAAACGATAACCGTTTGCATTGGCTACGCAGGACCACTCTCCTTGCGCGTCGCGGCGATAGCACGTCTCGCGTCGTTCACTCGCGCTGAGCCAATTGCAAAACGCGATCATGTCATTCCAAGTGATCTGCGAGACCGGAGAAGCGTCCGATGTTTTATACCCGGGCGAATGCCAGAGCAGGGCGCGTTTTGCCGCATCGGTTTCGTCGGTTTTCCCGGAGTTCCCGCCACCGAATCGCTCGGTCTCCGTTACATATCCTGACGCTTCGACGAACCGTCGATACTCGCCGACAGTGACCTCCGTCAGGCCGATGCGAAACGGCCGAGTGAGCACGACGCGATGCCGAGGTGTTTCTTCGTGTCGAAGCCGCTCCGCTTCGCCCGGAGCGATTCGGGGAATCCGGTTCAACCACTCAAGAGCATACTCCGACTGCTCGGTGGAGCTTCCCATCTGATATTCGCCGGGCGGAATCAGAATGAGTTTGATCGCCAAGGTGTTGCTTTCCTCGACGGTCGTCGACAAATACTTGGACCAAGCTTCCTGATGGGCTCGCGCGGTGGTCACGTCGAACGGTGCCACGGCACGCGGCGGAGCATCGACGGCCAAACTCATCGCGGCAACACAAAATACGAGGGCAATAATGCTCACAAACAACCTCACGATAAATTCGACGACTCCAGTAGGTCTACCCTGAAATTCTCGCTGTTTCGAGCAGAGACGCGCATGAACGAATATAACTGAGTAAGCTTCAATAATTACTCCTCAATTCAGCAGTTATACGGTGCCCGAGCCCATTAATCGAAACGAGGGAATTCGATTGGCCCCCCCCTCCCGAGAATCTCTGGTTGACTATACTATTGAAATCGGCGAGGCCTTAACCCAGAAAGCCCAATCTGCCCATGCGTTCTCTGTTCGTCACGATCCTGTTGCTGTGCGTAAGTGCCTGCTTGTTGCCGGCCGCGGAACCCAACCGCGCGCCGCCGAGTTTCGACGAAGTCCGCGCTACGGGACGAGCGAAATCACGATTCTTGAAGGAGACCGAGCAACAGACCGCTTCGACGCCGGTTGTTCCCACGGCCAATCTTGACCATTTTCAAAAGTCCATCGCGCCCGTGCTGGCGCGGAAATGTGTCGCCTGTCATGGTCCCGACTCGAGCCTGGCGAATCTGCGCATCGACCGATTGAATCCTGACTTGCTGGCTGGGCCCGATGTCGATCGCTGGCGAGGCATTTATAAGGTCCTCAGCAACGGGGAAATGCCTCCGGACGATGAGGCCGAGTATCGACTCACCGACGCTGATCGTGGCAATATTGTCGATTGGCTCAGCGCGGAGATGAGCAAGGCGTCGATCGTTAGCCGCAGCCGTTCGTCGCATTCGTCGTTCCGGCGCCTGGCCAAATACGAATACAATTATGCCCTGCAAGACTTGCTTGGCTTGCCGTATGAAATCGCAAATGGTTTGCCCCCCGAGACCGCATCGGACGACGGCTTCAAGAATAGCTCCGACTTGCTGCAAATGTCGGCCATGCAGTTCGAGGCCTATCGCGAGCTCGGGCTGAAGGCGCTTGAGCGTGTGACCGTTCGTGGTGAACGCCCTCAGCCGGTGACGTACATTATTTCGATGCATGAGGAGATGGCAAAACCGCCGGAAGAGAAGGCGAAGCAGAATAAGAAGGCCGACCTCAAGCGTCCCGTCGATCGGAATAAGCCGCATCTGCTCGATCGATCGACCGACGAAGCGATCGCGTACTCCGGTGGTAACGCCGCTCCTCAGCCAGGCGCGGTGGCGGGGCACAACCCGGTCGTTTCGCCCGTGGTGGTCGTCTTGCCGAAATCGAGCGAGTTGAAGTTGAACCTGGATCGCTTCTTGCCCGACGAGGGGATGATGCGCGTGCGGATTCGCGCTGGGCGTACAACGATGGAGCCAAATGAATATGCCGGCCTGAGACTGATTTTCAGTGCGCATACCAGCAACAACGCGAATTTTTCTCAGGTGGTGAGCCAGCGCGATCTGCCCGTCACCGCAACAGCCGACAAGCCCGAGTTCATCGAGTTCGACATTCCACTGAGCGAGATACAACGCAATCCGTTCCGCAAGTTGGAGACCACTTTTCCTAGACGCGATGAGTTCCTGCATATCCGCAATGAATCGAACGCTCGCGGCGGCAAGGTGCCATTGCACTTGGTGATCGACTACATCGAAGTCAGCGCACCGCACTACGATCAATGGCCGCCGCAAAGCCATCGCGATATTTTCATCGCCAGTGAAAACAAGAGCAATGAGAATGCTTACGGTCGCGAAGTTCTGACCCGATTCTTGGAGCGAGCCTGGCGACGTCCCGTCACGGCCGACGAAGTAACTCCCTTCCTGAACTTGTACGCCAAATATCGGCGAGACTTTAAAACGTTTGAAGAAGCGATGATCGAAGTCTTGGCCACGGCCCTGGCCTCGCCCGAGTTTCTGTACCTGACGCAACGATCCTCCGCCGACGATGCGCAGCGCTCGGGAACGATTACTGACGCGGAGCTTGCCAGCCGACTGGCGCTTTTTCTCTGGTCGAGCGTACCCGATCGTGAACTGCTGCGACTCGCTCGGGATGGCAAGCTAAACGATCCGGCCATTTTGCGCGAACAGGTCGACCGCATGTTGGCCGACCCGCGAGCTGAACGGTTTGCGGAACATTTTGTCGAGCAATGGTTGGGCCTTGATGGCCTGGAAGCGGTAACACACGTCAAAGACGACGCGTTGCGTGAAGCGATGCGGCACGAACCGATTGCTTTTTTTCAAACCGTACTGCGTAACAACGGCAGCATCTTGGACTTCTTGCATGCCGATTACGTCGTAGTCAACGAGCGACTGGCTCAGCATTACGGCATCGCAAATGTTTTCGGGCCTCATTTTCGCCAGGAGCCCATCGCTGCGCAAACGCCTCGTGGCGGCATATTGACGTCCGCTGCAATCTTGGCAATGAATTCCGACGGCACGGATTCTCATCCATTGAAGCGCGGCATCTGGCTGCTGGAGCGGATTCTGCAAGACCCGCCGCCTCCGCCACCGGCCGCGGTGCCCAAAGTCGATTTGACCGATCCACGTATCTTGGAGATGACGCTCAAGGAACGCATCGCCGATCATCGCAACAAGCCAGCGTGCCTTTCGTGCCATTCTCGCATCGATCCGTGGGGCATCGCTTTCGAAAACTATGATGCCCTGGGGGCCTTTCGCTCGAAGATCAAGAATAAGCCCGTCGATGCGACCTCGGTCCTGTTCAACAAGCAGGAACTCGCCGGTGTCGAGGGCCTTAAACGCTACCTGCTGGCCGACCGGCAGGATCAATTTGCCCGGGCGATGGTTCACAAAATTACCGCTTATGCTCTTGGTCGGCCGCTGACATTTGGCGATCATATAGACATCGACGGTCTAACCGTTCAGTTCAGGAAACAGGGTGATCGGCTATCCGATCTCATCCACTTAGTCGTTAACAGCCATCTATTCCAATCGAAATAAGCAGTAGGACTCCGTGATGAACGACAAACCCGTGGCCATTCCACGTCGCAACTTTCTGCGTGGCGCCGGTGTCGCGCTCGCCTTGCCGTGGCTCGAATCGCTGGCCTCAAGCAAGCCGGCCGCGAATGCGACCCCGCAGCGATTCCTGAGCGTCTATCATCCAGACGGTGTCGGTCTTCCGCTCAAGTCGGACCCTGCGTGGCAGGATTGGAGTTGGTTTCCACGCGGCGGCGAGAAGGATTTTCAACTGACGAAAGTCCTCGACGTGCTCGAGCCGCTTCGCAGCGAGATCACGATTTACTCTGGGCTGTCTCATCCGGCAGCTCGCAAGGTGCATGGCCATTCCAACGCCGATCAATATCTGACCGGTGCGAACGTCGGCGGTCATGGGCCATATAAGAACTCGATCTCCGTCGACCAAGTTATTGCCGAGCATACCGGCGAGTTGACTCGTCATACTTCGTTGGTGTTGTCGACCAACGGCGGCATCGGTGGTCCGCGCGGTGCGCAGACGCAGTCGTTCAATCGCGAAGGGCGCGCGATTCCGGCCATGAACAAGCCGAAGCAGATTTTCGACACGCTGTTTGTCACCAGCAGCAAAGATGCTCATGCCCGGTTGGCGCGCAGCAAGAGTGCCCTCGACTTGCTCCTCGCGAATACACGCTCGCTGGAAAAGTCGCTGTCGCGGCAAGACCGCCACACGCTCCAGCAGTATCTGCATGCCGTGCGCGATACCGAGGTCAAGTTGGTGAAAGCGCAACAGTGGATCGATACGCCGATTCCGACGGTCGACACGCGTCATCTCCATTTGGAAGCGACGCCGGCCGAGGCCCGGCTGTACTTTCAAACGATGTACGAGTTGATCTACCTCGCCTTCCTCAGCGATTCGACACGTGTGGCGACGTTCCAGTTGGGGCGCGAGAACGGCGAGGGGCCGCATGACTTGTTGTCCCGCGCGGTGGGCCTCGGCGGAGCTCACGGTCTAACGCATGCCGTCAAACAGCCCAATGGCTGGAAGAACCTTGGCACTTACAATCGCTACCAAGCAGAAGAGTTCGGTCGCTTCGTTCAGAAGCTGAAAGACACACCCGAGCCGACCGGACACGGTAGCCTGCTCGACAACACGTTCGCGATGCACGGTTCGGCATCGAGTAGTTTCCATCTCTCGCGCAATTATCCGATCATCTCCGCCGGCGGAAAAAACTTGGGCTTCACTAACGGCCGGTATCTCAAGTTCGGCAAGGGCAATGAGGACAATCAAGCCGGTGCCGGGATCGATACCGACGCGGGCTGGACCGGCCAGATTCAAGCCGAGGAAGAACCGCTGGCCTTGCTCTTCATCACCCTCATGCAGCGTTTTGGCATCGAGACCGATTCGTTCGCCGGAATTAAGGGCACGCTGAATCGAGTCTAGATGCCGCTGTCGTCGCAGGTTGAAAAGAAGACACGCTCACGCGACATCGCTCCATTTTCATCCTTCATCCTTCGACTACAATCGCCCGCTCGGCCGTTGCGTGTGGTCGCGGTGGAAGCACTCCGCGGCGGACGAGGACCGGAGGCATTTTACTCGCCGCATAAAGTTCAAAAGTCGAACAAAGACGACTTTGTGACTTCATGTTTGGCCGTTCGGATTTACCCCGCCAAGTTGGCCCGGTGCTCATAACTGCCCAGATTTAAGATCGGTACGTCGACATAGTTCCACTCGGCCATTTGGATACGCAACCATAACTCATGATCGGATCACGAACCCCGGAGATAGAGCGATATGCTGAGGGTTCGGATTGCTCCGGCGTATCGGCGGAAGCACCTCTCAACCACGATACTCAACGTTCGACGACTCACTGCGTTCATCCCGCCACCACAGCCACGCGAACAACGCGATCAACGCCAGTGATGTCCACTGATAGGCGGTCAGTCCGCCGCCGACGATCGGCTCGGGACGCAGCCATTCGCTCGCAAAACGATAGACCGCGTACGCGATGATGTACAATTTGATGAGTTGCCGTTGAAACAGTCCACGCCGCTGGAGTTGAACCAAAGTGACGGCCGCCAGGGCATGGAACGCGGCTTCATAGAGTTGCGTGGGATGACGCGGTCCGTCGCCGAAGTCGATGCCCCAGGGGAGCGACGTGTGTCGGCCAAAGCAGCAACCGCCGGCGAAGCAGGCGAGACGTCCGACCGCGACCGCCGACGCGACGGGGACCGCGAACGAGTCGCCGGTTTTGACTCGCACAAGCAGCATCCACTTAGCGAGTTCGACCCCCAAATAGCCGCCGGCCAGCCCGCTGAGGATCGTCTTGCCATTGCTCAGCCAGGCCTCGCCACTCTGCACCCCCTCCCAATCGAAGAGCAGAAACGGCAGCTTCGCACCGAGCATGGCCCCACAGAACGCGCCGAGGCCGATGCCCGCGCGTTGCTCGAACGACAATCCCAGCTCGCGTTGCGAGCGTCGCGCCAGCCACGCGCCGGTGGCCACACTCGCGAGCATCAGCAGCGTATAAAGTGGCAGCGCCATGATCAAAAAACTTATTGCAGCACCGGGGGCGAAGTCGACTGACTAGGACAAGGTCTCACACGACGCTTGCATTCGCAACGTTACTCCGGATTGCGCCGACGCACCCCGTCCGCACCCTCCGCGGTGTGCATCTGTGTTTGTCCGTGGTTGCCTTCTCCTGCTTATCACGCGCCACGCGGCACTCACCCCTTCGCGCCGAAAACCCGCTCGGTGTTGTCGCGCAACACCTGCGTGCCCAACGCCACGGCCCGCTCCTCGCTCCAGCCACGATCGACCACGTATTGCTCGGCGAGCACCTTGGCCAAAATCCGCTTGAACATCGCGAACTTGGGCAGAGCGAACTCCAGCTTGTACATGTCGCTGTAATACGCGATCTGCTTGGTCTTGGGGACCGCTTCGAGCCGGGCAGCCAGATCGTGCTCGATGAACGTGGGCGTGTTCGAGTACCACCAGTGGCCGTTGGTCACGACGTTCGGGAAAATCCACGCGTAGCTGGCCAACTCCTGGCTCGTCACGCTCGCCAAGACCGACAGCGGGAACGTCACACTCGGAAACGCATTGAACAACTCGCGGTACTGGATGAGCGACACGCGGCTGTCGTACAGGTCTTGCCCTTGATACACGCCCGCCGAGTACACCGCGCGATTGACGCCAATCATCAGATCGAACGGTAATTGGAACTCGACACAGTATTCGGCCAACGTCCAAAAGACAAAATGGCTCAACTCGCGGCGTCGGTCGGGACTGGCGTCGAGCCCCTTGGTGTAGACTTCGTTAAAGGCGGCCGTGGGATCACTGATCTTGCTGGGGGCAAAATCCGGCGGCAGCGAGATCGCGCAGGCGCGCACTCCCTTGCTCTTGAAATGCGCGAACAACTTGCCGATCGCACTGCGCAAGCTGGCCGGGTCCTTCACGCTCACTCCGCTGGCCTTGTCGAGCCGAGCCCGCACTTCGCTCTTGGCCAGATGAAAGACCAAGTCGTCGGTCCGTAGGCACGGCACATAGAACGACGTATCGAAGCCCGCGAGCGGGTCGTCAAAATCGTTCGTCAGAAACACCCCCGACAGTCGGCTCCGCTCGAGCACTTGTCGCTCCCAGTCGCTCTGCTGCATCTTGTTGAGCGCGGCGTCGTAAACACGCTCCCAGTTGTCGATTGTGAGCCGATCGTCGGTCATGCCGAAGAACACTTGGCTCAACTCGATCAGCCAACTGTATTGGATCGTGTTGTCGATCGTGGGCAGATACTCAACCAGCCGGCGGACCTTCTCTTTCGGGTCGAGTCCCGGCTCCTCGATGCGGCTCTTGGCCATACCGGCCGAGTGACACAACTCGGTGTAGTAATGGTAGCCGAGGATATCGGCGAGCGTTTTCGACGGGGCCGCCAGGGGGTTAATGTGCGTGTGAGGGTCGACGATCGTCAGCGCGTCGAGTTGCTCGAAAATCCGTTGGCGCAAGGAGGCAGACATGGGGGTCGGGGCTGGGTTTGAGAGTAGAAGAAAAGTCGCGGTCGACAATCGGCCCATCGTATCGTGACCAGGGCCGAGAGTCTATTCACCGACAAGCCGGAATCAGCGGCAGAGAACGAATGGCCGGAAATGATCGCGAATGAACGGAAATATTTTTGACCTGCGCCAACCTATGACTGTTTTTAATTTGCGTTCATTCGCGTTTATTTCCGGCTATTTCACGCCCTCCTCGCAGTTCGTGTTGACGGATGCCTATGCGAGGCGACGGGGAATTTTTATACTGTCGGGTCCTGATTTCACCTTAACGTCTGACGACTTCGTAGGATGCTGCCCATGAGTGCCCCTCTTCGCCACGATCCCTTCGCTGCCCGCGACACGTTTGATGCCGGAAATGGTCGGCGGCTGGGCATTTATCGCCTCGCGAAACTCGAACAGCTCGGGCTGTGCAAGATCGCCACGCTCCCGTACTCGATCCGCATCCTGCTCGAAGCCGTGCTTCGTACTTGTGACGGCTACGAGGTGACGGAAGACGATGTGAAGGCGCTCGCCGCTTGGAAGAGCGGCAAACTGCCCGAGGTCGAAGTCCCACTCAAGCCCGCCCGGGTCGTGCTGCAAGACTTCACCGGCGTGCCGTGCGTTGTCGATCTGGCCGCGATGCGTAACGCGATGCAGCGACTCGGCGGCAAGGCGAGCCAGATCAATCCGCTGATCCCGGTCGATTTGGTGATCGATCACAGCGTGCAGGTCGACGCCTTTGCCACCGACTCGTCGCTCGACGAGAACGTCGAACTCGAATTCAATCGCAACAAGGAGCGTTACGAGTTCCTGCGTTGGGGTCAAAAGGCGTTCGACAACTTCCGCGTGGTCCCGCCCGCCGTCGGCATCGTACATCAGGTGAACCTCGAGTTTCTGGCCAAAGGCGTGTTCGTGCGTAAAGATCACGTCGGCGAGGTGGCGATTCCCGACTCGCTGGTTGGCACCGACAGTCACACGACGATGATCAACGGCCTCGGCGTTCTCGGCTGGGGTGTCGGTGGTATTGAGGCCGAGGCGGTCATGCTCGGCCAGAGCTTGGCCATGCTCATGCCCGAGGTCGTCGGCTTTGAAATCACCGGCAAGTTGCCTCCCGGCGCGACGGCAACGGACCTCGTGCTCACGGTGACACAGATCCTTCGCAAAGAGGGCGTGGTCAATAAGTTTGTCGAGTTCTTCGGCCCGGGCGTCTCGACGATGCCGCTCGCCGACCGTGCGACGATCGCCAACATGGCTCCGGAATATGGCGCGACGATGGGGTTCTTCCCGATCGACGCCGAGACGCTCAACTTCCTCCGCAAGACGGGCCGCTCGGATGCGGACGTCACGCTGGTCGAGCGTTACACGCGCGAGAACCAACTCTTCCGCACGGACGACGCGCCCGTGCCGACCTTCACCAAGGTGCTCAAGCTCGACTTGAGCGCGGTCGAGCCGAGCCTCGCGGGACCCAAGCGTCCGCAAGATCGCGTGGCGCTGCGCGACATGAAGAAGACGTTCAACGACGCCCTGCGAGCCCCCATCGCCAGCCGTGGCTTTGCTCTCGACGAGGCTGCCTTGAAGCGGACCGGCACGGTCGTCAAGAACGGTCACTCGGCCGACATCACCCACGGCGCGGTCACCATCGCCGCGATCACCAGTTGCACCAACACGAGTAACCCGTCGGTTATGCTCGGCGCGGCGCTGCTCGCCAAGAAGGCGGTCGAGAAAGGCCTCGCCGTGAAGAGTTGGGTGAAGACCAGTCTCGCCCCGGGCTCGAGGGTCGTCACCGACTACTTGGACAAAGCCGGCCTGAGCTGCTTCATGCGACAACTCGGGTTCCACACCGTGGGCTACGGCTGTACGACCTGCATTGGCAACAGTGGCCCGCTGCCGGACGAGGTCGCCAAGGCTGTGACCGACGGCGACCTCGTTGTGTCGGCCGTGCTCAGCGGCAACCGGAATTTTGAAGGCCGCGTCAACCCGCTGGTGAAGGCCAACTATCTGGCCAGCCCACCGCTGGTCGTGGCCTATGCTCTGGCCGGGACCACCGATATCGATCTGGTCAACGAGCCGATCGGCATCGGCAAGGACGGCAAGCATGTGTACCTGAAAGACATTTGGCCCACGCACGAAGAGATCGCCGCGGTCGAAAGTTCCTCGGTGCTCCCCGAGATGTTCCGCGGACGCTACAACGG
>CAYLYE010000156.1:0-15421 GCA_964387325.1 uncultured Planctomycetaceae bacterium
TCGTCTTCGACTCGACTATTGATGCATCAGGTTTGTGCCGTTGACGGATTGTACCATCGTTGCTCAATTGCCCGGAATCAGTGTCGATTCAGCACTACGAAAAGCCACTTGGATCATCTTTCTCGTATCACCATCTCAACTTTGACTTGGGTATCCTCACGGTGTCGGAAAACGGATAACCGGCTGGCAACAACACCGCCGTATTTGGCGACGTCTCACAAAGTGGTTTTGAAATCAAACTGCTGAGCTGTTCGTTACACAACTAATCGTCGCCCTTGTCAAGCCTCGCACCACGACGAATCGCCAACTTACCGAACTTGGCCGTGATCTGATCAGCGACGCGGTCCAACTCTTGATGTCGTTCACGTTCGGGTTGATCAAACAGCTGCTGTTGGGTTCGACCCGAGTCATCCAACTTCTGCACACCAAAGCCCAGCAATCGAATGGGCAAATGCCGCGGTGGTAGGCGTTGTGTCAGCAACTCGAGTCCGGCGCCCAGTAGTTCCTGGGTGATGTTCGTGGGCCCAGCGAGCGTCATGGACCGGGAGATCGTTGTAAAATCGGCAAACCGCACTTTCAATTCGACTGTCCGGCCTTTGAGGTCATGGCGACGCAAGCGTCGAGCGACCTGTTCGACGAGGTCCACGAGCCATGCTCGCAGCACTTCCATGTCGGCGATGTCTTCGGCGAAAGTATTTTCGTTCGAGATCGACTTGGCTTCACGGTCGGGCACAACCAGCCGATGATCGATCCCGTGGGCAAGTTGCCAGTAGTGCTCACCGGATGATCCGAACCACTGATTGAGAGTTTCGAGCGGAACTTGACGCAGTTGAGCGATCTTGCGAATCGAAAATCGCTCGAAGACCTGGCCGGTGACTTTCCCCACACCCCACAGTCGACCGACCGGCAGCGGGTCCAAAAACGCTTGCATTTGGTCCGGGGCAACCATTACGAAGCCATCAGGCTTCTGCAGATCACTGGCGATCTTGGCCACGAACTTGTTGGGAGCCACACCGACAGAGGCGACCAGTTTTAACTCCGCGCGAATCCGTTGCTTGATCTGACGGCCAATTTCAACCGCGGACCCAAAGAGAGACTCACTGCCGGTCACATCGAGAAAGGCCTCGTCGAGCGACAACGGTTCGACCAGCGGTGTATACTGCTCGAAGATGTCCCGAATCTGCTGAGACACTGTGGCGTAATAATCGATGCGTGGCTTAATGAATACAGCGTGGGGACAGAGTCGCTGGGCACGGGCCGCAGCCATAGCACTGTGCACACCGAAATTTCGGGCGACGTAGTTCGCCGCCGCCACGACGCCACGTCCTTCGGCCGTACCGCCGACGATCACCGGCTTGCCAACGAGCGACGGATTGTCCCGCTCCTCGACCGAGGCGTAGAATGCGTCCATGTCGCAATGCAAAATCATGGTGGTTATCCGCAATCCACTGCAGTGAGACCGTGTGGAACGTTCTACGATGCAACACGGGTTATCGTTTGAGCTGCTCCGCTTGCATGAATTCGGCGATCTGCTTGATAGCCTCTCGGGATTCCGGAAGCCCTCGAATCTGGAACACATGGACCATCCCCGGCCAGACTTCGAGCGTCACAGGGATCCCGTCCGAACGTGCCTTCTTCGCCACTCGGACGCTGTCGTCGCGGAGCATTTCGTGCTCGCCAACCTGAATCAGCAGCGGTGGAAAGCCGCGGTAGTTACCGAAGACGGGCGAGGCCAGCGGGTTGCGGGGATCCGTCTTCCCTAGATAGCGATCCCGAAACTCGGGCATGGTTCGTGAACTAATGATGGGATCATGCTCTGTCTTCAGGGACTCGCTCGCCAGTGTGAAATCCGTGGCTGCCGAAAGGGCGATTCCGCCTGCCGGGAGTGGCCGCTGGCGGTCTCGCAGTGCCAGCAGCGTTGCCAGAGTCAGGTTACCGCCTGCTGAATCCCCAGCAATGAATGTCTTCTTGGCCGGTCCGGGGCCGGACGGCCCATTCGTGATCAACCAGTCGTGGGCAGCAACACAATCGTCGAGCCCGGCGGGGAAAGGATGCTCCGGTGCCAGTCGGTAGTCGGGCAGCAACACGGCACACTTGGCCGCCACCGAGATGTCGGCCGCCAATGGCAGATAGTTTCCTCCCGACCCGGAAACCCAACCGCCGCCGTGCAGATACAGGAGCCGCACATCGGGGTCCGCGCCGGGTGCCACAACCCATTCACACGGAATCTCCCCGATCTTGATGCGATGGAGCTTAATGTCTTTGATGGTGGGTTCTTTACGCGATCCCATGCCGGCCCGCAAACCCTTGAGATCGAAGCCTGCTGTGCCGAACGGCGTGTTTTTACGCAGCCTTTCCAGGTAAGCTATACCTTCCGGTGAGACAGTCCGCTTGTCTGCCGACGTTCCCGATGACGGCGGTACGTCACCGCTGTTCTGCTGGGATCGTGGAGAGGAATCTGTTTGAACGGGAGCTGTGGGGGCAGTCGCTTGCGGTTGTGGTAGCTGGTCGGCTACGGCATATGCACCAACTGCGACCAGGATGACCAGCAGCGTCGTGCCGGGGCAGGATTTCATCTCGAATCTCCCGTTCGGTGGTGACCAGCGTGATGCTCGCATTTTAACCACCCCAGTCGATGCTAGCCATCGATGGTTGCCTCAACGCGGGCTTTCGATCACTGTCGGTGCTTGCTCAGGCGATCACGCCGTGAATGGCTTCGCCACTGGAAACGGAGAACGGTCGATTAAACCGATCTCGGATGGAGGTGTGCGGATCGATACCCAGGAGATGAAACATCGTCGCTGCCAAATCATCAGGCCGCACTGGATCACGAGCTGGCGTCGATCCGGTTCGGTCACTCGCTCCATGCACATGACCACGTTTCACCCCGCCGCCGGCAAGCAGGGCTGTATAACAACCGGGCCAATGATCACGGCTGGCGTTATCGTTGATTCGCGGAGTACGACCAAACTCGCCCACCCACACGACCAGCGTCTTGTCGAGTAGTCCGCGATCGTCCAGATCAGCAAGCAGCGTGGGCAACGTCTCGTCGGTCATCGGCAGATGCCGCTGTTCGATGATCGGAAACATCCGGGTGTTGTTAAAGCCGTGGGTATCCCAACCGCCGATGGTCGTGCTCTGTCCGCCAATCGAGTCAGAGAAATAAACGTTTACAAATCGTACGCCTGATTCAATCAATCGCCGCGCGAGCAAGCAACTTTGACCAAAGGTGTGTCGGCCGTATTGATCTCGTAACTTCGGCGACTCACGGGACAAGTCGAACGCGCCACTGACACGCGATGATCGCAGCATGTCGAGCGCCGACTCATAATAGGCGTCCAAGCCACGCACCGCCGACGACTCCACCAAGCGTGACTGACGATCGATGATCTGTTGCAGTTCACGGCGTTGCCTAAGGCGGTCTACGGTGAGGTCGCTTGGCAGGCTGAGTTCCGGCAGGGCAAAGTCGTTATGGCTGGGATCGCTGAGCACCAGGAATGGGTCGTGCGTTTTACCCAGGAAACTAGCATGCTGGCCAGGAGTAATGCTGCCATCACGGATCGTATACGGATAGGCCACGAAGGTTGGCATCGCCTGCGGAGGCATGAGTCGGTCGACAATGCTGCCGTAGGCGGGAAATAAATCCAATGTGTCAGGCAGCCGAATGTCATCGGTCGGCGGTTCGCGACCAGTCAAGGCATAGCACGCGGCCGCATTGTGGTTCTTCATCGTGTGATGCAGCGTGCGCACCAGCGAAACCTTGTTCATAACCTGAGCCATTCGTGGCAACCGTTCACAAATCTGAATGCCCGGTACCGAGGTGGCAATGGGACGATACGGGCCGCGGATGCCATCGGGGGCGTCAGGCTTGAGGTCGAATGTGTCGAGATGGCTCGGGCCGCCGAACTGATAGAGGAAGATGACCGCCTTAGCTCGGGCACCGTGCAGCGCCACCGGACCAAGCGCCGGCGGCTCGGCCTCGATCCGTCGGCGTGCCGTCAGGCCGAGTAGTCCCGCACCACCGATTTGCAGCAGCTTGCGACGGTGATAATGAGGCTCGAAGCAGTCCATAATGCGTGAGCGGCGAGGGTTGCAGGCTGAGATTTCCAATGGAGAGTAAGCCGAGGTTCGTTCCAGGCCTCCAGTGGCTTCCATTGTAACAACCAAACATCAAGGCATCCTCGTCGCGGAGGGAGATTTTATTAGTTTCACGGCCGCGTATCATCGGCAGTGTCAACGATCCTCGTTCCAAGCTCGTTTAATAATGCCGATCACGATCTCCTAAGCGATCGCAGGCGGCCCCCAAATTCTTACGAATTGCGCAGTCGTTACAGCTTGCTAGATTGCAGGCTGTCGTCCTGGACGTACCGTTGAATACTCGCCTCCCTCAGATCAATTGCGTGGTAGGGTTCCCTAGGAGCTTTACGGTCCGGACGGAACCAACACGCGATGAGATCGAAAACTTCGGCCAGCTGTTCATATCAGCCGTGGCTGCATCGAGTGTTGCTCGTTGGTTTTGTCAGCCTAATCGCGACGGTGCCGAGTGGCTGTAAAGCGTGGCATAAACGTGCCACTTGGAACGGTTCCGATTGCAAAATCGGACTGACAATTCAAGCTGACGAGGCGGTTCACCTCAACTCGACGCCGGCCCGACGACGCATTGCCGAAGCCGCTCGTTGCCGACAGCTGGCTCAACATGCCAGTGTGCTCGAAGCCGCGAAGGATCCGAGTTGCGTCGATCACTATTTTGCCGCGGTATGTGCCGGCTGGGAAATGATCGTCGCTCAAGGTAACGATCCGGCGGCGGATGAGTTGCTCGAGCGAGCAAGCATCTATCACGCCAGCCTTGCGAAGCTCATGCAAACGGCCCAGCAATTTGGTCGATTCGATCCCAGGCACGGTTTGCATGTTACTAGCAACGGCCAACCACTGACGATTCCGGCCAGCTTATACGGCTTTTCCTGGTCGACCGCAGACTTTAATGAACTGCAACTTGTCGGCGATTACCAGCTTGGCAAACAGCTGAGTACGATTCGCTCGCCAGGAATTGGTGTGCCGTTGGTGGTCATTCGCCGACGCCCCACTCAAGAGCGATTCTTTCGCAAAGATCAGGCATTTGCCGCAACGGTGGTTTTGCGGGTTCGCGATGAGGTCGTGGCGTCGCCCAATGAGATCGCGCCGGATGACCCGCTGTCGGGCAGCGTTGTCTTGGAGTTTTACAACACGGCTCATGCCACCCGGTTACACGAATCTTATCTTCGTTGGCCACTAGCGAGCGATTTGACGGCCCCCTTGGCCTGGCAGCTGAGCCAGAACGCCAACAATCCGATCGGTGAGTTTATTCATCCCGACGCAGAAGAGGGTGCGCAGCTCGTCATGCTTGAACCCTATCAACCAGGGAAAATTCCGATTGTGTTTGTGCACGGGTTGCTGTCTGATCCCACGACCTGGGTGAGCATGTGGAATGAGTTGCGAACCAAACCCTGGTTTCGGGAACAATATCAAGCTTGGGCATTTCGGTATCCCAGCGGCACGCCGTTTCTCGTCTCGGCCGCCAAGCTGCGCCGCGAGTTGAACGCGGCCTTGGCATATTGGCCTGACGCGGCTGATGATCCCGCGGCGGCACAAATGGTACTGATCGGGCACAGCATGGGTGGGTTGGTCTCGAAACTACAAGTGACCGAGAGTGGGACCGAGCTTTGGGATCTTGTGGCGAATCGCCCGTTGGATCAGATCAATGCGAGTCAGGCCGACCGAGGACAGTTACGCGAGGTGTTTTTCTTCCGGCCGTTGCCGTTTGTCAAAAGGGTCGTCTTTATCGGCACACCCCATCGAGGCGCCTCGCTCGCCAGTCGGGGAATTGGTCGCGTTACGTCAGCACTAGCCCATCAATCAACGGAAGCCGACGAGCGACATCGCAGACTCGTAGCCGATAATCCTGGCGTGTTCGTGAACTGGATGCAGCGTCGCATCCCCAGCAGCGTCGATTTGTTGAAACCCGACAACCCGCTACTGAGCACCATGGAGAAACTTCCCGTAGCGCCCGATGTGAAACTCGGTTCGATTATCGGGGTCTCGAAACTGAACACGCCTAACAAACCTGGCGACGGCGTGGTCTTACTGGCCAGTGCCCAGTTGCCGCATGTTGCCTCAGAAAAGCTGGTCTCCGAGTCGCACGAGCAACTGCACCGTGCCGCCACCACATTGATTGAAATCGAACGCTTGCTGCAAGAGCATCTTCAAGATACTGGGGCGACTTTATTCACCCCGTGATCGAACCTCACCACCACAGCAGGACTCTGCCAACGAACCGGTGAACGGCTACTTCGAGCCGAACGCGGCCGGATCAGGCGTCTTCGGCTTCGCCGGATCGTCCCAGTCGATCTTGCAGTTGGGCAGGGCTTTTTGCAGGACGGCGACGGAGGTCGAGGTGACTTTCGTAGCTCGAACGTCGAGCATTGCTAGCCTCTTGAAATTCTCCAGCGGCGATAGGTCGGACACTGGCGTGGAACTGCACGACAGATGCACCAAAGTCCTACTATTGAGTGGGGAAAGGTCGGACAGCCAACGCGACGGTGCCGGTCGATCGACAGGGCTCTTTAGAGGGCCTAGGCAGCGGCGCCAGGGCGTCAGCTTGCCGATCGCCGTCGCTGTGGTCGTGACGAACTTGATCGGTTGGTCACGAAACATGCAACAGAGGCCAAGGCGGAGTGACAGCATAAGCGTTCAATCAAAATCAGGCGTACATAAGAATTCGCGGTTAACTGGTTTGGACCACTCGCAACATCGCCGCCGCCGACTCTCGACCGAATCGCTTCTGCAATCGACGCACGAAAGGATAACCGATCTTGGTCAGGATGTGTCGCGGTCGTGAAAACGCCAGGATGTCGTACCACACGGTATCGTCATCCGTTCGTTCGACGAGGAATCGCTCCTCCCCTTGTTCGACGTGCCCCGGCAACGTGCCGTAGGCGAAGCCGAATCTTCGTGGCTCATCCACCGCGTAAACGATTCGAGCGGCATTGATCGACCAAATCCCGAGCGTCTGTGCCACGACGGCGACAACTTCTCCCGCACGAATTGGCGTATCGGCGGGTGCCGCTTTGAGCCAGCCGAGGTCGAACTGTTTCCAGCCCATCAAACTTTTCTTCGCTCGATGAAACACCTCGTTGCCGGTGCCGAGACGTACGCGGGTATGATCCACCACGTAGTTAGCCGGGGGAATTGCCGCCGTGGCTCCCGTATCGGGATAGGTGTAACCGAGTTGTGCCTGGGATCGGAGAAATCCCTGGATGTTGGAATCAGTCGGTTGGCGGAAATAGAGCACGGCATCCTCGCGGCGACGAAATCGGACTGAGGGCATTCTAGGTGCGAGAGCAATTCGTACAATGCGGGTCCGCCGCGTTCTTCGCTTAACGAGACATCATGAATTCGACCACGACCGACGACAAGCCACTGATATTGCTGACCGGAGCCACCGGCTACGTGGGCGGTCTGCTGTTGACGTTGCTGGAGCGGCAAGCGGTGAGTGTGCGGTGCATTGTTCGTAACCCCGCGAAGATTTCTCGCACGAACGAGAGTACGCAGGTCGTTCGAGGGGATGTTCTGGACGCAAAGTCGCTTGAACAAGCCATGCAGGGTGTTCACACGGCTTACTACCTCGTTCACCTGATGTCGGGGTCGAAAGACTTCGAGCGTGAAGATCGACAGGCGGCGGTGAATTTTGCCGCGGCGGCCAAGCAGGCCGGAGTGAGTCGCATCATCTATCTCGGCGGGCTGGGCGACGATGCCGATCCCAAGCTGTCACCGCACCTTCGTAGTCGCCACGAAGTCGGCGAGATTCTGCGACAGTCCGGTGTCGAAACGATCGAATTCCGAGCGGGGATGGTCGTGGGAGCGGGCAGCCTTTCCTATCAACTCATGAAATCGTTGACGGACCGACTACCGGTCATGCTGTGCCCGAAATGGCTTTCGACGTTGACGCAGCCGATTGCCGTGGATGATGTACTGGCTTATTTGCTGGCAGCCAGAGAATTGCCAGCCGGAGAGAACCGAATCTTCGAGATCGGCGGCACGGATGTCGTGACCTACGCCGATCTCATTCGCGAGTATGCCAAGCTCAAGCACCTCCGGCGTTGGTTGATCTTCGTGCCGGTGCTGACCCCGTATTTATCGGGTTTGTGGCTGGCCCTCGTCACACCTGCCAGCTTCGAGGTCGGCCGTCACCTCATCGAAGGCTTGAAGAATCCCACCGTCGTTCAAGATCGGTCCGCCTTGAGCGTGTTTTCCATTCGACCGATGGGAATTCGCCAAGCTATTGAAAAGGCGATGCGTTCCGACAGCCTTTGAGAGGGGGCGACATGGGATTTACTTTTCACGCTCGGCCTTGATCGGCTCCGCTGAAACGGACACCGATTTTCCCAGCAGGTGTTTGTCGAGAAAAGCCCGCATTCGTGCTTGCGGTTCTTGACTGCCTGAAACACCGTGACCGCCGCCGACTACTGGAATCAGCAGCGACTCGACCTTCACTTTCTTCAATGCGGCGTCGAGAAGTTCGGACTGGCTGTACGGAACCAGCGGATCGTCTGTGCCGTGGATGAATAGAAATGGCGGATCGTCCTCACTCACGTAAGTAATCGGCGAGGCGTTCAGTGCCTTGTCCTTATTCTCTTTGATTTCCCCGCCGATAAGTTTTGCTGGAGGCGAATCAGGGCCGTCATGCCGACTTCCGAGTACCGTGAGATCACTGGCCCCAAAGAAGTCCACGACGCAGGCGACACGACTGCTCACGTCTGGATATTTGCCGAGGTTTCCTTCGAGCGACTTGACGTCGCCGCTCGTGCCGAGCATGGCGACCAAATGCCCACCCGCTGAAGTACCGACGATGCCGATGCGTTCGGGGTCGTAGCCGTACTTGTCGGCATTGGCCCGCAGCCAGCGGATCGCCGCCTTGCAATCGTGAATCTGGGCGGGCCAAATCGCTTCCTGGGTTAGTCGATAGCCAATCGAGGCAGCAGCGTAGTCACCGCTCTCCACCAGCGGACCCAGTAGTCGATAGCCGCCGCTCTTGTCGCCGCTGTGCCAACCGCCGCCGTGGACGTAGACGACGAGCGGCAACTTCTTATCCGAGGACGCCTTCTTTGGCAGGTAGAGATCGAGACGTTTCCGTGGATTGTCCGAGTCGGCATACGGAACATCCCGCTCGACTCGCACGCTATCAGGGACTGCGGCTAGCTTCGTCTTGTCTTTCTTGCCGGGCTTCTTGGTCGCACGCTGCTGCTCGTCCGAGGTCACGAATCCGTCGCCGTTGGCATCCAGCTTGTCGAACAGTGAGAGTCGCTCTTGCGGGAATTCCTCCCTCGATAGCTTCCCGTCCTGGTTGCGATCTAGCCGACGCAAGCGTTGGTCAAGCTCGTCGGCCATAGCAACGAACGGCGAGCAGGCCAGTAACAGCACGAGGGCGAATATGTTTTTGTGGAGCATGGTCGTTCTCTGACGAAGCAAGGGTATGTGATTGAACCCTCGACGACAGTGAAAGTTTCGACCATCATAACTTCGACTGTCAGTTCAGAAATCGAACTCGCCGGAGAAGCACCAAATGCGATGGGTGGAGAAGTTCCTCGACCAACTCGACCTGTCGCTGGAATGGCAGTCCCTGGGAACGATGAAGGG
Organism: uncultured Planctomycetaceae bacterium; assembly: GCA_964387325.1. Classification (GTDB taxonomy): domain Bacteria; phylum Planctomycetota; class Planctomycetia; order Pirellulales; family PNKZ01; genus CAZZBK01. The sequence continues at coordinate 9,673 of CAYLYE010000156.1, forward strand.
CTATGCGAAATGGGCCGAGTGCAAAGCAATGAAGCCGAGTCTGCCGTCCAGCACTCGCTGTACAACTTCTTCAACCCGATCTGATTTGACATCGCCGTGTTTGACATGGCCCCACCTAACGATGACGTCGGTCGCGTCGAGCGTGGCGGAATCGAGCCCTTGCTCGGGCGAATTCAGATTTACCGACAACACCCGCAGACCGGGACGCTTGCTGAGGTGCTCGGCAATGGCGTTGCCGAGAAAGTTCTCGTAAGCCTTAGCTTGCTGCGGTTGCTGCTCGTCCCGAACGAGTACGCGAACCAGCTTGGGTTCTTGATCTTTCGCCGACGACAGCATGACCGCCAGGAGAGCCGATTGTGGAACTCTGGTACAAACCATGTCAGTCCTCCGTGACTGATTTTGGATGCGATAACGGGCGCAACGCTAATTTCATCTCAACCAACTCATGTGTGGTCCGACCGTTTTTTACGTAGTACGCCGCCGCGAACTGCATATAGGCCAGCAGCACTTCATTGACCGTTGGGTCGGCAGAGTGGGAGGCTACTGCGGGGACGCCACGATTTGCAGTCGATTGCCGAACGGAGTGGCTTCGACGCCACTCGGCAACAAACCGCTCGTAGCGTTCATGACTTTCCGGGGTACCGAATAAGCCGAGGTAATGATCTCGGCCATCGAGCCGAACAACAGCCTGTCCAGTGACCTTGTGGTAGCAGTACTGAGGGGGCCGATTGCGACGCATGTGCGAGTCCTCCGCAAGTTTCTCCGTAGTACTACGGAGAAATCTTGAGCTTGAGGCCGCACCGTCGCACGCCGACGGGTAAGCGTTAACGCTTTCTGAAAAATGATTTACACCGAGTGGAGACGAAGGGAATCGAACCCTCAACCCCTAGCTTGCAAACTCGCCTTGGGAACCGCAATTTTTTCCCACAAGTAGGTGCGTGCTTTGCTTTTAACTTATGTCGACAACTTTTGCAACGTGTTGCAGAGCGATGCAAAATAACGCGAGAAAAGCGGGTATTTTCAATAGCAAAGGGGTAGCACAGGGGTAGCCGCCTAATCACTTCGTGGTTCTATCCAGACGCGATAGGTGTCTCAGGTCAAGCGGTACGGATTGGACGCAGCAGCCGTGATTCTGGAGCGTCGCTTTTCAGTTAAGCAACTCCAACGTGAGCCAGCTTGAGCCGAGCACGGCAAATACTTAGCCCGGGGACTCGCCCGCGTGATCGTGTGAACGATCGCACGCTGCAACTCGTCGATTCATACGCGGGGAACGTCACGGGCGACACGTCGAACAGGTCGACCGCAATCAGCGTCCGAATGAGTTGATTGTCGACTTGGTGCCAATCGTCTTGCATGATGTAAAAACCGAAACTCATCTGGTTCACGTCGCCGCGACGGATGCTCTCGACGATCCCTTGGCCGATGGCATTGCTCGGCGGATCAATCTCGATTCGCAAACCTTTCTTGTCTTCCCATAGGCGTAGTGTCCCCATCGTCGAACGGCCGATGATGAGAGTCGGGTTATGGTCGACCAAGGCTCGCACGTCATCGCCACGGCGTAGGCTTGCTGCAAACGCCCCCGGGCGTATCTGCTCGACAAACCCGCCCAGGTTGACGCTCAGGTCGTTGAACGTCGCAGCGTAGCCGGTGATGAGTGTCATGAGCTAGACTCCTGCAACTGGTCTACGATGTTACAAACGCGGATGGTCTTGGCGGTAATGTCGCTGCGACGTGCGGCGAGCAACTTTCGCTTGGCGTCGGTCAGACTGCCGGGTGAACCGTTGGCGGTGCTCACTTCTTCGGCTTGCAATTCCTGATCCTCGCGGCCGAGTCGTCGCAAGGTGTCGGCGAGCAGTTGACCAACGGGGCGACGTTTGGCGGTGGCGTGTTCCAACATGGGCATGGTGTGATCCTCGATTAGCGGGTGTTCAGTCCGGGGAATGACGCAACGGCGTGCTCGACGGGGCCGAACAATCGCATGTTCGTGTTGATATCGCGAAGGCGATTGGTCCAGTCTTGTGACGCGGTGCGGATGGCCCATTGTGCCTCGTGATTTTTTTGTCGAGCATCGGCCAGCTTTGCTTCGGCCTTGGTCACAGTGTCGCGTGCCACACGAGCGGCCTTTGTTAACTCGGCGGTGTTCGCCTCGTGTTGCTCGACCGTCTTAATCGGCTCAAGCTCGTGTCGCTTGTGCATGGCCACGTCGGCGTCAAAGTCGGCCGGTCGCAGGCGAAGATCAGCGAGCAGTTGTGCCACCTCAAGGTCGATGTCTTGTTCATCTCCGGCGGCGTACAGCTCGACCAGTTGCCGATAGCGTTCGATCTTGGCGGCGTGTTGCTCGTTCGTGTGCGTTGTGAGTCGTTCTGTTAAAGTCGCGGTCATGGCAAGGTTTCCTATCGTCGGCGGTATGGTTGCCGTGATCGTCGCTGCCGACTTGGCGACGTGTGGCGGGTGTTCAACTTGACTTGAGCGAGTACTCATCGCCGGTGTTGGTGCGCGTCGTGGTTTGCACGCTCGACATGGACGATGGCGTCATGCCAAACTGGGTGAGCATCTTGAGCAGCCGATGCCATGCGGCGTCGTAAACGCGGTGGATGGGATGAGCGACGGCTCCGCGATGCCCTTGGACGGTGTACGGTGCCTTGGCGGCTTCGCTGCTGACTTTGATAAAGTCGGCCAGTGCTCGGCACAGCATCGCCAGAGCGTCGCCGTAGGCATCGCCGATCAAACCCAGTTCGAGCAGAATGCCGCCCAGGCGGGGCCAATGCTCGGCAGATGCCGGATCAAGCCATTTAGGCGGCTCGGGCAGTCGCGGCTCGACGTGCGGCTCACTTGTGCGGCCTTTGGCCCAGCGGCTACCGCTCAATTTCAAAATCTCAGTCGGTTTTCGTGGTCGAGGCATCGTACAAAATCCGTTGAAGCGTCAAAAAACCTACAAAGCGGGCGGCGAGTCGTTCGGTGCGAAAGTCCTAGAGATTTAGTCCCACCCCCCGTCGTCGGTTTCCGTCTCGGTCTCGGATGGGGTCGAGCCGATCGTGTGGGCAATGTCCTGAGCAAGAGGGCTCTCTGCATCGAGTCGCCCCACGAGCCAGAGCAAATACTCTCGCGGGACTTCGTCGAGCGGCTTGCCTTTGTGCTTGCCGAACGGCATAGCCACCCGCCAGTCAGGGTGCAGGGCCACACAGGCGGGGTTGTGACGATAGTGGCCGCCACACCAGACGCACGGATCAGGAACAGGGCGAGCCAGGTATTGGCGAGCGTCGTCGGTCATTTGCTGCCACCAGTCGATCGGCTCGACCGTGGTCATGTCGCCAACTTCGGGGCAAGGCGTCGCCGCAATCAGTGTTGATTCATTGCAAGCCGCTGCGGGCAACTGCGTGATCGTCGCGTTATCACGTTGTTCGAGGTGTTCTGTCCGTTGTCGCCGCCGTGCCAGGAACGAAGGGGGCCAATCGGTCGATGCTCCGTTTGGCACGGGTGGCACGGGTGGCACGGGATATTTTCCACTGTACTCACTAATCACTTGCTCTTGTTTACTCTCATCCATTTTTTATTCCCCCGTAATGCGTGCAATAGATTGGAACGCGTGCCACCCGTGCCAAAGTCAACTTGCCAGGTCAATTCCGATGTATACACGCTGCCGCTCCCCATCTACCCACGGCTGAGAATTCCTGATGTTGGCATCCGCGGCGTGCAGGTCGCGGCCGAAGACCCCTTTACTCGGTGGGCTCCGGCCAGCGTCAAGACACCACTGGCGGTACGCGTCATAGATCGCGTCGATAGAGCAGCTTTGCTGCGGGCCGGTGACACACCGCTCGCGGATAAACTGTGAAATGGGGCTCGCCAAGTCCGACAACTGGCCAAGCAGTTCAAGCGACGATGCCGGTTGCTCGAATCGACCGCGGTTTTTCAGTCGAGCCCAGCCGTTTATCGCCCAGAGTAAGATCCCGGGGAGTTCCACCACGAGACGATCGGTCAATTCAATGTCCTCGTGGTCAAAGAATGACCGCGTAAGTCGCAACAACAACGTGCGGCCGGTTAACGCACCGCTTGCGTCGTCGAGTCGTGGTAGTTCGTTGCTGATGATTAAAAATCGTGTAGGCAACTTGCATGTAACCGTCGTGCGAAACTTGCGGTCGATGTCAATTGAGTCTTCGCCACTGATGCTGAGAATCCGCTCGACGATGGTCGATTGGTCCGAGCGTCGCGAGAGTCTCGCATCGGTGATGATGGCCAACGGCTTGCCGATAAGCGGTGCCAGTCCGAAACGCTCAGCAAGGCTCGCTAACGTTGGGCTCGCACAATTGGCTTCGCCGATCAGGCGCCGCAGCACGCGGGCGATCGTCCCCTTGCCGCTTCGCTTCGGTCCATGAATCAGCAAAAATTTCTGTTGTCGGGTGTCGAGCGTCAGAGCGTAGCCAAAAAACTCTTGGAGTAACTCAACACTCGATTGGTCATCGCCCCATAGTTCATGCAGGAAGTTAAGCCACCGCTCTGGCTTTGCTGGCGAATCGCTGAAGTCGTAATCAAGAGCAGCTGTTGAAAAGTATCGCGGAGTTGGCTCTCGAAAATAGTCGTCCGCCCCGTCAACGAGTCGCCGCAAATTGATGATGCCATTCTTGGCCACAAGCAAGTCATCCGGCCGCCAATCATTATTCGAGTCGAGCCAGCTCGGTGCGTCGATCCTTGATGATAGGAGCGAGAGGGCTTGCAATTGTGCCGAGACGTTGCCAATGTGCTGCGTACCAACTTGCGAATAATCGCGATTGATCGCTCTGACGACCGTTGATTGAATATCGGCGTCGTCGAGTTCACGATACGCGCCGCGGGTCCACCGCCACCACGAGCCACGCCAATAACGCAATCGCAACGTATCGTCGAGCGTGTCGCCGTCGATGATAGTTTGTGCGAGCGTTGCAGCATCCATCGTTTTCGCGTGCCGCTTGATCGTTTCCCCCGCGGGCATCATCGGCTCGTGGGCCGTCTTTAACAGGTCATGCAAACGCGAGCCGCGGTCGCATTCGTCAAATTTCACGAGCCAGTCGTCGAGCCCGATCTTGGCCAGGGGCATCTTCGCCGCTGCTGGTGGGTCGATCGTGAGAATCGGGGTTGTCGTGTCAGCCGTGATAGAAAGATTCACGAGGTGGGCTCCGGTGTGATAAGGTCGACAACGAGCACACGTGCTCCGCGTGCAACGAGTGCGGCCGATAATAGCGTGACGTTTTCGGCGACGTTCGGATTGGTCGCCCAGTCGCTATCGAAGACGATGAACACTTTGCGGCCGTTCCAGCCGATATGCTCCAAGTCAGGCAGCAACGCTGACGAGCCGCGTTTGTGCCAACAGTCGACGCCCGTCAGCCCGATCGTAGGGTGGCCGCATTGTGTCGCCGCCAGGGCTTTTTTCTCCCCCTCGGTGATTATGAGAGGTTGCTCGACATTCGCCGCCGCCTGATACACGCTAGAAGGAAAGTAAACGCGCGTCTCGGTGCCCGATGGTTGTAGGTATTTGCCGCCACCGTTCGAGTAGTCGGGCCGCACACGGTTAAGCACCACGGAGCCGCTCGCGTCGATGAACGGAAAGACAATAGCGGGGCCATTCTTTCGCGAGTACGTTTTGCGGTTAAGCAGCATCGCAAGCCGCGTGTGGTCGGTCTCGGTGTAGATCACGGACGAATACATATAATAAAAAAAAATACCGCTCGCGTGCAGGTGCTGCCGATGGTGGTCGAGCAATCGTCGTGTTGAGTCT
>CAYLYE010000157.1:0-15408 GCA_964387325.1 uncultured Planctomycetaceae bacterium
GTCTCGACAACGCACTTCCAACCATGCTTTTCCTTGACGATCGGCGTCTTTTGCAACAGACGACGGGTCATCACTTCGCAGCAGGTTGGCTGCATGATCGATTCACACTTCGTTCCGCGGCAGGTGCAGACCTCTTGGGTTCCCACGCACTTGCTCCGGCCATGCAAGCAGAAGTCTTCGCACTTGAGCGAGTAGCAGTAGGTCGTGACCTTCGTGACATTGGGCACGAGTTTGCAGACCTTTCGCGCCTTATTGCAGCCGCAGTTGGCACAAGCCGCGCCGCAGCAGCCTTCGTTGCCAATCGCGTCGTGGGCCAACGAGCCCAGGAGTAACGCGAGCAAGCTCAACATCATCGCACGTTTCATGGTTAGATATCCTTATCTTCGTAGTTTTTAATGGTTAAGTCGGCGGAAGTTCTCGATCGCTTAGAAGTCGTGGGCCACGCGGATACCGAAGCCGTACGACTGACCGAGCGGCGTGCCACCCGCGCCCGGAGCAAAGCCGGCCGGAGCCGTGCGATGGCTGACGACAAAGTTGTACTGCACCTTGAGGTTCGGGTTCAGGAAGTGGTTCAGGCCGAGCGTATGATCGTCCTGGATGCCACCGTTGAGCGCGAAGCCGCCGTTGCTGCTTTGCAGGTTCAACTCGTTGAAGCGGTAGCCGATCTGCCAGGCACCGCTGGTGAGAATCGAACCACATCCCTTGCCACTGCGGCGGATGAAGTGGAAGTTCTCGTGCGGCACGACACGACCGAAGGCGCCCGCCCGGCGTTCATATTCGCGGTGTTCACCGGTCAGAAAGTACATGGCTTGCATGTAGTAACCCTGGGTGAACTGGTTGGTGTCGGGGTCCGCTGCAGCAGCGCGGGCACCGTTGTAGAACGCGCCAGCCCATTCCGCTTGGAAGTGCCAACGGCCAGCCACCAAAGCCCACTCCGGAATAATGAGCGTTTGGTTCTTACAGAAGAACGTGCCCGTATCGGTCGTCAGCGGCCAGTATTGCGAGATACCGTTCCGCAGCGAACCGCGCGTACGAACGCGCAATTGGTCTTCGGTGGTCCCCGTGTATTGGGTCCCCAAGCCTACGTGCATCATGTACCGGCCGTGCGACTCTTCGTCGTACCACGGGGTCCAGGTCACACGCGAGGCAACTGCGTTGTTGCGGTCACCCGCTTCGAACGCGAACACGTTTTGCGCGTTCTTGTAAAACGTAGTGGCCCACGTGGCGGTTTCCGCTTCGTTCCAATCGTAGAGCAAAATGCCCGGGGCAAAACCGTTGTTAAACACGCCGGTGTATGCGTCTTGGTTGAGCGAACGCTCCATGAAGTCCAGGAATCGGCTGCTGTTAGAATGCTCGAGGCCGACGCTGTACTTGACGTTACCGACGCGGATGTTGCCCACCCAGGGAACATCCTTCATGTTCAACCACACGTCGGTGGGTGCCACAACACCCGTGACCGCGTTCGATGAGTTGTTCTTGACCAGCGCGCCCGAAGTCGGATCAACGCGAACCGAGTTCACGAAGTCGAGTTCGACAGCCCAGTCAAACTGCTCATAGAAACTCCCTTCGGCACCGAGACGCAAACGACGAAAGTCGACGGCGTTTTTGCCCATGTCGCCCGTCGTGCCGGCGTAATACGGGGCCGAGCCCGCCGTGAAACCGGTCCAGTCGAGTTGGGTACGACCACGCATCTTGCCGCGGAAGTCCTTGTTCGCCGTTTGGCTCTCGACGCCGTTCTTCCACTGCGTACTCATCTTCGGATCGCTGCCGATCACGTAAGGTTCTGCCTGCTGATTGGCGAGTTCCCTCGACATGCTGGCATAGGACGCTTCGAGTTGATTGTTTCGGGCTTCCAACTCTTGCAACCGCTGCTCAACGCTCATCGCGTTGTTGTAGCTGTTGTAGCCCACTTGCTGCACTTCGCTCGGGGCGGTCGGCTGTTGGGCGTGAACTATACCGTCCGAAAGGACTGCGGCTGCCCAGGCCAGGCTGGAGATCGCACAACCACGCACAGCGCGGTTGGCCAAACGGGAAATCCATCGTTTTAACATAGAAATAAATCCTTTCGTATTACACGTCCACTTGTGTAAGGTCTTCCGTGAGGGTCTTCCAAAGCGATACTAGCGGCGCTAAGGCTTATTCGATTTGGGAGCAATTTGCCGCACACGCTAGCAGCGAGGCTTATTCGCATACTTCGCTGGCTATGGTTGGAATCGAAAGTTCCGAGCGAAACTTATGTTAGGAATCTAATCACAATGCGTTAGTTGCCGTGCTAGCGCGTTAAGCCTTGCGGGTTCTCCTAAATAACCGCAGATGGATTTCGTTTCACGCCTGACGCCCCTGCCAGGCGCGCAAATTCGAGCGATCTCGAAGCCATCAATAAACAACGGCCCAAGGGTATGCCCGAGGTTCATCGATTCACGCACCGTCGCCCCTCGATGGGGCTGCGACCAACGTTGCTAGCAGCCCTGTTTTACCTGCGAGTCCTCGGACGCGGCGGTGCATCCGCTTTATTAAAAATAAGCCACCTCTGCGGCTTAAATGAAGCTTCGCGGACGTAGCGACGATACCGTTCCGTATACCAAAGTGGTCTACGCGGTTTGTTGTGGAGAGTCGTGCTGTGCGTGATTTGATGACAATCATCATGGGGGTGGCTTGTTCGATTACGATGTCGGCACAAGCTGAGGAACCGCTCACGAATCATCCGGCGACGACCGCTGGCTTCTCGAATCCGATCGTGGCCGAACCGATCGAGCGACCGATCCAACTCGTCCAAGCGACGACCCCTGTGCCGCCGCCAGCGCTCCCCGGCCAGGCGCCTGTCTCGCGCATCGATTCGATCGAGTCCAAACTCAACGACTTCATTCAGAAGCAGACTGCGACGACCTATCCGACGGTGAAGGTCAACGGCGTGTTCCAAGCCGACACCGGATTCTTCACACAAGACCCCACGAGTCTGGCCGAGTTCGGGCGTATTCAGAACGGCGCTGCCTTTCGTCGGGCTCGTCTGGCCGCGAGCGGCAGCGTAACCGACACGGTCAATTATTTCTTTCAGATGGATTTTGCCTTTTTCGGTCGTCCGACCTTTACAGATGTCTGGCTCGATCAGACGCAGTTGCCCCTATTGGGCAATGCACGCATCGGACAATGGAAGCAACCGTTCAGCCTCGAAGTGGTCAGCAGTTTTCGCTACACGACCTTCATCGAGCGATCGCTGCTGTTCCAGGCCTTTACTCCGTTCCGCCATATCGGTGCCGGATTCTACGACCATGCCGACGACCTCAGTTGCACCTGGGCCGCGTCGGCCTTTCGTGGCGGACAAGATCAGTTCGGCGACTCGATCAGCACCTCACAAGGCTGGGCCTGCGCGGAACGCTTCACATGGTGCCCCTACTACGATGAGCCGGCCGACGGCCGCTATTACCTACACTTGGGATTCGGCCACTATATGAACGCGCCGCCCAATAAGACCTTCACCTTCCGCACGATTCCCGAGTTTTTCGTGGGTGAAAACGCGGCTGGAGCTGTTGGCACGAGCGGTCAGGCGGTCCCCGGCGCCAGCAATGGCACGCCGTTCTTCCTCAGCACCGGCGCCATCCCCATGCACCTGTTCAACGTCATCGGCACCGAACTCATGTGGGTCAACGGTCCGTTCTCCCTTCAGAGCGAAGCGATGGTCAACTTTGTCGACCGCATCGGCGGCGCCAACCTGACCTTGCCCGGAGCGTATATGCAGGCCGGCTACTTTCTCACCGGCGAGCATCGTCCGTACGACCGACGCTATGGCGTGATCGATCGCATTCGACCGTTCACGAATTTCTTCCGCATTCGGGCCAACGACACGACCGAAACCGGTTGGGGCGCCTGGGAAGTTGCCACGCGTGTCTCGTATCTCAACCTCAACGATCAAGGGGTTCACGGTGGCTCGATGGCCGACTTTACCGCCGGCATCAACTGGTTCTGGAACCCCTACACGAAGCTCGTCTTCAACTACATCAACGCCCAGTTGTCGAGTCCGACGTTCGGCCACAGCTCAACGCACATTTTCGGCGCGATGGCTCAAATCGACTTCTAAGAAACATATTTGCGGAAGGGAGGCGGAGGAGTAGGGGGGAGGGGGACTGGAGGAGTAGCGATCTCGCGTCAGCGCTGCTCCTCCACTCCTCTGCCCCTCCACCCCGCTACCTTGGCGGTGCTCGCCAATACTCGAGCAGTCGCCGTGCGGCATCGTCATCTGTCGTCGGCACGAGCATGGTCAGTTGCATGACGGCTTGCTGGACGAGCCCAACGTTGCCCGCGTGATAGGCGAGCAGGAGCTTCGCGTCGCCATCGTTGGGACGCATTTGCAAATACAGCTCCAAGGCCGCAATGTGGGTCGAGTAACGCGTCGCACGATACTCGTCGCGCGGGCCAGCCAGCAGCGCAGGCCATTGGGCCACGGGGGTAACCAAGAGAAAACGCCGCAATGCCGCCGTGGACTCGTCGAACCGTCCCAAGGCAAATAGCGCGTGCGACTCGAGCAGCTGTGCCCGGCCATCGTCCGGATTCACCAACACGATCGCGCCGGTCTTGAGCAGCACCTCGTCATAACGACCGCCACGAAATGCGGCCAGAGCTTGATCGTATTCTCCGGGCGCCGCAACCAGCGGAGCAGCGGAAGGGAGCGACATAGGAGATGCGTTCGGCTGCGCAGGCGCGTAGACCGGCTCGTACGTGTAGCCGTTGGGGCCCGTCGGCGTGATCTGATGGCCCATCGGCTGCGGAGGCGCGTAATACGACCGACCATACAGTGGCGGCGGAGCAAACACACCCCACGGAGCCATCTGCACGGTGCGCGGTCCCCAGGCCGGCGGCATCATGCCCCACGACGGAGCAATCGCCACCTGAGCGCTGAGCGGACGGGCTCCGATGATCAACAGCCAACCCAACAGCAACGCGCGTGCGGCAGTCATCGCAACCTCCAAATGCTCAAGGGAACAAGAAAAACGCTCCCTCGATTATAACTTCAACCGCCTTTGTCGGGGCAAATCTTTGGCTGTGGCTTGCTCCTTGATCCATTGCTGGGCGAGTTTCCGTCCGGTCACGCTCAGCGGCAACTCGGCCAGCTCGCCCGAGTCGACCCAGCGCGCCTCGAGCGGTTGCTGTAATCGCCCACCGACCTTGCGGGCCAGGTACGTCCGCAGCGTGATCCGATACCGGGTCACGCCATGCTTGATGGTCGAGAGCGGTCGCTCGAACGTGACGCGCAAACCGCTCCGTTCCAGAACTTGGGCAATCACAAACGCATCGAGATCGCGAAGCTTATCCTCCGGCACCCCAAAGCGGACAAAATCCCACAAACCGGCCCAGCGCTCGTCGACCCCGCGACGAATCACAAGCACCCGCGCGCCGTCATGCACCACGACGGCAACCTCGTCGACCGCTTCGATCGCCGGCTTCTTGAGCGGCGGTGGAATGAGTTCCACGAGTCCATCTCGCAAGGTGGGACACTGTACGCGCACGGGGCACTCGGAGCATAGCGGCTGTCGCGGTTTGCAGACGAGGCTTCCCAACTCCATCAGTGCTTGATTGAACTCACCCAGGTGCTCTCGGGGCAGCAGGTGTTCGGCAAATGACCAGAACAAGTCACTGGCCGCCGCCGATCGAGGATCACCCGGATAGGCCAGCAGTCGAGCGAGCAACCGGAACGTGTTCGCCTCAAGGATCGGCAGCGGGTCGTCAAAGGCAATCGAAAGAATCGCGCCGGCCGTGTAACGCCCGATGCCCGGGAGTTTCCGAACCGCCTCGACCGCGCGGGGAAATTCTCCGCCATGATCGCGAACCACACTCTGGGCAGCCTCGTGCAACTGTCGCGCGCGGCGATAATAGCCCAGCCCTTCCCAGAGGCGAAGCACCTCTTGTTGCGGCGCAGCGGCGAGCGCGGCGATCGTGGGGAACCGCTCGATGAAACGCACAAAGTACGCCTCGACGGTCGCCACCTGGGTCTGTTGCAGCATGACCTCGCTGACCCAAACCAAGTACGGATCGCGCGTGCCGCGCCAAGGCAGATCACGTTTTGCCGCTCGATACCAACGCAACAGCCGGCGGCGAAACGCGCTCAGCCACGCCTTGTCGGGTAGCGATGCCTCTTCATGCGATTTTGCCGCGCGTGATCGAGCGCTCACGATGACGTCTCGATCGCAGCGGCCGGCTTGTTGATCAACCACAAGCCAAACAGAGTCAGCACGACACCAATCCAAACACTAGCCGAGGGATCATGTCCAAAGAACACAATGCTGGCCAGCGCCGACATGGCCGTCTGCGTCGAGTTAGCCGCGTTCACTCGCACGACCGGCGCCAGTTCAAAGGCTTTACCGAGCAAGATGAACCCCAGCGCATTGAACATGCCGCCAGCGAGCATCACGAGCAAGTCGCTCTGCGGCGTCGCGGCGAGCAGCGTCAGGCCCACTCGCCAGACGCTGCCAATGCCCAGCGTGACAATCCCGATGACGCCGATGATAAAGATCGCCATGCTCGAAGGGACTTGCTGCTCTTTGGCCCAACGGAGCGTTGTGCCCAAGAACGAGAACGCGACCCCCGCGACAATCGAGCCCACGATTCCCAACGTGGTGTGCCAGTCAGGGTGAAAGTCCCAGGTGACGGTCCGCGCGGCCACTTGAGCGTCGGTACCGAAACTGAGCACGCCAATCGCGGCGATCATGCAGAGCATGCCCACTCCCGAGGCAAAGGTGAAGCGTTCACCGAGCCAGTACCGGCTTTGCAGCGCACCGGCGGCGATGAGCGAGCCGAAGGCCAGTGTCACCGCGGGGGCAAGCCCGATGAAGCCGAGGCTAAGCTGATAGACGACGTTTCCCGCCCAATGGGCCGTCAGCCCCGCGAGCACGATCAGCCAAAAAGCTCTCGGCGACATGCGAAACGACACGCCGCGCCGATGCTGAAAGGCCATCGCGATCATGGCCACAAAGACCGTCGGCAACACTTTGAAAAACGTCGCCCAAATCGGATCGTGATGCACGTTCTGCTGCAAGCAGACGTTGGTCAGCGTATAGAGCACGGCCGAGACCAAGCTGATGAGCGTGCCAATGAGAGCAGGAGAGAGCATGGACGAGCCGGTGGGTTGTGCGCTAACGGTCCCGCGATGGGGACGTGGCGTTGCTCGCCGCGTTCAAGAACTTAGGACGCTCAGGCGTCGTGCCGGGGAGTTTTTTTTTAAGCGACGCAGGCAACCGCACATTTTGCAGCACCTGCGAGGTCGCAGCCGACTTGTTGAGCACATAGAAGTGGATGCCCGGCACGCCGACATCGATCAGTTCTTGCACTTGCCGCGTGGCGAACTCGATCCCCGTTTGAAACTGTCGCTCGGTGTCATCGCCACACGCTTCCAGTGCTGTAATCAAATCTGGCGGCAGCTTCGCGCCGCACATCGATGTGATGCGACGAATTTGAGCCAGATTGGTCACCGGCAGCACGCCAGGCACAATCGGCACGCGAATACCCAGGTGCTCGCAACGGCTGCGGAAAGCGTAAAAATCGACGTTGTCATAAAAGAGCTGCGTGAGCACCACGTCCGCGCCGCTTTGCACCTTGCGGCTCAGATTCTCCAGATCGACCGTCAAGCTCGGCGCCTCAATGTGCTTCTCGGGGTACCCGGCCACGGCAATGCCAAACTGCGGGAACTCGCCTCGAATGAGTGACACGAGCTCGTTGGCGTAGCGCAAGCCCCCCTCGACGGCCGTGAACTGGGTTTCTCCCTTGGGCGGGTCGCCGCGCAGCGCCACGATGTTCGTCACGCCACGCTGCCACGCCTCGCTCAAATAACGGCGCAAGTCGTCACGGGTCGAACCCACGCATGTCAGATGCGAGGCGACGCTGATCTGATACGCGCGGTGGACCCGCTCGATGACATCGAGTGTTTTGGTCTGCGTCGAGCCGCCGGCCCCGTAGGTACACGTGATATACGCGGGCTCGAAACGCATCAACTGCTCGAGTTGCACGAACAACTCGGCCTCGGCGGCTTCGCTCTTCGGGGGAAATAGCTCGAATGAGATGGCCAGCGTGTCCGGGTGATATGCTTCGCCTACTCGCATCGTCTTCCTTTGTCGCGTCGTTATAGGGACAGTGGCTCGCCAGCCATGTGCCGTTCGTGAACCGTGAGTGAATACATGTCGTGCAGTAATTGTACATCACACGGGCGTTGCTCGACATTGCGCCGAGCGAACATCCGCGCCTGCGCCGCGAGAAGCACCTCGACCGGCGCCTCGGTGACTTGGCCAAATGAGCGAGCATAATTCGTAAAGCTCGGCACGTTCGTCGTAACAAACCCGTACACCATGCTGCACACGCCGATCACCTTGCCGGTGAAGATGCCCGTGTTGATCGCTGTCTTGGCATAATCGCCGACCATGCAGCCGACAAATTGCATGCCGGTCGGCACCTTGTGACCGGCATAGTCCATATTCACCTGCCCGTAGGTGTTCTTCAAGTCACTATTGCAGGTGCCGGCCCCCAGATTGACCCAGGAACCCAGGTAGCTGTGCCCCAAAAACCCGTGATGCTGCTTGTTCGTGTAGGGTTCGATGACCGAGCCTTCGACCTCGCCACCGATCTTGGTCGTGTGCCCAAGCGAGACACTGTCCTTGATCGCGGCATACTCGATCACGCGCGAGGCGGGCCCCACGTAGGCCGGGCCGCGCAGGAAACAATACGGCCCGATCGAGGCATTCTCATCGAGCACGATCGGCCCCTTGCTCGTGTCGGTAACGACGTACTGGCCCAACTTAGCCCCTGCGGCGGCAAACACGCCGTCGGCAATCTCGCGATAGCCGCCTTGAGCCAGCCGATGGGTCAAATTGCCCGTGAGGATTTGCAAGTTGTAACGCACGATATCGTGCGGGTATTCGAGCAAGGGGAGTTCCAACTCGGCCGCGGGCAATTGGCAGGCGTCGAGAAAAAATCCCCAATCGTCGGGTCCGGTCGGCAGCGCCGGCAAGTCGCGCGTGGGCTTGAGCAGCGCAACGAGCACCGTCCCTCCGTGCCGCACAATGCACGGCTCGCCCCGCTCGATCACCCGGCACAGCGCCGCCAGACATTCGACCGAAGGGACCACGCGACCGTTCACAAAGAGGATCGAGTCCCCTTTGTGGATCGAGTGCAAGCCGACATGCCAGCCGTCGGTCTCGAGTGTCGGCCGCAGATGCGGTCGCACGAGCAGATGCAGCGGTTCGCCGAGCGAACCGAGCAGATCGACAAGTCGGTAGCCGCCGCACGAAATCATCGGCGCCGCGCGACCCAAGGTCGCCGGGTGCAATTGGCTGACGCGCTCATCCTCGAACAGCACGATGGTCATAAGCCCTCACAACGTAGCCCGCGTAAGGGGATTTGGTCAACGGCAGTTGAGTTTTCGGTTTTCTGTTGATGGTTGCGAGTTGATGAGATTTCGTTAGCCGCGACGCGCAGCGGAGCGCGTAACGGTTGCCAGCCGACACGCGACGGTCACGCGCTCCACGCCAAAAGAAACACGGTTTTCTTAGGTTGGGGCGGGAGGGGTATCGGTTCGGGCGGGTACCGACTTAAGCAATGAACGGAGAGCCGCATTGACTTCGCTCGACGCTCGAAAGGCTGCGGCAACTTCAGGATCGAGCACAACCAATCGTCCACCTTTTTGAAGCGCAGCCGCAAATCGATTCGGCTTTGCCTTTCGATAGTCAAACTCGTATTCGTCTCGCAAGTCGTCACTCATGTCCGAGACCTCCAAATGGGCTCTCTTCGTGATTGCGTCGTTCGCGCGGGCTCGCAACTCGGGCGCTAATGATTCGCAAGTTAGGCGGTCGTTCTGTAAAACTAACAATCAATAACCGATTGCGTTCTGAGTAGCCGACGAGAATTTCTCGTTCTTCATCATCGGAATGATCTGGGTCGGGAAAGATCACGGCTAGCTGATCGGCAAAAGCCGTAGCAGCTTCGGCGAACGAAACGCCGTGCTTTCGCTCATTTGACTCGGCTTTAGCTTCGTCCCACTCGAACTCCATCGCCAATTCCGATGACAGTCAGTGCGTGTCCCTACGTAGCAATTCTACTCTGAATACTTCCGAATTAAAACAATCGATCGGTGGCGAGTCATATGCTAGCCCACGGTCACGCGCTCCGCTGGCGCGCCTGCGGCTAACGAAATATTACCAACCGAGAACCGAGAACTGAAAACGGAAAACCGCCGCCCTACGCCAACATCGTCAGCGGATTCTTCCGATTCACGAGCGGCATCGCCACCGGCTTCCCTTGCCGATGCGACTCAAATACAGCCGAGATCATCTCGACCGTGCCTCGTCCTTCGTACATGCCACACAACGGCTGGCGATTCTCTTCGATCGCGGCGAGCAGGTCTTGAACCACAAGCATGTTGCCACCATGCAAGCTCTTCTCGGGGATCGGCTCGCTCTGGCCGACCCCAGCGCTGCTCACCGTCTGCCAGCCCTTGCCCGAGCGTGTCGGCGACCAAGCCGGGTCGTCCAGATACGCGACGCTCGGCAGTACGTGTCCGGTGACGATCTCGATAACGCCGGTCGAGCCGTAGATTTGCAGCCCGAAACGTGATTTGCCGCCCCCCGTGCCGCGAACGGAACTAAAGTACGCCGTGCTTCCGTCGCTCATACCGTACATGGCCCGCACCGCGTCACCGGCCAACGGGCCGATACCTTCCTTCCCTTCGACGACGTCTGCCTGGGTCACGTTCTTGCCATTGGCAGCCACATTGGCAAAGCACCATTGCGGCGCGCCGCCCAACGTGCGCATCAAATCCATGATGTGCGAGCCGAGCACCCACAGATCTTCACCACCGCCGCGCTGATCTTCTTTGCCTCGGCCACGATACTCGAGCACCTTGCCGATCTTGCCCGCCGCGATGAGGTCCTGCACCACTTTGAGCTTTGGGCTGTAATGCGTCTGATGCGCGAGGCACAACTTTGTATGATTCTTCTCGCAGGCCGAGACCATCTCGTCGGCTTCTTCCAACGAACGGCAGAACGGCTTCTCCATGAACATGTGAATACCGCGACGAGCACACTCGAGCGCCATCTCATGGTGCTTGTCGAGCCAGCGCTGGGCGATCGCCACGATGTCGGGCTTTTGCTCGTCGAGCAACTGCCGATAGTCGACATAGGCTTGGTCGACCTTAAGCCGCTTGGCTGCCGCGGCGAGGCCAGCCTTGTCGTCGTCGGCCACGCCCACGACTTGAATGTTAGGGAACTCGCTCCACACGCTGTCGAGACCGTGCCCGTAGTTGCCGTGTCCCGTGCGACCAATCACACCGACGCGATAATTTTTCATAGCGGGAACCTTTGTGAGCATGACTCGTTAACGCAGCTATGTTAACTCTTTTTCGCGCTGGGCTCGACCAGATTGTAACGCTTTATTTTTCGGTCGAGCGTCGAGCGTTCGATGCCCAGCAGGCTGGCCGTCTGACTCTTGTTCCAGCCCGTGGCGCGCAGGGTCGCCAAGATGTGGCGGCTTTCCATCTCATCAAGGCTATACGGAGTAAAGCCGGTTTGCACGCTGGGCACATCAAGCGTGTCGCCGGTGGTCGGCAACTTCGAGAGCATCAGGTCGTCGGCGTCGATGTACTCGTGATTGGCCAGCACGGTGGCCCGCTCGACAACGTTTTTCAACTCGCGCACGTTTCCCGGCCAGCGATAACGCTGCATCTGTTCGATGGCGGCGGGAGTGAATCCCCGCAGCTTGCGTCCCGACTCCTTCACAAAACGATCGAAGAAGTACATGGCCAGTTCGGGCACATCCTCGGGGCGTTTGCGGAGCGGCGGCACAATGACTTCCAGCACGCGCAAGCGGAAATACAGATCGCGTCGGAAACGTCCCTCGGCCACCTCTTCTTCTAAATCGCGATTCGTCGCGGCAATCACCCGGACATCGACCTTCACGGCATCGCTGCCCCCGACGCGCTCGAAGGCGTGCCCCTCGAGCACGCGCAGGAACTTGGCCTGAATCGAAGGGCTCATCTCGCCAATCTCGTCGAGCATGAGCGTGCCACGATCGGCCGCCTCGAACTTGCCGATCTTGCGAGCATGCGCGCCCGTGAACGCCCCCCGCTCGTGTCCGAACAGTTCGCTTTCCAAGAGGCTCTCGCTGAGCGCGGCACAGTTCAAACACACGAACGGGCCTTTAGCCCGCGGGCTCGAAAAATGCACGGCCCGAGCGACGAGTTCCTTGCCCACGCCGCTCTCGCCGCGAATCAGTACGGTGGCATTGGTCGGCGCGGCGCGGGCGATCTGCTCCTGAACGGCAGCTAGCGCGCGGCTACGACCGATGATCTCGCTCGTCGCTCCCAGCCGCTCGCGTAGTTGCAGGTTCTCGTCCCGAATCGAGTCGAGATTTTCGGACAATTCAAGTCTTCGATCAAGGTTGTAGAGCGCCACGGCGACGGTGTCGGCCACGGCCAGCGTGAATTCGAGATCATCGGCACTGGGTACTCGATCGGCCTGGGTCGAGTACAAGTGGAGCAAGCCATAGGCCCGTTTGCCGCGGCGGATCGGGGCGCAGATCACGCTCGACACCGTGAAGTTGCCTTGACTGTCGCGAATGCCCAGCGTGCTGTCGCCGACCACATTGCGCGCCAGAACCGCCTCGCCCGAGGCGAGCACCTGGGCCGCCAGAAACGGCGAGACGCGATGATACGCCATCGTGGTCGTGGTCCGCGAGGCGAGGATGTGCAAGTCGCCCGACGCGGCCGTGATCTCGTCGAGCTTGGGGTCCGTCGACAATTCGCTACGCAACAACACGATCGCCACGGCATCGACCGGCACGCTCTCGATCACGCCGTCGACGGCCGCCTTGGCCATCGTGAGCATGTCAGGAGCTTTGGCCAAATCGAACGCGAGCCGCAGCAGGCGCGTGGCCAGCTGTCCTTCATGTTCGTTGGGGGCGCGTGCCGGTTCAGGCGGCTGAGGGCTCAGGAATCGCGTCTCCTTGCGACGATGCGTGATCGTCGTGGGCTCGTAGGAGCTGATGTCCGAGTCGCTCGGCAAAGCGACCGCCGTGGCCTTGTCGAGCGTGGACTTGAGCACCGAGCTGTTGTCGGGAAACGCCTGTTGCAGATCGTAGACGAACGCCAACTGCGTGGAGCCGATGCGGACAATGTCGCCGGCCGTCAGCGGGGCCTCGCCTTTGACAAACCGTTCGCCGATCGAGGTGCCGTTGCGGCTTTCCAAGTCGCGCACGAGCCATTGATCACCCTGGTTAAAAACCTCGGCGTGGAATCGGCTGCAGCGGTCGTCTTTCAAGGCGATTCGATTCGACGGCGCGCGGCCGATCGTAATCACTTGGCCAGGCACCAAACGATAAACATCAGTCCACTTGGAACCTTCGCGGGTAACCAGATAAGCGAGTGTGGGCATGGAAGAGCCAGACGAGCAGCGGGCAAACTTTTCCCTTGCTCCTACCTTATCTGGCGGCGACTAGGTGCTGCAAGCCGATTCAGGCCAGAGACCGCAGACAAGTGACCAAAAACCGGGGGTCATGCCAGGGCCAACATGTCCCCCACGCGTTCAAAATCTCGGTGTGCGGCGAGCGGGTCGGCCGACGTGAGCCACGCGGGGCTATTTCACCGCGGCGGCGACCTGCGCGGCGGCCAGGTCGCGCGGGTGGGGTTGTACGGCGCGAGCAGGTAACGAGGTCAGCACGACACAAATGGTTTGCGAGGCGGGGTCGGCCCAGGCGATCGTGCCGGTCGAACCGGTGTGACCGAACGTCTGCGCCGAGCAACCAGCGCTCCCCGCCCCCAGGCCGACATTGAGCCCCAAGCCGCGTGGCGTTTGTCCGCTCGAATTGTGGTTGCGGGTCATCAATCGTGCTGTCTCGCTCTTGACGGCCTGGCCACGCGCGAACAGAAACTCGGCCAGGAACTTGGCTACGTCCGCCGCCGAAGCATGCGTGCCCCCCCAGGGCGCGCCGAGCTTGCGCCAATAAGGACTGTTCCAGTCCCAGTCTTTGGCGTTGGGATCGCCTCCGCCGGCCTCGACCGCCGCGAACTCGGTCTGTGAGCGCACCATGTCATTGAGCGTGAAGCGTCCCAGTCCTTGCGCCGAGTGCTTCATTCCCAGCGGCTGAAAAACCGCGCGATCGACCAACGTGAGGATGTCGCTCTTGCTGAGCAACTCGGCCACATGCGTTGCCAAGAGAATCGCCATGCTCGAATATTGGTAGCGCGAGCCGGGTGTAAAGCTGAGCGGCGTCCGCACAGCGTGCTCGACAAACTTGGCCAGCGGAGCATGCTGCCTGCGCAGCGAGTCGTTCTCGGGCAACTGGTCGGGCAGGCCCGACACATGGGTCATCAACTGCCGCATCGTGACCTGCTCGCGTCCCTCGCCGGTGAACGCTGGGAGAAATTTCTTGACCGGGTCGTCGAGCGTGAACGCCCCTTGATCATACAGGGTCATCAGGGCCGTGATCGCAATCGGTTTCGAGATCGACCCCAGCAGGAACATCGCGTTTTCGTTCGTCCCCTTGCCGAAGGCTCGCGTGAAGGTTGCATCGCGATGAGTCACGTGCAGCACGGCCGACGCGACTTGACCTTGTTCGGTGGCGCGCGAGAGTGTCTCGACCGCGGCGTCGAAGCGGCGCTGCTCGAACGCGGCCAATACAGGCGTCGAGAGGGTTGTGGCCAGCGAGCCCAATACAAACGTGCGGCGATTCATAATCGTGGAGCTCCTGCAAGATGGTTAAACTTCCGTAGTCTTACGGTCTGTGCCCGCTCAAGGCCAGACTTTGCCGCCGCGAATCAGCAAAATTGCCAGCGAGATGCGCTTCGCTCTTGATAGCCACACGGCCGACGGCGACAATCGAGCCATGAGAACCATCCACCTTTTGACCGGCTGTTGCTCCACGCGAACAAGCCCGCTCGGACCCATCCTGGCGGCATTATGGTCGGTCGTGCTGAGCATTGCCCCAGCGCGCGGCGACGAGCTATTCGATCGCGAAGTTGCGCCGATCTTACAGAAGCATTGCGTCGAGTGCCACGGCCGTGACGAGCCCGAGGCCAAGCTGCGACTCTCGACCCGCGAGGGTCTACTGTACGGATCGGTCTCGGGTCGGGTCGTTGTGCCCGGGGCGGCCAAGTCGAGTATGCTCATCCGCCTGCTGGCAGCCGAGGCCAAGCCGCACATGCCTCCGGAAGGACAACTGTCTCCTGCCGAAATCGCAACTCTGTCGCGCTGGATCGATCGCCAGAACCTCGACGCGCTCCCGCCCCGCGAGCGCGCCGGCACAGCCGATCATTGGGCGTATCGCCCCCTGACACAGCCCACGGTCCCCACGGTGAAACACGCTGAGTGGGTCCGCAACTCGATCGACCCTTTTGTGCTCGCGAAACTCGAAGCGGCGGGGCTCACCCCCGCGCCGACC
>CAYLYE010000158.1:0-15345 GCA_964387325.1 uncultured Planctomycetaceae bacterium
CGCTCCGCCCAACGCGGGCTGGTTTGCATCGACCGACGGTGGTGGCGGAGGTGGAGCACATAACCCATCGGGTCATGACAATCATCTTACTCCGCCACGAGCGGACGAAACTGGTCTGACAGCAAGCCCGCGCACTCAAAACGCCGGGACCATAACGATGCCGTCGCCAGGTCACCCGATTCACACAGCGCAGGCCAATTTCCCCGCGACGGTACCCTCGCATATACTGGCCCAAGTGGCAGGTTCGCGCGAACCGCGCGCCGTGAACGAGGATGGGGACGACGTAGAACGTTCTCGCAAGCAACTCGATCAAGCGGGCCTCGGTCCTCATGAACGCGAGTTAAGGATCAAGGTCCTGGCGAACAATTACCACAAAACGATCAAATTTCCTGACCCGAGGAGTAAGCATTCAGGCGGCTATCGGAATCCTATTTATTGGATTGAGAATGATAGCGGAATATATATCAACCGTCCGGGTGTCAAGCCAATCGACGCTATCAACGACTTGTTTAAATCGGAGAGGAACACGATTTTCTGCAATAAACTATCCAAGCTGGTTCTTATCAAGGCCGTTATTGATTTGGCCCCACCAAGCGAACATGACAACATCAACCACATCCTCACTGGAAAAGTGATACCAACCGAAGTGCCAGGCATCGGAAGTACAACATTTTACAAAGAGGAATCGAAGATGGATGGTGAGGGGTTTCGCCTCGACGAGCTCCAACCCGGAGATCAAATCTGGATCAAAAATCCTTACTGGGAACAGTCGAGCCCAGCGACACGAAGTAAGAACCCAGGGGAAGAAGGAAGCAACCTGTTTTATTTTGGCAAAGATGCTGCAGGTAATGGCTTGGTGATGGGCTTGTATGACAAAAGGCTGCGCACACTGAGCGAATACCAGGAACAAATGCGATCCTCCTGGGGGACTGTCAGGAAGTTTCCCAACCGAAAAGCATCCGACTTTAAAATTCGCGAACGAAATCGAACTATTCCCTGGAAATGAACGTCCGAGGAGAAATCCATGTTGAATCGATATCGTATTATCACAACCATGCTGATTGGGCTATTTATGTTGCACAACACCACGCACAAGTCGACCGTTCTCGGACAAACCGTCGAACCAAATCCAATAAATCAACGTCAAGCATGTACACGCTTGATTGATGCACTGGCCAGCCGTAATCCAGAACCCAAGATCCTCAAGATCGGCATCAGTTATCTGCCGATTTTTTCGCTCGATTATGATTGGAAAGACGAGACACGCGTTCGCCAGACACTCTCGAAAATCTACAAGGACGCCTCCGAAACGATGTGGGAAGAACTGGTGAACCATATCTCGGACAAACGCTATTCTCTCACTTATTATTGTGACGACCATTACACCATCAACGGCACGGTCGGCGATTGGTGTGAAGAGATCGTTCGGTGGCGACTCTACGGTCCGGTCGGACAATACGATTTAACCCCGCAACGGGAAGGGCGATCCATCCATTTAGTCGACGATGTATACGATGATCTCGTCGCTTGGCGGAAAGCCCGCGCCCAGAAGCCGCTGGTCGATTTGCAAATTGAAATCTGTGAATTGGCGATCAAACGCATTCCCGACGTGGAAGAATTGACCTCCGAGGAAAAGCGTACCATGATCAAGCAGGTCACGGCGCAAAAGGGATCGCTCCAGCGTACCCGCAAACCGTTGATGTTCGAAGTTGGATCGCTCGATTCCATCGGTGCATACGACGCGCGCCGGGCGCAAGAAATTCGCGAGAAATATGCGAATATGAGGTAACTAGGTTGAATGGACTACTGCGGAGGGGGAAAAGGGTTCCGCATGACTTGGCGTTACTTCTATCGTCCGCCTATCGTGGTGAGCTGCCCCAAGGGGCCCGAGTCCGTTCGCCGAAGAGCCGCATCGGACTGAGCATTGGCGATTTCTGCGCGAGATGTTGGGGCGCGACCCAGCGGGTCCGGTTCCCGAGGCGGTGCAGCGTGAGCGGCGCGAGTTTCTCGCCGCGATCACGCTCACGACCGAAGCCGAATGGGACCCCGCCAAACATCCGCGACTCGGCGCTCCGCCCAACGCGGGCTGGTTTGCATCGACCGACGGTGGTGGCGGAGGTGGATCCAACACCGGGGCTGAGCATTCTCATCACCTAGCCCAAGACGCCACCACAGGGCATCAGACCAAGCCCGGCAGGACTCGCGAAGCGATCCTGAATGACTTGCATGCGGTCAATCATGCACTCAAGAAATGGAAAGAGTCGGCGCAGCACGCTTGGTTCATCGGACCATCGCAAGCCGAGAAGCGACAATTGCTCGAGCGTATGCGACGGTTGCTGGATGAGATGGAGCCGCACCTGAGCGCTCAAGAACGGGTGGACGTGGCGGCTTGGCGCGATCTGCAAAATGGCTCGAAACAGATTCACGATCGCTTGAAGAACGTATTGATTCGGCCCATCATCCGCGCGGATGTGCGCTCTGCGGAAGAACTCGAAGCCGCGCGGCGCGAGGCCCGGTTTCAATTCTTGCTGGTCAAGAATGCCAATCAATGGTGGCGGATGACCAACGCCGAACGTACCGAGTTGCAGAGTGAAATCGCTGCCCGGGCGGCGGCCTATCGGGAAAAGTTTCACGACGAGCAGGGCTACTCGTTTTTCATGCGGCAGCTCGACAAGCTGGTTAACCCGGCCTGGCGCGGCATGGGAAACATGGATGACCTGCTGACGCTCATCGGCGGAGTGACGCCAGCCCTGCGCTCGCCGACGCCCAAGTTGCCGCTCAACACTCGACCGGATATCGTGAGCGTCAGCCCCGCTCCCGCCGTACCCACGCAGCCACTCAGACCGAGAGTGGAGCCAGGTCATGTCGGCCGGAATGCGTCGATTCAGGGTGCAGTAGCCGATGCGAATTTTGCACAGACCAAGATCAACAAAGCGCGGGTATTCAGTCCAGAAGGGCAAACGATTTTCAGGGAGATCACCGGGCGGCCTATCAATACGGTGGATGACTTGGCTTCTGCCCTTCGTGATAAAGTGATAAGTCCAAGCCAACTGCCGGTTGATTACGTTATCATCGAAGGCAAGAAAATGATACTCAACACTCGCACTTCGGCCGCCTTGGAGGAAGCTGGTGTTCCAAAATCACACTGGTATGGCACGAATCGGACCGGTCAACAGGTGCCGGGTATGCCAGGCATGACTTTTGACGACTTGGCCCTGGAGCAGACCAAGCGCAACGACCTGCCTCCAACTGGTACATCTACCCCACCTCGCAAGTAATCTACTGCGACTCACTAAAAGGATAATCTCATGCGCGCAAGTCATCCAAAGTCCGTTTTCCCACTCTCCGAGCGCCTCCCTTCGTATGGAGAGAACCGGGTCAACATTCGATCCGAGGGAGCGGATTTATTCGTCGATATTTTTTATGATGGCCCCGGCAGCTCTGCCGAGAAGATGGTTACGCTTTCCTTCTTGCACGTTTGCTCCGTTTATTTCTCAGCCGCGCCGGGAGTGAATCTGCTCACGATAGAATATGATCGATCTGGATCGCTACGTGATCTTGTCGAATATGAACATTCGGAGGCCGCGAATAGTTGGTCCGCTCATTTCTCTGACTCCAGGAATCGAATTCGGCACTTTCAAGTCTATTTTTTAACGGCGAACAAACGACTCGAGGTCTTTGCAGAAGGTTATTCTTACAATGATTGATGGTCCGGTAGGGCTCTGATACTTCAGCGGAGCTTGAGCAACTCATGCAGCTGAACCTTGTCGACTTAAGTCGTGCTGTTTCGCATGCGTTGCGGCATGAACCGTGGCTCTACGAACTTGAGCTTGACGATGAAGGCTGGGCCAACATCGAGAGCGTTATGACGGCGATCCAGAGCGAGCGCGCTGAATGGCGAAACGTCAATGAAGGTGATCTTGCCCGCATGATTGCCGAGTCCTCCAAGCGGCGCCACGAAATACTTGGCGGCAAGATTCGCGCGCTCTACGGTCACTCCATCCCGGGCAAGCTCAGTAAGACTTCGGCTCTGCCTCCGGCCGTGCTCTATCACGGTACAACGCCAACTGCGCTACCTAACATTCGCGTGACCGGCTTACTGCCCATGGGCCGGCAATACGTTCATCTATCCGTTGACGAGGCCACGGCAAAAGACGTGGGCCGGCGGAAAGCTAAAACGCCTGTCGTTCTGCGGATCATCTCGAATGAAGCCCAAGCCAATGGTGTAAGGTTTTACATTGGCAATGATAAGGTGTGGCTCGCTGATCTCGTACCCCCTGAATTCATTCGGTACGAATCAGTTGATTCAACCCGGACGGGAGTCGATGAATGAGGCTCCGATTACCTTGGCAAATCAAAGCGACCTACCCTTGGATATCCTTGCTCGTGGTGTTGATCGGCGGTCTGGCGGGATGGAAATAGTGGTATCGCGCCCGGCCCATGAGAGCTTTTTGTCTCGACGAGGAAGACCGTGTTCACGAACGACCGCGACGGTCGTCTCACGCGATCGCCCTTTGAGGCGGTTCGATCGCGCCACCAGCTGGTGCCAGCCCTGCGCTCGCCCACGCCCACGGCCTGTGGCTGCGCCACCCTGACAACCCGTTACAACCCGTTGCCGGGGACTACCCAGGGAGGGGGTGAAACAGCCTGGCGTAACCAAAATGCCGTGGACGACAATTATGAACGTCGTGATTCATATTGCTCGCCCCCCGCAGACGAGTTAGGCTGATAGCATGCCTGCCTGGGTGAGTGCCCCGCCCGATTTGCTGCCTGCCGCTGAGCGATGAGGTTTGCCGATGTTCTCGATCACCGATCCGCGCCCCACGCGTGATTGCCAAGGCTATTCGCGACGCGACTTTTTGCGCGTCGGGTCGTTGGGGTTGGGTGGCCTGAGCCTGGCTGGGTTGCTCGAACAACAAGCCCTGGGGGCGAATCCCGACTACCTGCGCGGCAAGTCGGTCGTGATGCTGTTCATGCAAGGGGGCGCGCCCCATATCGAGTTCTTCGACCCCAAGATGAGCGCCCCGCGCGAGATTCGCAGCACCACGGGCGAGATTCAGACCAAGACGCCGGGCATCACCTTCGGCGGCACCTTCCCAAAATTGGCTGCCATGACCGATCGCTTCTCGATCGTCCGCAGCTACGGCAGCGGCAACGCCGGCCACACCTACGGCGAGGTGCTGAGCGGCCGCAACGGCGCGACCGGCGCCACGATGAGCTCGATCTACTCGCGGATCCGCGGCACGAACCATCCGCAGACCGGGCTGCCGACCAACATGCTCGTGTTGCCCGAGGCGGTCAAGGATGGTCTCAAGCTCGACAACAACTTCGAGACCGGCGCATTGCCGACGCTCACACAGAGCGGCACGCTCGGCGCGACGTATCAGGCCTTTAACCCCAGCGGCGGCGGTCAGCTCAAGAACGACATGGAGCTGCGTGTCTCGCCCGACAAGCTCGCCGATCGCCGGTCGCTATTGTACGGGCTCGATCAACTGCGGCGCCGCAGCGACATCTCGCGCTCGTTCGAGAGTCTGAACACCTACCAGCAGCAGGCGCTCGAGATCATCACGCGCGGCGTGGCTGAGGCGTTCGACCTGAGCAAGGAAGACGCACGCACGCTGGAGAAATACGACACGAGCGGCTTGTTCGACATGCGCGAGTTGACCCGGTGGTACGATATGCGTCGGGCCAGCAACCAACTCGGTCGGCAAATGCTGCTCGCGCGGAGGCTCGTCGAGGCCGGCTGCGGTTTTGTCACCGTCAGCGATTGCGGCTGGGACTATCATGCCAACGGCAACAGCCCCAAGTACATGGCCGGCATCCACTCGATGGGCCATCAGGTCGATCACGCCGTGAGCGCGTTCATCAACGACCTGCACGAGCGCGGGCTGAGTGATAAGGTCCTGCTCGTCGTCACGAGCGAGATGGGCCGCACGCCGCGGATCAACAACAACGGCGGACGCGATCATTACGGCGAACTCACGTCGCTGCTTTTGGCCGGCGGCGGACTCAAGATGGGGCACATCATCGGCCAGACCGATGCTCAGGCAGCCCGTCCGACCACCGAGCCGTATCGCCCTGAAAATCTCGTGGCGACCGTCATGAACACGCTGTTCGACGTCACGCAATTGCGGCTCGATCAATCGCTGCCACGCGACGTGGTCAAGCTGGTCGAGGTTGGGCAACCAATTGGCGCTTTGATCTAGTTGCCGGCGACCGTATCATGGGCCTCGCGGATCCATTGTATTTCTGCTGCGAGGGCCTCGTCCGATGCACTGCCGTGTCTTTATCGTCTGGTGCGCGCTGATCGCGTCCGTTTCAGTTCATCACAACTTGTCCGCTCAAGATGGCCTGCGCTATGTCGCCCCCGCGGAGAGCATGTCGCAAGCGGTCGTGGTGACTCGCCAGGCACTGATACACACACGCCAATTTGTCGATCCGAAAGCGGCCGCGCACTCGGGCGATGCCGCGCAGCAGATCGCCGCGGCGCTCGCCGAATTGCAGAACGTGCTCAAGTCTCACGATGCGTCACTCGATCGACTCGTGCGGCTCAATGTGTATGTCAAAAGTGACGCTGTCGCTGAACAGATGCGGCAGTCACTCACACAACACGTGGGCCAAGGTCGCCCTGCGGTCACGTTCGTCCGTGGCGAACTCACGAAGAGCGAGCAACTCGTGGCGGTGGATGGTATCGCCGCAGGCAAACAAAATGCTAATGCCTGGCAACCGCCGCAGATCGACCGAGACGCGGCGATCATGTATCCCGGCCGGATCATGTACATTGCGGGCCAAGCCGAGAAGGCCGACACGCTCCGTGAGGCGACACGACTGACAATGGAAAGTCTCCGCAAAACGCTCGCTCTGTACGGCGGCACACTCGATCACGCCGTGCATGTGAAGTCGTTCATGCTGCCCATCAGCCAGCAGGCCGACGTGGACGACGAGGTCGTGAAGTTCTTTGGTTCGCACAAGGCCGCCCCGCAATCGTTTGTCGAGTGGAGTTCCAATCTGCCGATTGAAATCGAATTGATCGCCTCGTTACCGCCTCAAGATGGACCCGTGATTGAATATTTGACTCCGCCGGGTTTGACCGCCTCGCCCGTGTTTAGTCGCGTGGCGATCATCAACAGCCCGACTGTCATTTACACGGCTGGCTTGATCAGCCGTGTGTCGGGCAACGGCGAGGCCCAGGTCCGCAGTGTGTTTGCACAGCTTCAGGAGTTGACTGCCGCGACGCAGAGCGATCTGAAGCATTTAGCTAAAGCGACGTACTATGTGGCGGACAACGACGTGAGTACGATGCTGAATAAAATTCGGCCCGAGTATTACGATCCTGCCCGGCCCCCATCGGCCAGCAAAGCGCTTGTCGCCGGCGTGGGTCGCGAGAGTCGCACGCTGACGATCGACATGATCGCGGTCCCCGCTCGGCGACCGTAACCTGTGGGTGCATGCTCACCCACGAGATGTGATCGTAGATCCCAACCGACAGTCGATCGCTCAGTGCTGACTGGGCGCCAGGTGAATCATGGTAAAGATCGCCGAGGGGCACAAAGAAAAAAGCCCCCGACGTGAGCGACCGTAACGTCACTCGCGCCGGGGGCTGAACTTTTAACCGAAAACGGAAAACTGTAAGCCGAAAACCCTAAACTTTAGGAATCTCGAAACCTTCGCGCTGCTTGCGTCCGAGCATCGAGGAGGCCAATGCGTCGTCGGCGATCTTCTCGGTCTTCGGATCCCACTTGAGCTTGCGACCCAACCGAGCGGCAATGGCCGCCAGATGGCAGGTGTGCATGATCTGTGTGTGACTGTACACGTCGGAGACGGGCAGGCCCCCCTCGCGGATGCAGCGGAAGAAGTTGTCCTTGTGTCCCTCGTGAGGCTTGCCCTTGTAGAGCTTGGTCAGTTCGGCATCGCCGAACTTGCCATCGTCCCACTTCTCGTCGATCGGCAGACCGGTGATCTTGCCACGATTGACGAACATGCGTCCCTTGGTCCCTTCGAAGAGGATACCGTTGTCACCGCGGCTCGTGACGTTCATCTCGATGCCACTCGCGAACTTGCACAGTACGGCGAAGTCATGCGACGTGTTGTAGAAGTTGTCAGCGGTCGGGTAACCGTCTTTGTACTCGACCGGGTGCTTGGCGTCGGTACCATCGATTTCGATCGGGCCCGTGCCGGGCTGATCCTGGCCGATGGCCCAACTGGCGATATCGACATGGTGAGCGCCCCAGTCGGTGAACTTGCCGCCCGAGTACTCGTACCACCAGCGGAACTCGTAATGGCAGCGTTTCTCCATGTAGGGGACTTTCGGTGCCTGGCCCAGCCAGAAGTTCCAATCGAGTTCTTTCGGCGGCTCGACCGCCACGAACGGACCACCGGTCGGCGAACCGTTGATGCCGACCGTGATCTTTTGAATGTCGCCGAGCAGGCCTTTTTGCACGATGTTCACCGCGCGCAGGAAGCGATCGCGATCGCTACGCTGCTGAGTGCCGATGAAGAACACCTTGTTCGAGTACTTGTTGCAAGCATTGCGAACGAGTTGACTCTCTTCGATGGTGAGCGTGAGCGGCTTCTGGCAGAACACGTGCTTGCCGGCTTGCAGCGCCTCGATCGCAATCTTGGTGTGCCAGTGGTCGGGGGTGACAATGCTCACCACGTCGATGTCTTTGCGATCGAGTACTTTGCGGTAGTCGTTGTACTCGTCGGCCTTGCCTTTGCCGATCGTCGAATCTTCTCGAGCCTTGGCGGTGCGGCGCGAGTCGACATCGCACACGGCGACAATGTCGCCGAACTTGGCATGCCCTTTAGCGTCGCCGGTGCCCATGCTGCCGACACCGATGCAGCCGATCTGCGGCCGATCGTTCTTATCGTTGTTGGCGAAGGCTGCTTGAGTCCAGGAGAAATAGGGGACTGCGGCACCTGAGGCCGCTGCGGCCGCCGATGTTTTAAGGAATGTTCGCCGCGTGCTAGCAGAATGTTTCACAGTCAACTCCTGGGGTTCGAGGGCAATTTGTCGAGAGCCAATAGCCTAACCGGCCACCTAGGTGCCCGCAATAAAATGCCCTAAATCGGCAAAATCTCCCCACAATCGCATCGAAATGTTTGATTGGGTCGCTCGGGTCGATCGGCTCGCCGGGCCGTAGACTGGGGGAGCTGCGGAATACATGGCGCGCATGACGATTCTAGCGAACTTGGCGATTATCTGCGCTCGATGATGAGGAATGGTGGCTCGATCAGTCTGCGCGAAACACTGGCCCCGGCGGGGCTGGAAGGACGGTTTGCTGTGCTCAATCGGGGTTTGCTCGTCGTCGCCGTGTTGCTGAGCCAAGTCACTCAGAGCTCGGGCGAGGACTTGGTGTGTCGCCGTTGTGGTTGCATGCAGCCGCCCAAGATCACGACGCGCGTCGAGTGTCGCTCGACGCAGCATGTCACTTGGTGTCACAATCTCGAAGCCGCGCCGGCGTGCCTCGCTGGGCCGAGTTGTCCGTGCGGCACCGTACCTCAATGCGATCCGGTCACCAAGACAGTCTGCCAAGTTCCCAAGTGGTTTCCGAGTTTGGGCAAGCCGGTGACCGTCGTGCAGTTGGTACGCACGCCCAAGGTGGTGACCAAGCCATTCTACGTGTCGGTAACCGAGTGTACCTGCGCCAAGTGTGGCTTGGTGGGGATCACTTGCACACCGCTGCCCGACGGCGAGCGGTGGCGACTGTATCCGGATCCGGTCACTGATCGGCGCGAGCTCATGGCGGCCCAACTGGCTGCGACACCGTCGGGTGTGCCCTCGGCTGCGCCACCGCAACCGCAGCCGTACGCGTTACCGCCGCAGAATTTGTCCGCCCCGACACTCGCTCCCCCCAATGGACCCTTGCCGCCGGGCTCGAGTGTCCCGAATGATGTGAGCAGTCCCCCGCCATTGTATCGGAGCACGCCATGAACCAAGCCGAGATCGACAAGCAACGCGCGGCCGCTGAGGAAATGCTCGGCTCGTCGCTCGATCGCGTGGGCTTTGCCAAGGGACTATACTTCGGCCACTGGCTCGCTCCGCGGCTGTTACCGTATCCCAACCTGTCGCATGACACGGCGCTGCACGCGCTCGAGGTCGAGTTGCGGCAGTACTGTCGCGAGCACATCGACCCCGTAAAGATCGATCGCGAGGCGCTCATCGGCGACGACGTTGTTCGTGGGCTAGGTAAGCTTGGCGTGCTTGGCGCGTGTTTGCCCAAGCACGTCGGCGGACTCGAACTGACGCAAACGCAGTATTGTCGACTACTCGAAATTCTTGGTGGCCATTGCGCCAGCACGGCGTTGTTTGTCAACGCGCATCACTCGATCGGCCCGCGCTCGTTGGTGCTGTTTGGCACCGAAGCCCAGCAGACACGCTGGTTGCCGAAGCTGGCCAGCGGCGAGTGGATCAGCGCCTTTGCGCTGACCGAGCCCGAGGCGGGCAGCGATGCCGCGAACGTCCAAACTCAGGCCACGCCTACGCCTGACGGACGAGGCTATGTGCTCAATGGTCAAAAGCGGTGGATCACCAACGGCGGCATTGCTCAAGTGCTCACCGTTATGGCCCGCACGCCTGTACCAGGCCAGAAAGAGACCAAAGTCACGGCGTTCATCGTGACGCCCGACATGCCGGGCTTCGAGGTGGTCGAGAAGCGGATGGCCAAGTGCGGCGTGCGCGGCAGCGCCACCGCACGACTCGCGTTTCACGATATGTTTGTGCCGCGTGAGAACATCCTCGGACAACTCGGCCGGGGACTGAAAGTGGCTCTCACGGTGCTCGACTTCGGCCGCACGACGTTCGGCGCCAGTTGCACCGGCGCGGCCAAGTTCTGTCTCGCCCGCGCCGTGCAACACGCCAACACGCGCAAGCAGTTCGGTCAGACCCTCGGCTCGTTCGAGATGGTCAAGCAAAAGCTGGCCTACATGAGCGCCGGGGCATTTGCGATGGAGTCGGCCACGTATCAAACCGCCGCGCTGATCGACTCGGGCGAAGATGATTACATGCTCGAGACGGCCATGCTCAAGGTGTTTGCAACCGATGTGCTGTGGACGATTATCAACGACACGTTCCAAATCTACGGCGGTAAAGCGTACTTCAACGACGAACCGTACGAGCGGATGATGCGCGACGCGCGGATCAATATGATCGGCGAAGGAGCGAACGACGTGCTGCGAGCGTTCATCGCGCTCGTCGGCATGCGCGACGTCGGCCTCGAACTGCAAGGCGTGCTCGAAGCGATTAAGAATCCGCTGAGCGGTTACGGTCGACTGTTCCGCTTTGCTGGTCGCAAGCTCGGCGCACTCGTCACAACACCCAATGTCGTGGTGCGTTCAACCGAGTTGCAAGATGATGCACTGAAACTGGCCAAACTGATCGGGCAATTCGGAGGCGAGGTCGAGGCCGTGCTGCGCAATCATCAAGAGGCGGTGTTGGAGAAGCAGTATTTGCAAGGGCGGATTTCCGACTCGGCCACGGAGTTGTACGTGTCGAGTTGTGTGCTCAACCGGCTCGATGTGCTCGTGCGCGATCCGCACTCCGACGAGGCCGAGAAGTTGCACGCTCTCAAACAGGGCCGGTACTATTTACTCACCGCCGCTCGGCGGATCCGTCGCAACTTGAGCGACCTCTGGAACCATGACGACGATGCCACGACCCGGCTCGCCGACGCTGAGTTGCGACGGTAGCATTTCAAAGCCTTTTCGATTGCCAGTCAAGTTCGGATGAGATACGCCACCTTTCGTGGTTCATGAAGTCATCCATTTTCCCAGGTCGTGGTGGCGAACATAAACCTTGGCCACCCGACTTGAGGCACGCCCTTGACAAGCGAGGCACTACTCACGCGATCGGCTTCGATTACATTTTTTGATGATGCTGGAAAATGCCTTTGCCAACGCCTCGTTGGCTGAACCGGGGCGACAAACAAAGCGAACCAGCACCCGGCCAAAATAGTGACTCATCGATCGCTCATGAAGGGTCGACGGGCGTCGTCCGGGTAACTGGCCGTAGAGCAAGGCAATCCCCAGGTTACGTTCGACGTACGCGCGCACGGTTGCCGCGAGGAACGGTTCGACGTGAGGCTTGGGGCCATCGAACACACGGCTCTGATCGAGTATCGCGGTGATCTCAGGCTCGTCAGAAAACGTATGCTGAGACGATATGAGCGGATATCTTCGCAAGTCGGCCGGGGAAACCGTACGCTTACGAACGAGCGGATGCTTTTTCGACGTGACTAACAACGTTTCCAATTCATAGGCCGGTTCAAACGTAATTCCGGGCAACGGAGGATCGCAAACGCGCTGCGTGGTGAGTCCAAGCTCAGCGGCCCCCGACTCGACCGCCTGGGCCACTTGTCCGTCGCGCAGTTCGAGGAACGTCAATCGCACCTCAGGCCGTTCGCGTAGCAATTCCTGGACGGCCATCGGGAGGTCTTCTTGAAAAATCCGCGGAGTGCCGGCGACAACCAGTCGAGCTTCCACCGTCCCACGAGCGATTTCGAATCGTCGCTTGAGGGCCGTGGTAGAAGTGACAATCGGTGCAATCATTTCGGCGAGTAGACGCCCTTCGGCAGTCAGGTGGCAACCGCGGCCATGCGGTTCGATCAATTTCACCTGAAACTCGGCTTGTAACGCGATGACCTGCTCACGCACCGTCGGATGGGTCAGCCCCAGCGACTTGGCGGCGGCAGCCAGACTCCCCAGGCGGGCCGTCTCACTAAAACTGCGCAATTGTTGAAATGTCAGATCTTTATAAGCACGGCTCTTGGCAGGCGGTCGAGGCATGATGGCGGCCGGCAATGAAGGTTCAACCTGCACATGATGAAGATAAAACGATGTTTATTCTACACTTGTATGTGCCGTGCATCCAGAGGACAGTAGCTAGTACTGTAACGATGGAACCTGAGAAGTAGTTCTCCAACACAAAGCGGCAACGAACCAATCACGGACCGTAGCTGTGATGACATGATCATTCAGCCCCGTGTGCAACGTTCGCGCAACGGTGAATTTGCTCCCGCCTTAGGCAATTCTTGCCGTGAACCACTTTTATGAACTGGCTTGCGACTTGAATCGCAACCACAGCCCACTCCAATCCAATGCTCAACCACATGAAACCATTGCTCACGCTTTTCCTCGCCGCACTCATGCTTGCCACGGCCGATGCCGGCAATCCGGATGCTGAGTCGAGTGTCGAACCTAAACTCGCCACGATGCGTGAGTTGACCAAGGAGCGCAAGTGGAGCGATCTGATTGCGCAGTTCAAGAACGAGGAGATCGCGGCTTGGAAAAATGTACCCGAGAAAGCCGCCGAGGCAGCCGCTCTGCGCGGGAGAGCGTACGTCGCGATCAAGGACGGCGAGAATGCAGAGAGGGATCTCAAACTTGCCGTCGAACGCACACCGAAAAGTGGCGAACGCTGGCACGAATTGGGTTCTCTGTATAGCGGCCTCTTGGCCAACGATACGCTCGCGCTCGCGGCTTATGACAAGGCCTTTGCCTGTACGGGTAAGTCGTTCGGTTGGCTGCCTATCAGTGCCACGATCAACGAGGCGACAATTCTCGTTAAGCAGGGCAAGCCGCAGGAAGCCCAGAAGGTCATGGAGCGTTACGACAACTCCGATCTGGTGCAGATCGCTCCTGTGTGGAGCGACAAGCTGCGGGCGTTGAACGAGATGATCGCGGAGAAACTCAGTTCATCGCTGTTGGTGATCGCTGACAAGGGCCAGAGCGATTACCAGATCGTACTGAGTGACAATTTCCCGACGCCCGCCATCGCAGCCGACATGCAGCAAGTGGCGCGCTTGCTCCAAACGGCTTTCAATGCCAATCGAACAGAGCTGATCGTGGTGGCCGAAGCGGCCCGCGACAAGGCCAAACCGGCCATCTACCTGGGCGCCACGGCTTTCGCGCGCAGCCATGGAGTCGAGTGCAAAGGGTGGAATTACGTCCACAAAGTGGTAGGACGTGACCTGATCATCGCCGGATGCGATGAGCCTGCACCCGGTCGAGGTCCGAACGGCACCAAGAGGCCTGGCTTTGACCGCATCGGCACCGCTAAGGCCGTGACAGACTTCCTGCAGCAGTATGTAGGCACGCGGTTTTTATTCCCTGAACAGGGTGGCTTTGTCCCGCTGAGCAACGTCTCCAAAGTGGATCTGCTTACCACGCCCACGATTGAATATCTGCCCACGGCGAGAGTCGCGGTGCCACCGGATCTCGACGTGAAGAGAACTCCCGTGCTGGACTACGACATCACGTGGCCGCCGACGGTCAGCTTTTATCATCTTGCTCAGAATCGTTTTCCGACGATCGACGCCACCTTTGGAGGGCACACTTGGCACCGCGCGGTCCCTTCGACCGAAGCCGACTTCGCCGCCCATCCTGAGCGCTTCGCACTGCTCGGTGGTAAGCGAACCATGACCGGCAGTGAAGCCCAAATTCAGTTCTGCATTTCCAATCCAGAAGTGCAGGAGCTGCTCTACCAAGATCTCGCAAAGCATTTCAAGCAAGGTTTCCAGAACGTCGACCTGGGACAGCCCGACGGCTTTCGCGGCTGTGAGTGTGAAGCCTGCACCAAGCTTTACGGCACCGGCTCAGACTGGAGCGAAAAGGTCTGGATTCTTCATCGCAATCTGGCCGAACGGGCTCACAAAGCGTTTCCTGATCGCACGGTCACCCTTTCTGTATATGCGATCACCGAGAAGTTACCCAAGACCTTCAACCAGTTCCCGCCCAACGTTCGGCTGGGAATGAGTGGCACGCGCGATCACGAACTGGCCGCTTGGCGGAACTTTGGCGCGCCTCAAGGATTCGCGACGTATCTCTACTACTGGTGCCCGAACATGATGCCTCGGTACTTCCCGATGCGCACGCCGTTGTATGTCGAGACGGCCACGAAGCGACTCATGTCGGCCCAGGTCCACTCCATCGCGCGCGATGGCAATGGCGGCATCGCCTTTGGGCTGGAAGGACCGACCTATTACACCATGGGGCGAATGTTCGATGGACCTGGCGCGCACACGGCGAAGGACCTCGTCATTGAATACGTCAGTGGTGCCTTCGGCAAGGCAGCTCCAGCGATGATGGGGTTCTACGATCAGCTTTACAACTCGCTGGAAATCTACGCCCGCTACATGGCCACGCGCGAGGACGGTTGGGCCTTTAACGACATGTATGGTCGCGGTCATAAGCACCTTTCCAGTCCCGAGTCGATCATCGCCTTTCTGTATCCTGTGGAGCTCATTCAAGGAATGGAAAAGCAATTGGCTTTGGCAGAGAAGACCGAGCTCAGTTCCAAGGCGCAAACCCGCCTCGCGCTCGTGCGCGCTGAGTTCGACTACTTAAAGG
>CAYLYE010000159.1:0-15268 GCA_964387325.1 uncultured Planctomycetaceae bacterium
ATATTGCGCGACGCCGCTGGGTTATCCTGGCGGCGTCGCTGTTTTGTATCGTGCGCGTGCCATGCTCACGTCTGCGTGAGCATGCTCTGAAACTCGCCGCTCTCATTGCGGTGTTACTTTCCCGCAGGCCGTTGTTGCTGCCGCAACAAAAAAGCCAACAGATGATAAAAATCGGCCTCCGGCATTTGCTCGGCCACATTGGCGGGCATCGGCGACATTGGTAACGCCACCTGCTCATCAATGTCGGCTTGAGCGATTCGCTGCTCCTTGCCTTGTTGATCGGCGAGCACCACCACCTCGCCTTCGCGGCGTAAGACGAGCCCGAGCAGTATGCGACCGTCCTTCGTAACGATCTGAGTAGCCCGGAACGCTTGATCGACCACTCGATTCGGATCGAGTACGTCTTCCAGCACGCGATCAACGCCACGCAGACCGATCCCGTCGAGTTCTGGTCCGATCTTGTTCCCTTCACCGCCGACCTTGTGACATGCGGCGCAGGTTTTCTTGAACACGGCTAGCCCGAGCGCAAAATCTCCCGTCGCGGCCGACCAACCTTTGCGACGCGACTCGATCGCAGTCGCCAAACGGTCGTCGCGTTTGGGCATCGACGCGAGTAGCTTGTCGATCCGAGCATCCCCTTCCGGTAGCTTGGCTCCTCGCAGTCGACGGACGATGTTCGCGTCGGTCAGGAGCCAACTGGCTGCTTTGCCCGCCTCGATCGACTTGAGCAGCAAGTCGCTTCCTTGCGGAGTTCCCAGTAGTGCGTTGGCAATGTTGAGTTGTATCTTCTCGGGAGCCGCAAGCAACTGTTGCAGCAGCAAATCACGGGCTCGATCGTGATTGATCCCGCCGAGCGATTGCAAGGCCTTCGCGCGGACGGCGGCGTCCTGTTCCTCGACCGACAACAGTCGAGCGAGCGTGTCGAGCGATCCGACACCATCGCAGGCCACGAGGGCTTCGACCGCCGTGACGCGCAAGTTCGCAAACGGTGAATTGGCCGCGACAAACTCGGTGACCCGCGACTGTTGCGGTTTCCACTTCAGATCGCGGACCAGTTCCAAGCCGGCCTTCACTTGATCGACATTCCTGGACTTCAAATCCGCCGCGGCGGTTTTCTCGGTCCACTCAACGAGCGGTTGGGGAACCGCCTCTCCGCGGGCTTGCAAACCACGATGCGCGGCCCGGAGCACGAGTCC
This sequence comes from uncultured Planctomycetaceae bacterium, assembly GCA_964387325.1. Taxonomy (GTDB): domain Bacteria; phylum Planctomycetota; class Planctomycetia; order Pirellulales; family PNKZ01; genus CAZZBK01. The sequence goes on from CAYLYE010000159.1 coordinate 1,197, forward strand.
CGCATCGACTCCGGCACGAGACGGAATCGCCGCGAAAACGCCCCACAAATCAGGCATTTTCTCGTTCGTCACGTACCGCACCACATGTTCGACCGCCGCCGGTACGTCGAGCAGCGGCTTCTCGGTTTGCTGTAGATAGTCGAGCAAGAATTGAGCGGCCTTTGGCGTCCGGACACCCAGACTGATATCGGCTGCTCGTCGTTCGAGATCGGCATTCTTCTTAATCGTATCAGCCAATGAGGCATACATTCCTTCAACAAGTAGATGATCGCGCAGTGCCATGCGAATCGTGTGGATCAAGTGTGTATCTTCGGCCGGAGTTCGGCTCCAGGCGGCGAGCAGCGGTGCGAGATTCTCCTTCAAGGGGTGTTGCCCAAGTGCATCGGCTGCGGAGCGAACAACAAACGCTGACGAATTGGACAGTGCTGTTCGAACGATCTCATAGGTCTCTTGATCCCACTCTTTCACCGATTGTTCGGCCAGCATTTTCATGCGCTGTGTTTTTGATAGGACCGAATCGAGATTGTGATTCCGGTTCAAGTCGGGGCTAACATGCACAATCTCCGCGGGCTTGGCCCCATCTCCCTTATAAACGACGCGCCAGATACGACCGCGCTCGCGGTCACGTTGCGGGTGATCGAGCGGCACCTCGTAGTGGCCGATGATCCGGTTGTAAAAATCGGCGATGTACAGAGCACCGTCCGGGCCGAGCTTTAAATCAACCGGGCGAAACCAAGGGTCGTCGCACACAATAAAATCGGGTTGCTCGATCGCCTCGGGCGTACTGCCGTGCCACTTGAGCTTATCGTGATTGACCCGAGCCGTGATCGGGTTGCCAATGAATAGCGAGCCGCGATACTCACTCGGAAACTGATCGGCTTCGTAATACACGATGCCCGAGATGCCGGTAGAACCGTGCTGATGCTTCATCATCGCGGGCCCGTAGCCGAGCCCGTCGTGAGGCTTGCCGAAGCTCGGGTAATATGCCCCGCGCAGAATTTGATACGCCGGCAGCGTGTGGCAGTCGGCCGTGAAAATGTTTCCGTAGGGATCGAAGGCCATGCCGAAGGGGTTGACCTGTCCCCAGGTGAACTGTTCGAGCTTGGACCCATCGGGCTTAAAGCGGAACGTGTTCCCCGACTGCATTTTGATCTTCGAGCCGTCGGTGCCGGTCACATCCGACTCGTTCGAGAAGCCGTGACAGGCATAGACCCAACCGTCGATCCAATAGGTCAGGCCGTTCACCAAGCCGTGCGTGTCTTTTTGTCCAAAACCGGTGAGGATCGCCTGCTTCTCGTCATACACGCCATCGCCATCGGTGTCGCGCCAGCGATACAGGTTCGGAATGCTAAACACGAGCAGATCGTTTTGCGTCGACGTGACGGGGATCGGCGTGATACCGATCGGAATCGCCAAACCGTTGACGACCTGCTTGGCACTCTTCGCGCGGCCGGATTTCGAGTCGATCTCATAACGACTCACGCAATCTTTCGATGTCGTCGGATCGAAATTTGGGTAGGGGTACTCGGTCGACTGCGTCGCGTAGAGTCGGCCTTGAGGGTCGAACGTGATGTTGATGGGCTTGCGCACCTCGGGCTCGTCCGCGACAAGTTGGATCTCGAAGCCCGCTGGCAGGTGAAACGTTTTGAGCTGTTCTTGAGCCGAAAGCGGCTCGGTATTTTTGATGTGACCGCCGAAGCGATCAGCCTGAGCCCAAGTTGCGGTGGTGCAAAAAGTGAGCGAGAGAAACAACCAGCCGGAAAAAAGATGAATCAACTTCATGAGCGATCCGAGGCCCAAGCGGCGACGATAAATGACGCGAAATGCGTTGCACGCCAGTGTAGGTAGCCGAGCGCGACGGTTCAAGTTCGCGGTAGCCCGAGAAGCCTGGAGAACATCAGGGCCGGAAAATGAGTGTAAATCATGATCGACGACCGCTGCGTTCTGTTCTCTTGTCGAAGGTTTCAAAGTCGGGCCGATTCTCGAACAGCACGATTCTGAGTGTGAGTACCCTGAGGGGTGAGTGCCAATGGGATGACGATCGTTCTGAGGCGTACTGCTGTAGTACGGCGGGGCATAGACCGACAGGGGCGCGGCGAGTACATTAAACGCTTCGTTCGTGGACTCGATTATGCTCCTTTTTTGCCTGCGGAAGTGCCATGCCCTCGTGTGTGCTCGCGTACTCTGGTGGTCTCGATACCTCGGTCATTCTCGGTTGGTTGCAAGATGAAGGGTACGACGTACATTGCGTGTACGTGGACCTCGGACAGCCGTGCGAAGACCGCGAGGCGATTCTGAAAAAGGCCCACACCTGCGGCGCAAAGAGCGCGCGGATCGTCGATGTGCAGGAAGAACTTTGCCGCGACTTCGCATTTCCCGTGCTGCAATGGCAGGCCAAGTACGAAGCGGTGTATCTGCTCGGCACTTCGATCGCGCGGCCGTTGATCTCGAAGGTCTGCCTGCAAGTGGCTCGCGAAGTCGGGGCGGACGCATATGCTCACGGCGCCACCGGCAAGGGGAACGATCAGTGCCGCTTCCAACTCGCGGCCGAGGCGCTCAACCCGTCGGTCAAGATCATTGCCCCCTGGCGGATCGAAAAGTTCCGTCAACTGTTCCCGGGCCGGACCGAGTTGATCGCCTATTGCGATCAGCGGAAGATTCCTGTCAAGGCGTCGGTCTCGAAGCCGTATTCGAGCGACGAGAACTGCCTGCACATCAGCTACGAGGCGGGCAAGCTCGAAGCGCTCGACGTCTGCGGCGTCGACTTGGTCGAGTTCGGCATGACGGTTTCTCCCAAGCAGGCCCCCGACAAGGTCGAGGCGGTGACGATCGGCTTCGAGAGTGGCGTACCGGTAAGCGTGAATGGCGCTCGGCTCAGCGCCTTGTCGATGGTCAAGGAATTGAACAAGATCGGTGGCCGTAACGGCGTCGGACGCATCGACATGGTCGAAGGCCGGTTTGTGGGCATGAAGAGCCGCGGGGTCTATGAGGCCCCGGGCATGACGCTGCTCTACGATGCACACCGTTACATCGAGCAGCTCACGCTCGATCGCGATCTGATGCACTTACGCGATCGCATGGCCCCTGAAGTGGCCGAGATGGTCTATTACGGCTTCTGGTATCACCCGAAGTTCGACGCCTTGCTGGCCTTCATTCGCGAGGCCCAGAAGCCGGTCACCGGCGAAGTGATCCTGCATTTGTACAAGGGGAACATCAGCGTCGCGAGCCGGAAGAGCCCGAAGAGCCTGTACGACGAGGCGATCGCCAGCATGGAAGGGGGCGGGTCGTACAACCAGACCGACGCCGAGGGTTTCCTTCGCATTCAAGGTCTACCGATTCGCGTGCAAGGCCGCACGAATCCGCGAGCGTATTGAGCGAGACTGGAGACGAGAGTGAGGCCGATGCGGAAAGTAGGCCAGTCTCATCATACTCCCTGATCGCGCAGGGCTTGCTCCGCTTCAGTTTGAGACAAATATCGCTGCTGTGCTCGGCGAATGCGCAAGACGCGAACAGTTTTGCCGTCGACCGAAAACAATACGCGAAAAACATACGGCTTGTGTCCGAAATGAAACTCGCGGATCTCGGCGTCGACTTTGCCGTTTTCTCGCGCCAACGCACAGCGCTGTGGATGATTGCTCAATGAACTGATCGACGCTTGAAATCGTTCTAACCAATCAGTTGACTGAATTGGCGCACGCTCATAAGCGTACCGATAGGCCGCCATCAAGTCATCAACTGCCAGCCGCTGCAATACGACCAGATAGGTCAAGTTGACCTCGACGACTCGACCGTCGTGCGTATGAGAGCAAAGGCCTCATCGACAGGAACCCCCGCGTCGCCAGCACGCCACTGTGAAATCGCTGCGCGAACCGCATCAAGATCGTCGTGTTCGTCGGATAATGCTCGCATGGCATCGCGAAGCACATCATCCTCGCCGACGTAACGACCGCTTGCTAATTGAGCCTCAACCAGTTTTTGCAGATCTGGCGGAAAGGTGTAGGTCATACCAATTCTCTCATTTCGATCATCCTGCTCGTTACTTATCTTACATCGCCCGATGAGAACCTGACAAACACATATTAGCCATGCCACTTCGGCCAGGCGACTTGGCCGGGAATGGCAACGCGCGTGGTGAAGATGGTCTTGCCGGCGGTTACATAGAGCGTGCGACCGTCGACGCCGCCGAAGGCCAGGTTCGTGATCACGTCTTCGCTGATCGGAATGCGGCCGAGCAACTTGCCCTGTGGCGAGATGACATATATGCCCGTGGTGACGTCGGGCGACTCGTGCGGGCCGCGGGGCGTGTTGACCCCGGCCGCGACGTAGAGGTTGCCCTGCATATCGAGCCGCATGCCGTCGCCGCCGCGACCCGGCGCGAAGTCGAACACGACTTGCTGATTCGACGGATTGCCGGCCGCGTCGAGGTCGAATGACCAGATCTTGCGATGGCCGCCGACGATCGGGCAGCTATCGACGAGATACATCCGCTTCGAGTCCTGAGTGACCGCGATGCCGTTGGGACGCTCTATGACCGGCTGCTCCAAGATGCGACTCACGCGACCGTCGAGGTCGATGCGGTAGACCCCTTCGATGCTCATCTCCATGATCGAGCGGTCGCCGTAGCACGGATCGGTGAAGTAGACGCGCCCTTGGCCGTCGACGCAGATATCGTTGGGCGAATTGTAACGTGCGCCCTCGAATCGTTCGGTGAGCACTTCGTATTGGCCGGTCGAGAGCGTGGTACGGGTCACGCGCCGACCGCCGCCCGGGCCCATCTCGGAGCCCTCGCAATGATAGAGTCGCCCCTGCTGATCGAAGGCCTGACCGTTGGTACGACCGCTCGGCTCGCGGAACACGCTGCGCGTGCCGTCGGGCGTGAGCTTGAGGATGCGATTGCCTTCGATATCGGAGAAGTAGAGGGTCCCGTCGGCATCGACCGCCGGCCCTTCGGTGAACGTGACCGTCGTCGCTTTGTTCACGGGTTCGTCGGCCAGTCCGGTCGGGCGTGGGACGTCTTGAAAGCGGGTCATGGGGGTATCCAGCGGGGGTGTGTGAATTTGAATGAGATTATCAGGGAACGGGTTGAAGGCAAGTTTTCAGTTTTCGGTTTTCTGTTCTGCCCTCTGCCTACTGCCCTCTGCCTACTGCCTACTCCGCCTCGGCCCCCTCTTGCATTCACGGCGCCGGTCAACGACGATAGATGACCGAAGCCTGCCTGCCCCCCACCCTCACCCTCTCCTGCACGGGTTGTCCACTATGCTGTGCCGCGCGCTGATCGCTTGCTTGCTGCTTGTTAGTGCCCCGTTGTGGGCTGCCGATTGGCCGCAGTTCCGTGGCCCCACGGCCGATGGTCACGTGACCGATCGTGGTTACCCCGTGAAGTGGAGCGAGACAGAAAACATCGCCTGGAAGGTCGAGCTGCCAGGGTTGGGTTGGTCGTCGCCGGCGATTGTTGGCAATCAGATTTGGTTGACCACGGCGGTCGACAACGGCAAGCCGATCCCCGCGCCGCCAGCGATCGTCGATCCCAAGGCGGCAGACAAGGCGAAGGACGCCAAAGCCAAGGCGCCGCCCCCCAAGCCCGAGGAGGGTAAGTCGCTGCGCGTGCTGTGTCTTGATCGCGCGACCGGCAAGGTGATCCATAACATTGAGGTGTTTGAAAAAGAAAATCCTGGCACGATCCACAAGAAGAATAGCCACGCTTCGCCGACGCCGATTGTCGAGGGGAACCGCGTTTACGTCCATTTCGGGTCGCATGGCACCGCGTGCGTCACGACGGATGGCAAACTGCTGTGGCGCACGACGCAACTGAAGTACAACCATCGTCATGGTCCCGGCGGCTCGCCGGTTATCTACAAGGACTTACTTATTCTGAGTTGCGATGGCACCGACGTGCAGTATGTCGTCGCGCTCGACAAGCAGACGGGCGAGATGCGTTGGAAGACCGATCGCGCGAACAGCAAGATGGCCTACACCACGCCTTATTTGGTCACGGTCAACGGTCAGGATCAAGTCATCAGCACCAGCGGACGGTTTGTCGGCGGATACGAGCCGCTGACCGGCAAAGAACTCTGGCGCGTGCATTACGACGAGGGTTATTCGCTCGTGCCTCGGCCGGTCGTCGGTCACGGCTTGGCCTTCATCTGCACGGGCTACGATCGTCCGTTGCTGTACGCGGTCAAACTCGGTGGTCAAGGCGATGTCACAGAGACGAATGTCGTGTGGAAGTTGGACAAGGGCGCGCCGCTGAACCCTTCGCCGCTGCTGGTCGGAGACGAGCTGTATATCGTGAGCGACCAAGGCATTGCGCAGTGCTTGGATGCCAAGACGGGTGAAAAAGTCTGGCAGCAACGATTGGGCGGAAACTACTCGGCCTCGCTCACATTGGCCGACAACCGCATCTATATTAACGACGAGAACGGAAAGACGTTCGTGTTTGCTCCTGGCAAAGAATACAAGGAGCTGGCGGTCAACGAGTTGGAGGGGCGCACGCTCTCCTCGCTCTCGTTCGCCGATGGGGCTATCTATCTGCGGACCGACAAGCACCTGTACCGGATCGAGCAGAAGAAGTAGCCGACCGGCCTGATCGGGGGTCGTTACGGTCGTTACTCGCGTCAATCTTACTACGCCGGTCAGGGTCGGCATGTTCGTTTTTGTGTAACGAATATGTGCGATTTTATGAACTTGGCGCTCTTGCCGTGCGTAGTGGTACCAGAGCGCGAAAAAGGTCAAAAAGGGTCGGAGAATTTTTTGACCGGCTCGTAATCGTGACCTATGTTTTTCAAGGCTCATCTTGGCTTGACCCGGCCGAGGTGAGTTCACGCATGGATGCGGCTCCCCTACATCCAGATTCCTTGGGCTCTCTGACGGACCGAACACGTTACTTGCTGCTGGCCGGCTCGCCGGGCCACACGCAGGTAATGAGAGCGGCGTCGGAAGCCGAGTTACCCGAGGTGCGTGTTTCATGCGTGTTGGAGTTTCCGCTGCTCAGGCGGTGGTGCGGATGCTTGTGCTCTTGTGGCTCGTCGTGGCAACGACGACGGTCGAGGCACAGCTACGCTTCACGGCCACACCGAACTTGGTGTCGCCCCCCGCAATATCGAGCGAAGTTCAAAGTCTTATTCAACGCGGCCAGCAGCTCGAGATCGAGCGTCGCTGGGGCGAAGCGCTGACGCTCTACGAAGACGCGCTCCGCACTTGGCCCGAAGACAAGCTGATCTCGCAGCGATTTACACACTCCCGGATGCATTACGATCTGGGCCGACGCTATAACGACGCGTCGTTTCGCGACTCGCTTGCCAAGCTGTCCAGCCGCGAGTGCCTGGATCTGTACAGCGAAGTGCTCTTGAAGATTCAATCGCATTACGTGCATTCGCCGAATTGGCGGAACCTGTTCGACCACGGCACCTTGGCGGTCGAGTCGGCGCTGACCGATCCGGTATTCGTCGAACGTCATCTGAGCGGGGTCGCGGCGGCGAAGATCGAGCACTTCTTACGAGAGTTGCGTCCGCAGCTCGAAGACTTTGCGACCAAAGCGCGCTGGGAACAGCGTCAGGCGGCCGCCGAAGGGGCGGCGCTCGTCGCCCGATTGAGTAAAGAGTCGCTCGGACTGAATGAGCCGGTCGTCGTCATGGAATTCGTGTGCGGCGCGACCAACGCGCTCGATCCCTACTCGACCTACCTGACCGCCGGTCAATTGAACGAAGTCTATTCACAAATTGAAGGCAACTTTGTCGGGTTGGGCGTTGAGCTCAAGGCCAGCGAAGGGAGCCTGCTGATCGTCAAGGTGATTGCTGGCAGCCCGGCCGAGCGGAGTAGCATTCGCCCCGGCGACCGGATCGTCGCCGTCGACGGTCGTTCGACCCAGGAACTCTCGACCGATCAAGCGGCCAACATGCTCCAAGGGCGCGAAGGGACGTGGGTCGACGTGACAATTCTCGCGCCGGGCTTTCAGCCCCGCGCGGTGCGTGTACGCCGCGAGCAAATCGAGGTCCCCAGCGTCGATCAGATTAAAATCGTCGACTCCGCCTCGGGAGTAGCCTACCTGCGGATCACCTGCTTTCAGAAGACCACGTCGCGCGACGTCGACAGTGCCCTGTGGCGGTTGCATCGCGACGGCATGAAAAGCCTGATTGTCGATTTGCGAGGCAACCCGGGCGGCTTGCTCACCGCGAGCGTCGACTTGGTCGACAAATTTGTCGAGCGGGGCGTGATTGTCTCGACGCGTGGCCGGAGCCCGCACGAGGATTACAACTACCAGGCGCATGCCAATGGCACTTGGCGTGTACCGCTGGTGGTGCTCATCGACGGCGACAGCGCGAGCGCGAGCGAGATTTTTGCCGGCGCGGTTCGCGATCACCATCGCGGCACGATCGTCGGCACACGCAGCTACGGCAAGGGCTCGGTGCAGGGGATTTTCCCCCTGAATCAGTTGAGCGCCGGTTTGCGACTGACGACTGCCAAGTTCTACTCGCCCAATGGGCATCCTTACAGCCAGGTGGGCGTGCAGCCCGATGTGGTGGTGCAAGAGGTGGCGAAGCCAGTCGAGCAGACGGTGAACACGGCTACCAAGCTCCCCGCAACGATCGACAATGCCTTGGAGGCCGCGAAGAACGTGGCCCGCAGCCAGGTCGCGCGACGATAGTTCGGCCGATGTGTCCGCGACAGGCTACTTGATCGACACGATGAAGCTGTCAAAGTCGCTGCTCGAGCCGAACAGTTCGTCCATCACGTGCAGACGAAGTGGATCGCTGCTGCTGGGCGTGCCTTGGTCAACCCCCTCGGGCGCGTACCAGCGATAGTGGTCGGTCTGGTCGGGGTTCGCGCTGGCGAAGCTGAACAGGGCAAATGCGGCGTCGGTCGCCGAGTTGGTTGGGTTCGTACTAAGCAGGCTGGTCGCCGAGCCTTGCGAAATTTGGTAGAAGGCCAGCTCTTGTCCGCCGGTCAAGTTCAGTGACTTGTTCGTGCCGACCGTCGCGCCGGCATCGAAAATCGCTTGTCGCGTAGCAAGTGCCGCCGCGAGCCACCCCACATCGCCAGGTCGCAAACCGTTGACGGTCCCTTGAGGGTCGCTCACTTTGATGACGCCGAATTCGCCGGCGAGCTTCGTGAACGTTGGTTGCGTTGCTGCCGCGCTGCTCACGCTCGGGGCCGACAACGTGAAGGTGGTCGAAACACTGGCGGTCGTGCCGCCCGCGGGGCGAATCGTCTCGCCACTGATCGTCGAGCTGCTCGGTCGAACACGCAGCACGATATCGTTGTAATCGCGATCACCACCGCCGAGCAGGTCTTCCCAGCGGTACTCGACCACGCCCGTAAGTGGGTCGGCTTGGGTCAGCATATGCTTGAATTTGTCTGGATTTGCGGCATCAAAGCTAAAGAAGGCCACGGGCTTGAACGCGCTGGCAAAGCCCGGCAGCTTATTGGTCGGGTTGGCAGCGAGAAACGCCGCGCTGGTGGCGTTCGGGATCAGGTAGAAGCCCAGCGTTTGGCCACCGATGAGCGTCACGGTAAAGTCGGTACCCGCAGCGGTCGTGGGACTGAAGATCGTGTGTCGCGACGCGCTATTCATGACGGCTTGGGCATACGCGGCGCTGCCAGGCGCGACGCCGCTCAAGCTCCCCGTACTGTCGTCGGCAACGTAGTAGCCGAGCTCGCTCTGGTACGATGCATATTTGGCATCGAGTGAGAATGTGATCGAGTTCCCGGCTTGCACGTCACCCGGTACCACGTAGCCACTGTTGTAGGACGGTGCGTACTGCAGCGTGAAGGGGGACGAAGTGCTGTTGGCTGTGCCGACAATGCTCGTGGCAATCGAATTGTTGCCTACTCGGAGCATGCCCTGGTTGATCTGACCGCTATAATTGCCTGAGCTGCCGGTGTCGGTCATCGTGCCGGCCGCTTGGCCATTGACGAGGATCTGCAACGTTTGGCCCGGCGTGCTGCTGGCTTGGATCATCGGTCTTGGGGCGGTCGTGTAACTATCGCTGGCCGACGAGCTGTTATTACTCGACGCCGAGAGTTTCACGCTGGTCGGGGCGGTCGGGACCGGCGTGACATTCGTGATGCTCACGGTTTGCGTGGGCGTCGCGCCCAATTGACCGTTCGTGAGCGATTGTATGCCGATCGTCACCGATTCGGTCGACTCGTCGATCGAGTCTTGCAGTGCGCTGAGCGTGACCGAGGCCGTGGTGGCATTGGCCGGGATCGTAATCGTCGCTGGCGCGGTGAAGTCTGTGCCGCGGACGGCCGATCCCGCGTAGCTCAACGTGATGACCATCGGGTTCGACGACGGACGATCCGCGGTGGCGACGATGGTCGTTGTGCCGCCAGACTCGGAGATCGACGTGGGACTGACACTCAGCGATACCCCCGGTATCGGATCATTGTCGAGGATTCCCAGCGAGACACTCGAGACCGACGAGTTGGCCGAGAGACCGCCGCTCACGGAGCTAATCGCGACGGTGATGTTCTCGGTTCCTTCGCTGATGTTGTCGTCAATGCCGGTGAGGGTGATGGTCCCCTGGGTGCTACCGGCCGCGATCGTGATCGAAGCCGCCGAGGCGCTGTAGTCGGTCCCCGGTGTCGGGGTCCGATTCAAGCTGACCGTGATCGCCTGCGATTGGGTCGCGTCGATCGTTGCGGTGATCGTCGCCGAGCCGCTGGCCTCGCTGAACTGCGTGACGGACGAAGTCAACCGGACCGTGGGATTGACGACCAGCGTGAAGGCCTGCGAGTCACTTTTCGCAGAATTGGCTGTTTCCTGAACCGTGACGCGTAGCGACTTCGAGCCGGCGAAACTTGCCGCCGGCGTGAGGATCATTTGACCATTGGTGAACGAGACCGAGATGTTCGACGGCGCTGCGTTGGTCGCCACGTCGATCAGGCTGAACGACAGTGCGTTATTCTCCAAGTCGGTCGGGTTCAAATTGACGGTCACAGCCGTGTTTTGGTTCGTCGTCACCGTCGCGGGAATTGACCCCAAGAAAGGCTGGTCATTCACGTTGTCAGCCGTCAGCGAGACGTTATAGGTTTGCACGGCCGTCGAACTGTCACCACCGCTGGTTGCCGTGACCTTGATCTGTGCCGAGCCGCTGGTCGTATTGGCGTTGGTCGGATGAACGCGCAAGATCGCCGTGTTGCTGCTCGTGATGATCGAGGCCGAGTTGATCGTCACCGGGTTAACAGGACCAGAGTTCTCGCCCGAGATAAACGGGCTAGAGGTCGCGGGAGTCGTCATCACCTTGTTGAACGTGTCGAAGCCGCTGACCAACTGGCCGAAGATCGAGTGATTAAAATCGAGAAACGTCGGCATGCTGGCAAGCGGCACGTCGATATCGGTGATGAAGAACTGCGAGTCGTTTGTGTCGTCGCCCGAGTTGGCGAGCGCCAGTAGGCCGGGGCTCGTAAAGGTCAAATTGGCATTAAACTCATCGTTGAAGCTCCCTTTGCCACTCGATCCCGACAGGGTGTTGTTGGGCGATCCGGTCTGCGCGACGAAGTTGTCTAAAATGCGCGGAAAGCGTTTGCCGTTGTAGAAACCTTCGTTCGTGAGTGTTTTGATCCGCTGCACCGTCAAGGGCGTCTCGCTGTCGAACAAGCGGAAGACTAAGTCTCCGCTGAAAGCATTGTTGCTCGAGTCGGTGCCACTGACGTTGAGTTTCCAAAGGGTCGTGCCACTGGCGATGATCGAAGTTTGGAACAGCCCGCTGTTCGAGTTGCTCGTGACCGAATACGAGTCGACGCCATTGGTTGTGTCGGTAGTGCTGATCGGTATGAGCAAGTCTTTGCCGTTGAACATCTGCAACGACGTGCCGAGCGGAAAGCTCTCGAACGAGACCGTGAGCATATGCCGCGACTCAAGCGGTTCGAAACGCAACGACCGACGACCGGCCAGCTTGGCCGTTGCGGTCGAATGTCGTTTTTGATTCCACGAGGTCAACGATGAGAGCCAGTTTCGGAACTTCACGGCGTGCATCCCCGGCTGAATTGGTAACGCGGTCAGCGAGTCAACTCAAGCGAGGAACCTCGCCAAAGAACGCAGAGTCGACCCATCCCCTCAGCTTAATCAGGGCTTCATAGAATGCGAGAAATGCGCTCAAAATGACCGAAAATGACGGTCGTAGCGATTGAGATTCCCCCGCAAGAAGGGGGATCGTGCGTCGAGCCTTGTCGGCGAGTTAATCTAGATCGGTCATCCCATGTCGCATCTGCCGCATCATCGAGCGAAACCGATTGCGTAGGTCCCACATGCTTAGCGCCTGATAGCCATTGGCCCCGAGCGAGGCGAACAAGGCCAACAGCAGAGCCGTGAGGGGCATGGGAGCGAGGCTAAATGGTCCTTGGGTGGTCGCTGTCACTCCATCGGCACGCAAGGTCGGCCCCGTGTTGCGGGGCTCGCCCTGATAGTTCGGATCGCGATTCGTGAACGACCCCGTCGCTTGGGGGTGTTGATAGTCGTTGCGATACGGTGCTCCATTCGGTTGGTTGTTCCAGGCCACGTAAGCCGCGCGAGGATCAACCGGTCCAGGGTATCCGGAGTTGTAACCATTCGACGTCGTACCGAGTGGGCTACCCGAGTACGGTACCGTCCCGACGTTGGGGTTCGTCAAACCGGGATAAGCACTCGTCGCGCTATAGGCGGGGGGCGGCGTGTTGCCGTACGGAGTCGTCGACGTTCCATAGGGGGTTGTCCCGTAATTGGGAGTCGTTCCATAGCCGGGCGTGGTGCCGTAGGCCGCTTGACCGTTCCAGCCCGTGGTCGCCGGGGTCACGTTGTTAGGCGCACCATAAGGAGCCGTATTGGCAGCAAGTCGGATCGGGGGGACTTCGCCCTGATGAGGCAACGGCCCTTCTTCACTCGTGATCCGGTAGCTGCGCATCACTTGAATGTTCGGCGGCAAATCGCTCGAGATGTCGTAACCATCCTTGAGAGATTCAAGCCGCTCGGGCTCGATGCGAATGATGTAGCGGATCCCGCCGCCGGCGACGGGTTCCCATCCGTAGTCGATTCCCAAGGCCGACGTGGCCAGCAGTAGTGTGACACCGATCATCTCTGGGTCTCCCTCCCCTGTGCGGCGAGTTCTCAATCCTTGAGCGTTTGTTATCCGCTGACCAACGGCAGTTCTTGTGCCGGTCGGCTTTCGGGTATCGCCAATTCGTTTTTCAACATGACCAACAATGTTTGGAAAAAGGCCACGATCATCGGGCCCAACAAGATACCGATCGGTCCCAAGGCCTGCGCGCCGCCGAGCACGCTCAATAGCGCGAGCAGCGGATGCAAATTGGACCGGCCATGCAACACCATCGGCTTGACGATGTTGTCGGCCATCGACACGACTACGATGCAGTACAGGCCCAGCCCAATCGCTGCACCGGTACGCTCGGCACTAAAATACAACCACAGTACGCACGGCACCCACACCAACGTCGAACCGACGAACGGCACCATCGCAAATACACTCGTAAGTACCACTAGCAGGAACACATTGTCGAGGTCGGCAAAATAATAACCCACCCCGGCCAACAAGCCTTGCCCAAGCGCCGCCGCCACCATCGCCAGAATCACCGCGCGGGTCAAATTGCCAAACTCTCGCAATAGTTGCTGCTTGTACTGTTCTTTCATGGGAAACAGCGCGCTAAACGTGCGGAGCAATTCCGGCCCATCGGCCAGAAAATAATATAACGAGATGGCCATAATCGTGAGCATGACCAGCATTTGCACGACCGAGCCGATGATCTGCGCCGCCTGTCCGGCAAGCGATTGCCAACGTTCTTGCAACAAGCGTTTGTAATCGAAGTCGACGACCAAATGCAGCCCATCGTCGGGACGCAACCTCTTGGGCATCTTCGATTCAATGCCTTGCAGCATGCTGTCCACTTGCGCCGTCACTTTATCGGACGTGAGTTCATGCGTCAGCTTGAGCGTCTCGCGCGCCGCGCGATAACCAACCCAAATCGTGGGGAGCAACACGATTAACAACACAATCGCCGTCGTCAATCCAGCCGCCACGCGCACTCGCCCTCGACACACCCCGAGGAAGTACTCGAACAGCGGACGAAAAATTACGACC
>CAYLYE010000160.1:0-15241 GCA_964387325.1 uncultured Planctomycetaceae bacterium
GCACTCAATATCAGTCCCACCCGCGTCTCACGGGCACTGGCGTTGCTCAAGCTCCCGCACGAGATGCGAGTCCGAGTTGATGAGGGCGAACTCTCGCCGCGTGCCGGTTACGAACTTTCCAAACTCCCCGAACCGCAGTTGGCACAGGTAAAGCACGTCAGCCAACCGCTGACAGTCGAGCAGGCGTCACGCGTTGTTCGTCAGCGAACGGGTAAGGCTCAACCGACGGCGCGTGGAGCGCGGCAGACTTTCATTGCTGAGAACGGCTGGCAGATTGTGGCCAAGTCATCCCGTAAAGGAACCTACCACGAAATCGAAGCGGCACTGGTTGAAGCCCTCGAAGAAGTCCGATTGCGAATCGACAACCGCGTGAGTCTGCTGTAGTCCTCACCCACTCCGACGAAGGAATGGCGGCGGCTCCGCTGAACGCTGCGCCGGCCCTGAACGGGCCATTCCGCAGACTGGCGGGGGCCAGCCTGCGGCGGGCTGGACGCCCTAGGGCTCGCTGGGCCGCTCGCCCTGAGTCCGAGCCTGCTGGGGCAGGCTGCGGACTCTTCGGCCTCCGCTGGACGCTGCGGCCAGTTGCGGCTCACCTGCGGTTCGCCGCTAGTCAGTGGGGAGGTTGACGACTGGCATCTCGGCAGGCACGACAACTGAGTTCCTCAAGTGCCGACCGACTTGCCGCCGAATCTCCACAAATCCCTTTGAAACAGCATAATACCGACTGGCACGTGTTGACCTACCGTATTGTCATGCGGACACGTTGCCACTTTGATACCTTGAGAGCTATCAAACCTGACTCGATAGCGAGGGCGCGGGAACTTGGCACGGGACCATTTTTACTTCAAACGACAGCGATACGACGTGGTCGATCGCGCCGTGCTGGGACGGAAAGAATTCCTGCTCACTCGCCAACTCTCGTCCGGCCCCCGTCGCCGGTTTCTGGCATACGATCCCATCGCCGGTCCGAATGGTGCTTTGCGAATTGTGCAGTTCATGCCACATGTTGGAGACTCCTGGCAGCGCGTGGGCGTGCTCCAGCGATTGTCGCAGCACAACCCCGAGCTACCACAGATCGTCGAATTCCACCGCCAGCGCGATGAAATCGTGTCGGTGGAAACGTGGATTGAAGGCCGGGATCTGCGGTGGTGGATTCGAGCGATGCGGGAATCGACGCGACAGCGGCTGGGAGCGCCTGAAGCGATGCGACTGTTTCGTCAACTCGCTCATGCGTTGCATCACATTCATCGTCACTGCGGCGTGATCCACGCCGATATCAAACCCGCCAATATCATTCTCTCACACACGACCCGGAAACTGACTCTGATCGATTTCGGGAGTGCATGGGGTATGGAACGCAGCCACGCTCGTCACACGGGCGATGGTCGTAGCGACCTCTACGCCGCCCCCGAAATCATGAATGACGCCCCTGGCGTCAACTTTCGCGCGGACTATTTCTCGCTGGCGGTCGTTTGCTTTGAAGTGTTGGCATTGCAACTCCCGTATGACGGACTCGGTGGACGTGCCGGTTTGTCAAAGTATGTCGGTCAGCAGGACTCACTGTATGTGCCATGCAGCCAGCTCAGTCGAGAGCAGCAGAAATTGGAACGAAATGTCTGGCTCGCCATCGACGCACTTTTGTCCCGGGCCCTCAGCATCGATCCGGAGCAACGTCACAGCAATGGTATCGACTGGCTCGCAGAATGGGACTCGGTTGTGAATCTGATTCAGCGACCAGAACCCGTTTCCCTGTGGACTCGGTTGATG
This sequence comes from uncultured Planctomycetaceae bacterium, assembly GCA_964387325.1. Taxonomy (GTDB): domain Bacteria; phylum Planctomycetota; class Planctomycetia; order Pirellulales; family PNKZ01; genus CAZZBK01. The sequence goes on from CAYLYE010000160.1 coordinate 1,768, forward strand.
ATGAAAGTCTGTGATTGGCTCGACAATCGCTAATTGTCTTGACCGAACGATTGACGATAGGGCGGTTCCCATTCGAATCGGTCGCCGCAATCCGAGTGCTGCCCGTCATCGTTCTTGAATGGCGGCAATGGCGCTCCGAAACGCACGATGCGTTGACCGAGCAGGGCGGAACGTGGTTGGCCCAGCGGACAGCGACTGCATTTCCGGGAGTCATAGGTGACGGTTGACTCGTTGCGATGTTCCGCAGCCTGAGCCAAATGTCGCAGGGAAACCAGACTGTTGTGAAAGTCTGTCCGGAATCGCTCACAGTTCGGCACAACAAAACCGGAATAGTCTTCTCCGGTCAGAATGATCCCGTATGGACATTCGGAACCAAACACCACGCTGCTTAATCGACAGTAGGCCATGATTTTGACGATCTGCGGTTCCCGAGGAGCTTCCTGTGAAGAGCGGGTCCGAAAGACCGGGATGCATAACGAGCCTTTTTGCAGAATTCGCCAAGGCTTCCCTTCCAGATTCCAATCGTTGTCGCGCAACGCATCTTTAACGTCGCGGGACTCAAACCCGAGATTCAGCAGGCCGAACCAGTTTGTCGGCTGCATGATCTCCGAATAGGGGTCGGGTTCTTCGCAACGACCGTCCAACAGAGTCTTGCGGCGACGCAACAATTCCTGGAGCACCATCAATACGCTGAGGCTTTGATGCGTGAGATACACCAGCGCCACGCCAGCCAACACCAGATACCAATACTGTCGCAGGTAAACCGCAATCGGACTGCTGGCGGCGATCACGAGTACGGACCACAGCCAGCGCATCAGCCGCTGATAGTTCCTCGCGAGTTCGGCTTCAATCGCCTGGATTTCAAAGCGTGGGAGTGTATCGAACGCGGGCGGCGTATCGTCGGGATCAGCGCGTTTGTTTTCATAAGCAAGCAGTCCCGCACGCGGACAGAAGGTGTATTCCGCAACCGCATGCACACTCAGCCACGGTTCGCTGGGTGTGGCCTTCATGCGTGAAACGCGGGCCGGTCGTCCTCCATCAAATCCGTCACTCATGCCGAACCTTTCCACTCGTTAAATACCACAACCACATCCTCAAACTGAGTGGGCCGCGAACGACGCGACACCGACAGTGACTTCAGCAGGACATGCTCGACGTTCTTAGGTAGTTTCGCAGTTCGCAAGGCATCACGTTCCGTCCCTTCGTCCGGAAGCGTGCCCAGCAAGAGATGCAGAGTCACACGCCCCCAGGAAAAAATGTCCGCCCGTTGATCGACATCCTCAGAACTGGCTTCCGGCGCACGATAAGGATCAATCGGCCAATCGTCGTTGGAAACCGTCTGACTCCCATCCAACAACTTTGCGAGTTCAAACTCGGTCAATACGGTTCGCTCGGATTCTTCTTCGATTAAGATGCTCTGCGGTGAGAGTTCGCGACGGACGATCCCCGCAGAATTCAGACGAGCCATTGCCTGTGCTGTTTCCAACGCAATTCGAACAGCAAGGTTTCTCGGCAATCGTTGCCTCTTGAGCAACTCGCTCAGCTTGGTGCCGCTGATCCACTCGTCAATCACCCACCAGCAGGCGTCGCCCGGCCCTGCAAACGTGGTGACGTTGCCGATGATGTGCGAATGATTGCCAACCCGCGCACAGACTTCCGCGTGACGCAACAATGCCGCCCGACTCCGTTCGCGTTCCGCACTGGCCATCCCCTGCAAGTCATAACACTTGCCGCGAGCCAGTTTCGGCAAGTGCTCATGTTTGAGTCGCCAGATGCGGAACTGCAATTGATTCGAGGCTGTGATCCACTTGGATTCCGCCGACTCCAATAACCATTCGTGTATTCGTGCCGGACTGCTCGTCATTCCTTCGACTTCAGATTGAAGCAATTCGTCAATGCTCGCCAGCCGGAACGCAGTGCGAAACTTCTCGGCGGTGGCCCAGTAGACGGGATGCGCGGCATTCAACACCGCTGAAACACTTCCAGTGGAAAGCAACGCCCGCTGCGCCAGTTGTTCGATACTCCACCCCTTCTGACGCATTAGCCGACTGATTCGCTCCGGGTCGAGTACGACAGTTCGATGCTTCCGATTGTCTGCCATCACTGTTGCCAATCCAGATTCCGCGAGATTGAAGGAGCCTGCGTGGAGCGTGAATCGGACCGGACGTTTAATGCGACCAGTCCGATTCAGCACACGTGCTGCCAACCCTTCAAGTCAGGAGTCGTGCCTCATGTTTCAGAAAAATGTTCAATGGTTCGTGGACCGACTGGTCGAGCGTCTCGTGCCGACTATCGGCAGCTTTTTGACATCCGCTCTCCAGCGGATGCTCATTCTAAATCATGCGGAGCATCACAACCAACTGGAAGAGCAAGCTCAGCGTTATGAAGCCGTCGGAAGACAGGAAATCGCTGACCTGATTCGGAGCCAGGCCAAGGGATTGACGCTCGACAAACCGCTGCCATTGGCAGAGCAGGTACTCGAAGACTTCGACGCTGCCAACCCGGCGTTATTCGAGGCGTCTCAGGGGAGCACTCCGTTGGCACTGCCCGATGCGAACCGACGTCCAAAACCTCGTAAACGAAACGATGAAATCGCCCCAGATGCAGAAGGTGGATTGTCGTGATGAACGCATTGAGGCTGCGAAGTCGCGATCTGCTTTTGCTAGAAGCGCTGGCACTGCGAGTCCGACTCATTGGTCAACGTCAAGCGGCGGAAGCGTTCTGGTCTGGCCACCTGGCCAATACCAGACGCCGACTGCTGCAACTCGCGGCGAGCGGCATGTTGACGCGGCACATCGTCAATGCCCAACCGCTTCCGGAACTGATTGACCCGGTCGTGCGCTGGCAACCGGGACAGCCAATTCCGGATGCCGATCGGATCGCGTTTCAGTTGCAGAATCGCTGGCGGTTTCGCTCGCTCCGCCCAACCGTTGTTTACTTCCCAACGGAGAAAACGATCACGGAATTCGGAGGCCGCCCACGATCCCAGGCGGTCTTGACGCAGATCACGCACGACCTCGGCGTGACAGCGGTTTGGCTGAGGTATGCCCAACAGAACTCAACGCTCACGTCCTTGTGGGTGGGTGAAGACATCCTCGCGCCTTCTCGTGTGAATCAAAAACTCCCCGACGCTGCTTTGGTGGACCAACACGGTGAACCGACGCTGCTGATTGAATTTGGCGGCAGCTACGGAGCCTCCCGTGTGGCTGATTTCCACGATGACGCCGCAGCACGCGGACTCCCTTATCACTTGTGGTGAAAATATGACTGACCGAGATCAAAGCATTGTGCAAATGACCGACCGATATCGGATCGGAACGAACGCGGCCTACCGGCGACTGATCTTTGCCGAACAGTCGCTCAATGCCGTGACGAAAGTCACAGCCCGCATGTGTCGGCAAGGGTGGTTGCAGCGTTATCCGCTGATTCCGCCCGAGGACTACTTCACTCTGGGACCACAAGCCGTTCGACAGTTTGGGTATGCCCCCAGGCGAACTGAGCCACTGGGACCGCAAGCTTTGCCAATTGACTATGCCGTACTGCTCTATGCCACGCATGGAGAGCGATCGCGGCTCATGACTTCTGAACTCACAGAGTTGGCTCCATGGTTGCCAGCCGAATTGCTGCACACACCGTACTGCCGGACAGCGGGAGGAGTGTTGGAACTGATTCGCGTGGACTTGGGCGGCTCGCCCCAACATGTCGCCAGGAAAGCTGCGGTGGATTGCTCAAGACGACTGGAAATCCCCGAGTTCCAACAGCTTGTTGATCAACAACGATTTCAATTGGTCGTGTTGACCACCACCGCCAGCAAAGCCCGCCTGATCCGCCAGGCCATCGAAGACCTGTCGTGGCAGTTCAATGTCCGTTTGCATCTCACCGTGATTCCACGTCTGACCCTACTCCATCTCCGACAACAATAAGGAGCCCCACTGATGCCTCGCGACACGTATTTTCAACACTCGGGCAATCCGGTGCAGACGGACAGGCTTCCGACGGAAGACTTGCAATTGCAGTTTGCTCATCACTCTGCGGACCCGACAGCCGATACGACCTTCTCCCGGATTGTATTACGTAATCTCTTCCTCATCGCCGGAATCTGTCTTTCGGGAGACTGGTTTGCTGACGCATTTCGCTTTTCGTTTCCGTTCAACCTGATCGCCGCGTTTGTGATGATTCATGGCATGATTCGGCTCTGGCAAGCGACCACTGTCTATCAGCCGCATTTTCTCTTGCTGGCGATCCCGTTTGCCATTCATATGTACGGATTGCCGTTTCTGACGCGCGTTGCACTGACCACAACGTGTGCCGCGTTTGTGGGGCGAGAATTCGCTCGACACTACGTTTATCTGGCAACGAGTTTTCCGTGCGATCGCGCCGTGGCCGATGCAGAACGCGGGCATTGGGATGTATTCACGATCTTCTGTGCGCTGCTGGTGCTGCCCGTTGGTCTCGCATTAGTCGCACCGAGCACGGCGTCCTTTTGGATGATGGTCTTCGTCGGCGGAATCGTCGTGTTGTTGTGCATTGGCGACCCGATCCGGATCACCGCAGATATGGCGACGGCATGGTACTCGTGGTGTACCTATAACCGAAACGATGAATCGGCTCCCGGAATACTGTCCAGTCCTGCGGGACCACTGAGTCTCCGACTCGGCATGACTGTCTGGTTGGTGAGCGACATGACGCTGCTGCTGGCCTCGCGGAGTCCCATGTCGCAATTGGTCTGGGGAAATGCTCCCGCCATACTGGGCGCGGCCCATGCGGTGTTGTGGACCGTATTAACGTTTATGTTGATTAGTATTCCGGTGGCTGTTGCCATTCTCCTCTTGATGTTGGTCGCTCTTCCAGCAATCTGCCGCTTCAGCCTTCCGACGTCTGAATCGCAATCTGCTGACTGGAATGTGGTGACGGAATCGATTCGCAATTCCTCGAATCCCGTCGAACGAGATAGCATCTTTCTCGGACGCGTTGCTCACGATGGATCACCATTGCTCGTGCCGCGCGCCGTATTCCGTGAACATGCTCACATTCTCGGCGACAGCGGCTCCGGCAAGACGGCCCGAGGTCTGATTCCACTCGCGGAACAATTGATCGCCGACCGGCAAAGCAGCCTGATGGTCATTGACCTCAAAGGAGATTCGCAGGAGATCCTGTCATCGCTGAATGTCTGTGCAAAACAGTATGGAAGTGGCAGTTCGCAGATCCCGGTTCGGCATTTCAGTATTCGCGAGGATCACGCCACTTTTGCGTTCAATCCGTTTCAACTTCCGTGTTGGCAGCGACTGAATCTGTTCCAGCGAACCGACGTATTGTGCGGTGCATTGGGTTTGACCTATGGCACCGATTATGGGCGAGGCTTCTACAGTTCGGCCAATGCCAGTGTGCTACACGCCACACTGCGGGCCTTTCCCCAGGTGGGTTCGTTCTCGGAACTCTCCGACAGAATCGCCTTCGTTACGTCTCGCTCCAAAGCCCATGGGCTGAGTGACGGTCAGTCGGACGCCGGAAACCATGTCCGCATGATCGCAGACCGATTGGCGTCATTCAAACCGTTGAATGTGACACCCGAGCAAACCCCGTCACCAGAAGTAACTCGACAGGCGATGGACCCCTCACAGCTTTTTGCTCGCCAGGAGATTTTCTATTTCCACCTGTCCACAACACTCGGACCTGGTTCGTCACCCGAGATTGCGCGACTGGCAATGTTCATGCTGCTGACGACGGCCACGCTCACTGAACAACGACGACAAGTGTATTTGATGATCGACGAGTTTCAGCGTGTGGCCGCGCAGAATGTCGATGCCATTCTGCAAATCGCCCGCAGCATGAACATCGGCGTGATCTTGGCCAATCAGTCGATGCTCGATCTCAAACGGGACGACCTGATTCATGTGGTCGAAGCGAACTGTCGGTATCGGCAGTGGTATGCCGTCTCTTCGCCCGAAGAGCAGGAGCGACTATCGAAGGCCAGTGGTCAAACCGTCGATCTGCTGCATTCCGAGTCCACATCACGGCAACGCGATGGCTGGGAAGTGCGGACCACGACGTCCCGAGGAAGCAATCAATTCATTGCCCCGCGACTCAGTATCAACGACATCAAACTTGCCAGCGACGATCCCCGAAAGAGCATTGCATTGGTGACGCGTGGTGCAGGTTACAGCCAGTTCGGCGGGATGCCGGTCATTGTCGAATCAGATTTCCACATCTCCGAAACGGAGTTCCTGGCTCGCAAGAATGCTCCGTGGCCGTCAGCAGTGTCTGGCTCATTCGTGCCTTCTGATTGGAGCACGCCGAATCAGGCACCGCCCAAAGGACGCAAGAAACGCGGTCCTTTAGTTACGGAAGAAACGATCGGCGACGAGCCGGACCTGTTCGGTAAGTTCCTGGCCGACAACTCCAATTGAAAGACCCTATCCCATGCCCTGGACGAAAGTGGAAACCGAAATCATGACATCCCTGACCTGTCAGGTCCGAGTCCTGTCGCAGCAGCAACTCGAACGGGGCTGGCAAACTGAAAATGCCACCAATGCGCTGGCGGTCAGTATTGTGAAGCTGACCGCCGCGCAACTGATTCGCACCGAAGTTTGGAACGTCGTGCCGCCAGAAATTGGCGACGTGCCTCTCTTCACTTGGAAGCCGGGAGCCCCCAAGCCCGATACCTGGCGATTATCCCAGACAATTCGCGCACGATGGAACCGCCCGTCAACGACGCTCACCGTCTATCAGGCAACTGAATTGGCAGGCCGCCTCTTCGGATCGCGGTCTGGCCACAACATTCGCGTCATTGAGCAACGGCATGACCTGTTGCTGGCCGAAGTGTTCATTCTATATCGGCGGCGACTGTCCGAACTGGCGGAATGCTGGATTGGCGAAGAGGCCCTGCCGATGGCCGAACGTGGCGTCAAAAACCCTGATGCCTTCTTGTTCGATTCACTGCGGCAACCCCGCCGCGTGCTCGAGTCGGCGGGGTCGTACTCGCAGTCCCAAGTGGAGACGTTCCACGAATACTGCCGAGTGAGCCGCCTGCCTTATGAATTGTGGTGAATTATGAATGCACATCGCTCAATCGCGGAACTCATGAACGAAGTACGTCGCTACCGCATCGCGCTGCTAGACCTGCTGCTCGCAGACCGATCGCAACCTGTTGGAGATCTCAAGAGAGCCATGCAGACCTGCCCGGATCTTCTGATGTTTGATGCGGTGTCTGGGGACCGTTGCGTCTGCATTGGCCGACGTAACCTTCCTGCGGCGCTGGCCGTCGCTCGTGCCGTCTCGATTCAACTGTTCTGCCGAGCAAACACCATGAAGCGAAACTTGCTCACTCGTCGCGACATCAATCAGTACTTTCCGACCTTGTTCCGATCTGGACTGCCGCCCGGATACTACGTGGACGGCACGAACGGACCACCAGTCTTAGGCTTCGTACGCGTCGATACGCATCTTGCACCGCTGTCGAGAATTCGCCAGCACACACAGGAGTTGATCGAACGACATGCAAGCGATGCCGCGTTCCGCCCAATGATATCAAAGCAACAGTTCGAAGTGACCTGGCTGGTACCAACCGAAACCAAAGCGGCCGGATTCAATGACATCGCGGCTACGCTGCGCCCGTCTGGCATTCGGTGTGAAGCGCAATGCGTCCCCAAGCTCCTCGATCTGTTGGTGCCGCTGAGAAGCACATTCCCCGACGTTGTGGGTTTGTAAACGGCTCTTGGCCCAAGAGCGACAGAAAACAACGGGCAAGCGGATTCCTCATTGGGATGACTGACAGTTCTGACTGCCAGTCATCCAACTGCCGTCAGCATGGGGCTGACGACAGCGAAGCAGGAGGAAATGAATATGTGGGTATTTCGATACTTTCGATTCGTCCGCTGGTGGCGGGATGGAAAACGTCTGTCGATGCGATCCGTCCTGTTGCTGCCGATTACCGTGCCAATCCTGATCACTCAGGTCATGTTAATCGGCATCGTACTCACCGTGTTGTTCTACATCGCGGTGAATATGTCAGACGCCTTCGACTTGATCGGCCGCGCCGTCGCGGACGCACAGTCGAGTGCTGAAATCGACGAGCCCTTTTTGTTTGTCAAGGGAGGTGAGTTTCGACAAGCAGGTGATCAGAGAAGAGGTTCTACGGCTCGTTTTGCCGAGCCAAAGAGCGGCGATGACTTACGTCATCGTCTTGATGAACTGCGATCAACGAGGACGGGAATTCCTGCACGTCGGTCGCGCAACTTAGGAGGCCAATATGGCAAACAATAAACCCGCACATCAAATCCGTTTGAGTGCAATCCGAGCGGCAATCTGGCTCAACGTGTCTGAAAAGACCGGTGAGAACTGGTTTACCGTTACGGTGACACGCAGCTACAGAGACAAAGAGCAACTCAAAGATACATCGACGTTTCGTCGAGACGATCTGCCAATTGTCTCAAAGGTTGTCGAGATGGCATACACCTGGATCTGGGAGCAATCCGCCCCCAGTGAATCCGAGGTGAACGAGTAGTTGTTCAACCCGCTGGCAGGACTGCAAGTCCTGCTGGCCTACTCGAAGAGGAGGCTATCACGATGACGACTGTGAAATCAAACGGAAGATTCTTGCTGGGACAGGTGATGATCACTCCGGGAGCGTTGCAAGTTCTTCCCGCACGAGAAGTGTGGGAAAGCATGCAGCGTCATGTCCAGGGTGACTGGGGCGACATTTGCGAAGGGGACTGGAAACTGAACGACGACGCTCTCAAGCATGAGTGGCGTCTTTTGTCCCGGTACCTCAGCAAACGAGGCACCCGATTCTGGATCATCACCGAATGGGATCGTTCCCTGACGACTGTTCTGCTTCCAGAAGAATACTGAGAGAAGGGTTTTACACAGGTTTTGCATGTTGGTTTTCGGTCGGCTGGTTCGCCAGCCGACCACTTTTTCCCAATACCCTTTATCGGCCCTTGGCCGAAGCGAGATTTTCAATGAATTCGATGGAGCCTTCGATGACCGAACCGCCCGACGAGGAGTTTGGCAAAAAGCCATATAGCTTTGTCGGCGCAGGGCGACTGACATCCATGCTTTGGAAAGCGGGCAGCGAGCATTCCGAGTGGAAATATCGATTCAACATAGTTCGCGGTCCAACGGTGCTGGAATCGTTCAACCCGCTGTTTGAACCGGCTGACCTTTCTCATCTTGTGAAGCTGGTGCAAGTCATGGCGTCGGTGATCGTCGACGATGGCTGCCTCGATGCTGACGACTGTGAGCGATTGAGAACGCTTGTCACGGACCTGGATGAGCTGACCGTTCGCTGGGATTCCGCCGCTCTGGACAAAGGAGAAAGCTAATGGCCAAACCGCCGACCCATGAAATCCGTCGCGGATTGATCAAGGTCCGCATCTGGCAAAAGCACACACGTGGTCGCCAGCGGCACACGATTACGGTCACTCGCCTCTATCGAAACGGCGATCTCTGGAAAGAGTCCAGTCGGTTCGGACGCGACGATATCGCTTTGGTTCGACTGGCTCTCGATGCAGCCCATATTTGGGTCCTAAAACAACAGCAGGTTTGCAACTCGTGACATCTATCCCTTCGAATCCCGGACAAGCCTCAGACGAACCCGAAAGATTCGGTGTCTCAGCCGAGCGATCTTGCGTTCCGTCGATTGTTCGTGACTTGTCGCACCTCATTGAAACGGGGGCGAAATTCTCGACGATTTACGCCGATCCGCCGTGGCCCTATTCCAACACTGCCGCACGTGGCGCCGCCGAAAACCACTATCGCACGATGACGATGGAGGAGATCCGCAGTGAGCCGGTCCGGACGCTCGCGACGGAGCAGGCTCATCTGCACCTGTGGACGACAAACGCTTTTCTTCGTGAAGCGTTCGATGTCATTCGAGAATGGGGATTCACTTACAAGTCCTGTCTGGTGTGGATCAAGCCGCAAATCGGCATGGGAAACTATTGGCGAGTGTCGCACGAATTCTTGCTTCTCGGCGTCCGAGGGAATCTTCCGTTCCAAAGCCACACGATTCAAAGCTGGCAACTCGCCCGACGCACGGTACATAGCCGAAAGCCATTCTTGTTTCGCGGCCTCATCGAACAGGTCAGTCCCGGCCCGTATTTGGAACTCTACGGCCGCGAAGAACTCCCCAACACAGGGTGGACCGTTTACGGCAATCAAGTTGAACGCAGGCTTTTCTAAGGAGCGTTCGACGATGCCGAATCCGCCTGACCGCTCGCCGAAGCCTCCGCCGCTTACCGTTCCAGCGGGCGCACCCCAATGGATCACCGTCGAACTGCTTGAGCACACCATCCGCATTTGGCAACCATTTTACCCAGACCAGTTGATCTCGGAGGATGCCTTGGAGATCATCATGGGAGCGGATCGCATGTTCGAGTTGCTGTCGAAGGGACATGGAGATGAAACGATACGTTGCACTGGCGAGAGTCAGCAGTCGTGAGCAGGAGCGAGAAGGCTTTTCGCTGGAGGTTCAGGAAGATGCCCTGAAACGCTACGCCGAAACACACGACGGGACGATCGTCAAACTCTTCAAGATCGCAGAGACCGCTAGTAAACGAGACGAACGCAAGACCTTCAAGGAGATGGTCGCGTACGCCAAACGTCACTGCGTCGAACTTGACGGCTTGCTGTTCTACAAAGTCGACCGAGCCGCTCGAAACCTGTTTGATTACGTAGAGCTGGAACGTCTCGAATCGGAATACCAAGTTCCGTTCATTTCGATTTCGCAGCAGACGGACAACAACCCGGCCGGTCGCATGATGCGACGCACGCTGGCCAACATGGCGAGCTTCTTCACCGAACAAATGGCTGTTGACATCAGCTTGGGAATCAATCGGCGCGTTCAGGAAGGACTGTTCCCCGGCCGTGCTCCCTATGGTTATCAAAACATCAGGGCCAGTGGTCGCCGCGTCATTCAACTGAACGAAGCCGAAGCGACAAATGTTCGCCGCATGTTCCATCTCTACGCCTTCGAGAATCACACGCTCGAAGGCGTCGTGAAGAGGTTCAAAGCGGATGGTGTCGTGTATCGGCCTGGCAATCCCGATTGGAGTCGTACGTCAGTCCATAACATGCTGACCGACCGAGCCTACATCGGTGAGGTTCGCTACCGGGGCAATTGGTTTCCTGGAAAGCACGTCCCGATCATTGACCGGGCGACCTGGGACCGCGTGCAAGCACTACTCGGTAACCAAAAGCAGGTCACGCATACGATGACCTTTGCTTCGGACCTGATCGAATGCGGGCACTGCGGGCACAAAATCACGGGTGAATGGAAAATCAAACAGACGAAGAGCGGACCTCGCGACTACCTCTATTATCGCTGCACCAAATACAACAAGCCGGATCATCCCCGCACCCGCGTGACCGAAGCTGAACTCGACCGGCAGGTACTCGCCATTTTCGACAAGATGCGGATTGAAGACGAAAACGTCCGCGACTGGTTCCGGGCCGTGTTGGCCTCGAAAACCAAAGATGCCCAGGCCGACACTCGAGCGCAACGGGCGGAACTTCAGAGACAGGAAACGCTCATCGCCGCTCAGCAAGATCGTCTGCTCAATCTCCGTATCGACGGGCAAATCGATGACGACACTTTCAACCGGAAGCAAACCGAACTTCGCGACCGACTTGCGTCGATCATGCTGCAACTGGAAGTTCTGAATCGAACTCGCGACGAAAACGCCGAATTAGCATCGAGGGTGTTTGAACTTTCGCAAACCCTTCGGAATAAATGGCTTACGTCTGACTATGCCGAAAAACGTAAGATTCTCGAAATCGTCTGGTTGAACTGCCGACTCGTCGACGCAACTCTTTGCCCTGAAATAAGAAAGCCCTTCGACATACTTGCCGAAGGGCTTCTTGTTCCAGAAAGTGGAGGATAGGGGACTTGAACCCCTGACCTCTTGCATGCCATGCAAGCGCTCTCCCAACTGAGCTAATCCCCCGACTCAACAGGTTCCTTCCGCTCATCGCAGAAGCGAAAGAAACTAGCACCTCCCCCGTGCGGCGTCAAGCCGGACCTGGGCAAATGCCTCGCTCTAAATTAATCGGCCAACGGGACAGCCGCGCACAGATATTTCCAGGCGGCGGCCTCTTCGCCGTCGAGGCGGAGCGTGAGGCACTTGGCGCTCCCGCCTGCTTTGACAAACTCGTCGAGCAAGGTCTCGCGTGGCTCGAAGTGCCGCTCGCGGAGCGCTGCGTGCAGGTCTGGACAGCCGGCGTTCGTGACCACCGTCCGACCAACAACCACCGCATTGCAAGCGAACCGTCGGGCCTCGATCTCGCTAACCTCGATCAGTTCCGGCACGAGTTGCCGCAATACGCGGCGACCGTATTCGTCGAACGCGGCCGGATAGTAGATCGCCAGCCCGGGCGCCAGCGGGCAGAAACAGGTGTCGAGATGGTAGTAGTAATTGTCGACCAGTTCGAGCGGAATGACTCGACAGCCGAGCATCGATCCGATTTGCTGGTGCCCATGAGCGTCGCTGCGAATACGATAGCCGGCGAAGAGCGTGTCGCCGCAAAAGAGAGCATCGCCGGCCCCTTCAAAGTAGACACCCGGGGGCACGCAGCGCACGGTGAAACCTTGGCTACGCAGCCAAGCGTCGTCGACCGGCTCCTCGGCCTGCCGTTGCGGATGCCGAAAATGAGACAGGATCGCCGTATCCTGATGGATCAGCGCGGCATTTGCAGTGAATACTAGGTCGGGTAAACCGGGCACCGGTTCGAGCGTGGAGATGCGAGCACCGGACTCTTCCAACGTCTGCCGCAGCGCCGACCACTGCCGCTGCGCCTCGACGCGATCAGCCTGTCGATGCTGGCTCATCCACGGATTGATCTCGTACTCGATCCCATAGTAGTCGGGCGGACACATTAAGATATGTGGTTGAACCATTTTACGACTCTCCTCGTTGGCTCTCGCTGAGGGCCGACACCTCTTGCACCAGCACGCGTAAAAACGGCTCGACATCGGTCACCAACCCGACCGTCTGGATCGATCCGCGATCATTTAGTTTGATGACTGTCGACGGATTGATGTCGACGCAAACCACCTTGACCCAGGCGGGCAAGATGTTCCCCACGGCGATCGAGTGGAGCGTCGTGGCAATCATTAGGCAGAAGGTTACGCCTTTGATTCGGGCGCGCATCTCGCGCTGGGCGACGAGCGAATCGGTGATCACGTCGGGGAGCGGTCCGTCGTCGCGAATACTGCCAGCGAGCAAGTAATCGACATTGTGTTGCACGCACTCGTACATGATGCCCGAGGTGAGTGTACCGTTCTCGACGGCCTGCCGAATGCCGCCACAGCGGCGGATACGGTTTATAGCGCGGAGGTGGTGTTCGTGCCCGGCTTCGACGGAAACCCCTTCGTCGAGGCGGACGCCCAAGCTCGTGCCAAAGATACTCTGTTCGATGTCATGGGTCGCCAGCGCGTTGCCGGCGAAGAGCACATTGACAAAGCCCTCGCGAATGA
>CAYLYE010000161.1:0-15208 GCA_964387325.1 uncultured Planctomycetaceae bacterium
AGTCCGATCAGCGTACTGTACAGCGGCACGCCGCAGATGAACGATTTGGTGCCATCGATCGGATCGAGAATCCAGCGATAGCCCGACGTGCCGCTGCGTTCTTCGAGTTCTTCGCCCAGGATGGCGTCGGCCGGAAAATGCTGCGCGATCAGCGTACGCAGGTGCAGTTCGGCTTCGCGGTCGGCCGTGGTGACCGGCGTGGCGTCATGCTTGAGTTCGAGCGCGTAATTGCCTTGCTGAAAGTAGCGGAGCGTGACTTCGCCCGCCGCGCGGGCCGCATCGACAGCAAACTGCAAACGCTCGGCTAGCGGTAGATCGTGCATTGCGAGGGGGTCAACCGAGGCCTAAGGAAGCCATGCGGGGCGGATCACTACGAACCGCCCACCCGAGTTCGCGCCATGCTACGAAACAGCCGCGGAATTGACGAGGGGGGGCGTACTTGCCGACGTGAACGCTCACGTCGGAGGCCGCGGAATCAGTTGCGACAACTTAATCGCGTCGAGTTCGCGTCGCGCGGTAGCTCCCACATCACTGAGCGCCTGGGCCAACTTGGCCCGGGTTTCCTTGTTGAGTCCTTCGGCCGACGCGCTGCCGGGCTTCAACGGACCTTCGACCGCTTCGATGACATCGAGCAGAGAGATTTCCGACGGATCGCGACATAACCAATAGCCACCATCAACACCTCGCGAGCTTTGCAAGATGCCGTGGACGACTAGGTTGCGCAAAATATGCAGTAAAAACCGTTCGGGCATATTGCCGCTTGCTGCCAATCGACTGCACGGAACAGGGACTTCCGGCTCCGACTGCGCAAGCTGCAACATCGCCTGAACGGCATACGATACCGTTCGAGACAACTTCATAATATTGGCCACCGCGTTCCTGCGGAGACACTTTAGTAGGGATTCCTAGCCGCTCTACGTGTCACGCCCGTGCGAATCATTCGCAGTCAGACTGACCAAGCTGCTTTCGACCCCCGTGTCACCTACGAGACTGGAATGTTGCACGTAGGATCCGTCCTCAACGTGAGAATCCCCGCCTTGGGATCCCCTTACAATCTGCTGGTGCTGGGGAAAACTCGCGTTACCAGACCAGAACTTGGCGGCAACCGACAACCTTCCCCACGGCTGTGAGATATAACGGAGTTATTATGAAAATTACTTTGGGGGCTTGTCAATGAAATTCTGGTCGTCAAACCAAAAAGCTTGGATAAAGATGGCCAGCGCGCCCACCACCAAATAGCTATCGGCCAAGTTGAAATTTGGCCAATGCCAGTCACCATACTTGAGCAAGATCCAATCGCGAACCGCGTGCTGCGGATAGCCGGTGTACGCCGCGGTCCACCACAGCCCCAGCCGGTCGTAGAGGTTGCCGAGGATGCCAGCCATGATGAGCCCCAGGGCGAACGTCAGCCAACGATCGAGCGCAGCGCCGACGATAAACAACCAGTAGGGAATGGCCAGCGCCGCGGCGATCGACAGCGTGGCGAAGATGGCGACGCGCCCCTGACCGATGCCGAAGAGCGCGCCTTCGTTCAAGCTGGTTTGCAGCCCGAAGTACTCGGCCCACAGCCAAGTGGTCAATCCCCCGGGCGGACCGAGCGCGTTGAACGCCCAGTGCTTGGTCCAGAGATCGAGCGCGCAACCGAGACTCCCCAACACGAAGAACAGGGCGTAGCGGTTGGAGGGAAACGATTGAGGCATGGCAGCAGCGTCAAAGCGTTGACCAGAGGCGCGCAAGGGTGAATTCCTGGAGATCGGCGGCAATCGGCCGACCCCACCAACACGAGGCGAAATCATATCGCCCAGCGCCTAGCAAGAACAGAGCGACCGGACCTTCAACGGGTCACGTCGTCGATACGACCCGCCGACGGGCCTAGCTACGCCCCTTGATCTCGGCACATTTGACACAGGAACGAGCAAACGGGATCGCGTTCAAGCGCGTCTTGGGGATCTTGCACTCGCAGTCATCGCAAATGCCGTACGTCCCGTCCTCGATGCGTTCCAGAGCCAATTCGATCTGTTCGAGCGTCTCTTCTTCGTTGGCCATCAGACTGAGCGTAAACTCCTGCTCGAAGTTATCGCTCCCCAGGTCGGCCATGTGAATCGGCATGCTCGACAGATTGCCTCCGCGGTCGGTGCGATCCTTCTTCAGGGCCGTCTCGGCCATCTGGTCCACATCGCCCCGCAGCCGGGCTCGGAGCAACAAGAGACGTTCCTTATAAACCTTCATTTCAGGCTTCTTCATGAACTCAGCTCTCCGCAGAAGTTACTGTCGGCTCTAGTTGGCAAGCTGACAGACTCGCTATTGTAAATACGTTCAGCAGGGCTGTCAAATTATTAGGGGGGCCTGCTAGCATCGCTAAACCATTCACTAATAATGAGATATGATAATACTAGAGGCTTGTTTTACCCCGCGCTGACAAGCCCCCTCGGAACCCACGGCCGACGATCGAGCTTGTCGCCTAGAGCCCGATTTGTAGACTTAGGCGGGCGTTCGATTTACGTCGCCTCGTACCCCGAGGCGGACGACCAAGGTGAGCTGCATGAGTGTTCCTGTCGCGACCGACCTGGCTTTCCAACGGTGCATCCAACCCGGTTGCTCTGCGACCTACGGCCGTGAGGAGGTCCTGACCAGCTGTCCCAAGTGCGACGCGCTGCTCGATATCGAGTACGACTGGGACCGGCTCCAGCCCCCCAAGAGCCTCAAGGCGTTCGAGCAAAAGTGGTCGCGCCGTAACGAACCGCTCTGCTTCAGTGGCATCTGGCGGTTCCATGAGTTGCTCCCGTTCGCCGAACCCGAGCACGTGGTCACCATCGGCGAGGGCCAAACGCTGCTGCACAATGCCCCCAGCGTGGCCAAGTACTGCGACCTCAGCGCTGGCCAAGTGCTGTTACAGTACGAAGGCATGAACCCCTCGGGCAGCTTTAAAGACAACGGCATGTCGGCCGCCTTTACCCATGCCAAGATGATCGGCGCCAAGCGGGCCGCTTGCGCCTCGACCGGTAACACCAGCGCTTCGCTCGCCGTCTATTGCTCGGTCACCAAGTTGATGCGGGCGGTCATTTTTGTCGGCTCCGGAAAAATCGCCTACGGAAAACTGTCGCAAGCGCTCGACTACGGTGCGCTCACCGTTCAAATCGCCGGCGACTTCGACGACGCCATGCAGCGCGTCCAGCAAGTCAGCAAAGAGATGGGCATCTATCTCGTCAACAGCGTCAACCCGTTCCGGCTCGAAGGGCAGAAGAGCATCATGTTCCGCGTGCTCGAAGCCCTCCGCTGGGAAGTCCCTGACTGGATCGTTGTTCCTGGCGGCAACTTGGGCAACAGCAGCTCGTTCGGCAAAGCGTTCATCGAACTGCACAAGCTCGGGCTCATCGATCGCGTACCGCGCCTGGCGGTCATCAACGCCGCGGGGGCCAACACGCTGTACCAACTCTACGAGCATCGCGGGCTGCGCTGGAACGGCGGCAACATCGACCTGAGCATTGCCGACCGCTACTACGAAGAACTCGCCGCCGAGCAGCGTCGCGCTTCGACCATTGCCAGCGCGATCGAGATCAATCGACCGGTGAACCTGACCAAGTGCCTGCGGGCACTCGATTTTTGCAACGGTGTCGTGCGCGAGGTCAACGATCAGGACATGCTCGACGCCAAGGCGCAGGTCGGCGCCGGCGGCTTGGGTTGCGAACCCGCCAGTGCCGCGAGCGTCGCCGGAGCCAAACTCCTCCGCAGCGAAGGGATCATCGGCCCCAGCGATCGAGTCGTCTGCATCCTCACCGGTCATCAGCTGAAGGACCCCACAGCGACGGTCGCCTATCACACGACCGACCAGCAGAAGTTCAACGAGGTGCTCGGCAGCCGCGGCGTGAAACGCGCCTCGTTCGCCAATCGGGCCGTCGCCGTGAACAACGACCTCGACGAGATCATCCGCGCGATCCGGCTATATAGTTAGTCGAGTTGACAATGAGCGGGGGTCGTTAGGCCCCCGATTGCTTCGCATGACAAAGCGATCGCCTCGCCGTAGTTAGCGGTTCGGTGATTTTGACTTATCGGGAGACTCACGTCTCCCGCTCGTTGAACGTATTGCCCACGAGTCATTCGCCGGCGGCTCAGCCGCCGGGGGGGATGCTGCTCGCCGCGTCTAGCGTTGCACGCGGGCCGAGCCACCTTTGGCCAGCGATTCGACCTCGTCGAGCTTGGCCATCGTCACATCGCCTGGGAAGGTCGTGAGTAGCGCGCCGTGAGCCCAACCCAGCCGCAAGGCCTTTTCGGGGCTCTTGTCGCTGAGCAAGCCGTAGATCAAGCCCGCCGCGAAACCGTCGCCGCCGCCAATGCGGTCGAGCACATCCAGCTCGCACGTCGGGCTGACATACTGCTTCCCTTCCAACCAGAGCACCGCGCCCCAGTCGTGCCGATTGGTCGAGTGGACCTCGCGCAGCGTCGTGGCCACCATCTTGATGTTCGGAAACTTCTCGACCGCCCGGCCGATGACCTGAAAGAACGACTCGGGGTCGAGCTTCGACTTGGTCGCGGCGACCTCAGGACCGGCAATGCCCAAGCCCTTTTGCAAGTCTTCTTCGTTGCCGATGAGGACGTCGGTCTGGCTAACAATACGGGCGAGCACTTTCTGGGCGCGCTCGTTGCCGCCGACGCTGGCCCAGAGCTTGGCGCGATAGTTAAGGTCGAACGAGGTGATGGCCCCGGCCTGCTTGGCGGCTTGCATCCCTTCGATGATCAGATCCGAGGTCGTCTCAGACAGCGCCGAAAAAATGCCGCCGCTATGGAACCAACGCACGCCGCGCGAGAAGATCGCGCTCCAGTCAAAATCCCCTTTCTTCAACAGCGCGCCGGCTTCATTGGCTCGGTTGTAAAACACGACCGGCGGACGAACGCCTTGACCCCGATCGCTATAGACCGTGGCGATATTCGGACCGCGCACGCCATCGTGCTCGAACCATTTATAGAACGGCGTCACGCCGGTCTCGCGAATGCGCGCTTGCACGAGCTCGCCGATGCCGTAGTTGACCATCGCGGTGGCGACCGCGGTCCGCTTGCCGAAGCAGTCGCAGAGATTCGCCGCGACATTGTACTCGCCCCCGGAGACGTGAATGTCGAGCGACCGGGCCTTGCGAAACGGGATCACGCCCGGGTCGAGGCGATGCACCACCGCGCCCAAGGCCAGGAAATCGAAATCGCACGGATCTTTGCGGACAGTCAAGCTCATGAGTTAGTTCGCCTTGATAAAGCGGCTTCGCTGATCGAACAAAATAGGATCGCCGGACCTGCCGATCGCTCGCTTCAAGGCGATGAATACAGCAGGCCGCACCACGACAGAAGACGCCCAGTTTAGCGAGAAAGGCCGAACGTTAAAGGGACTCACACGGTCATTTTCCACCCCGTTCGTGGGCCGCGGTACGCTCCCCAATAACTAACTCCCAGGCGCAAAGTGCTTTTTTCTCCAAATCGAGTCCGTCCCTCGTGCAAAACGCTTGACCTCGACATGGCATGGGGTAAGTTGAATCTTGTTAGGGGACGCCCTAGCATTCTGCCGCGTAGGTTCCTGCCCCACCTGCGGCTTTTTTTATGCGCTGAGGTCCTGAAACGGACAGCTCTTGTCTTGTGCCGCCATCATTCGCATAGGCACGTGGCGATACGCCTCTGACGAACCGCCTAGTGGGTTTTATCTTCAGGGCGTTATTGACGACTGCTTTGATTACGCTTTCCTAGGCGTGAACGCCTGGGCGAATCAAAAAGTCCCTTGAGATGTTTATCTGAGAATCAATCGCCGAAGCCAACGAACAAGCCAACGCGCCAGCGCTCGCTCCCCCCGCGGCATCCTACGCCCCGCGTTGCCCTAGTTCCACCACCAACGCTTGGCGTCGGCGACCCCTTGTTGCTGCTGGAGCTGGCTGAGCTCGGGCTTCTTCGCTTGGCGAGCGGCCACGTTTTGCGATTGAATCTCGACGCCGCCCGAGACACTAATCACCCAAGAGCTCCCCTTATGAACAGCGCTGCTGATCGAAGGGGTCTGCGTGGCAACTCCGTAGTCGTCGGTGGGCAAGCGCTGGTTGTCCAGCAGGAGCGGCATGCTCAACGAGGCTTTTTGGGGCAACTGCTCGCGGACCAGCAAGGCCGAGATCACGGCCAAGTCCATCACATTACGCAACTCGGCAAAGATCGTGTCCTTGCTCGACAGTTCATCGTACTTGCGGGTCATGTTCTCGGCCCAACGCTGGGCGTGCGGATTCACGCGATTGGCCGAGGTCCGCGAGCCGTCGTTGCCAATGAACTCTTCTTCGCTGAGCACCTTGACGCCCGGGCCTTGCAGCTCCCAGGCGAGCCCGGCGTCGTCGCGCAGCAGCGGCAGATAATCGGTCGACAGCCACCAACGCGGCGCCATGTTATTCATTCCCCGGCCACCCGAGGGAATCATGCTCAAATAACCGCTCAGGCCGGCGATCGGCGACGGGTCGAACTGCATGGCCAAGCGTTTCATCCGGTAGTCGGCCGCCACCAGCACGCGACCCAAATGGCTCGAGGCCGGCACGCCGGTCACGGTGACCGTCTGCGGACCCAACTGCTGTTCGATCGCTTGGGTCGTCGCGCGTGGATCGCCGATCGTGGTGAGTCGGCTGACAAACGCCTGCAACCGCTTCATGCCTTCGGCCGTCGGGTCGATCGAGCAGGTGATGTTCTGTCGTGGCTCGGCCACCGCGCTGCGCAAGGCCACGAGCAGATCGTCGAGCAGCAGCACGGGGCGACCCGTCGTCAGACCAACGACGTTACCGCGAGCATCGACCTTCCAGCCCTCGCCGGGGCCGGCCAACACAACATCCTGACGATCGGGATACACGAAGACATAACGAATCCGTTGCAGGCCGGCGAGGTAGCGCATCTCGTCCGGGATCGGCTCTTTATTTTGAAGTTGCGTGGCGAGCGCCGCCTCAAGCTGTCGCAGCGAGATCTTCCGCAACTCGGTGCGATCTTTCATCTCGCCGGTCGCTGGCGCGAGGGCTTTGGCGCGCGCCTCGGCGAGTTGCCGCTGCTCGTCGAGCGAGACGTTGGCGACAACTCCTTTGGAATCGACGAACACGCCGCCGACGGATTGCTGCCGCTGGAAGCCGGCACCGCCGCCTTGAGCCCAAGCATCTTGACTAGCAATCGTCGTGATCGAGAAGACAGTGACCAGCGCGAGGAGCGCGCGGACGACGGTAGTTCGAGACAACACCATGAGCTCGGACCTTTGATAAGGTTGAAGGGCTAAATTCGCAGGGCTGATCCTGTGCATCTCATCGCCACAGAACGTTGCGGCATCGCGTCGAACGACCGCCCGATGATGATGCGTTTAGAAAAGCTCTATCTTTGTAGAGTAAGTTGCCCAGGCACCCATCGCAAGAAAACTTTGGTAAACCGACACAATCGGCTCGTGGGTTACCGCCGCGCGCCCAAACAACACCACCACTGTGGGTGGGTCACCCTAGCGGACAGGCTTCATCGACCAGTTCGGCTGTCCGCCGGGAACGGCCCCCGGCAGGACGGTCCCGCTTGCTGAGACCGTCGGGCTCGCAGGCTGTGGGTTGCCGGTGCTCGCAAGCTCGGGCTGTCGGCCGACGAGGTTCAGGTGTTGCAGCAATTCAGGCGAGGCCTGATCGAGCACCAAGACCCGCTGGGGCGCCTGACCGCTCTCGCGGGAACGAACAATGCAGATCAGCTCGGCGTTTTGTCCCTGCTGACGAACGCGCTCCAGCAATGCCGCCTCATGAGCGGTGAGCGTGACTTGTTTACCGGGGGGGACCGTGTGTGAAACGGGCTGATTGTCGGGCGACTGCGCCGCGGCGCGGGTAAAGTCGATCGGAGCCGGCATGCGCGTGGGCATGGTCGGCGGAGTTGCCGCCAGGGCGGTGTCCAACTCGGCTGGCTTGGCCAGGACCTTGTCGATGCCGCGATGGGCGACCTCGGTATGAATCATTCGTAGCGAGGCGTACAGCCCGGCGTCGTCTTGCGGATCAGCCGCATTACACACGCCAATGACGAGCCCCTCGGCCGTAAAGAGTCCGCCGCCGCTGCGCCCCTGCACAGGTTGACCCGTGACTTGCAATAGCGGACCGACGAATTTATCGGTCGTCATCACGCGGCCCACGCGCGACGTGGCCTCGGCGCCATGATTGCAACCCACGCTGACGACCGCGTCTCCGGGCCGGACCTGATATCCGACGGGAGCCAAAGGCGCGGACGTGACAGCCAAGCCGGGGCGAATGTTGATGAGCGCGAGGTCGGTTTTCAGATCGAAGCCGATGAGTTGGCCCGTCACCTTGGGCTCGCCGCTGACACCGAGCAGTTCGACGTCGATGCGTCCTTGGCCATTCGATTCGCGAAAAATATGGCCGCAGGTCACGATCAACGCCTCGCCAGCGCGGGCGTCGATGATGGTGCCGGTGCCGATCGAGTTGCCCGATCCCTCGCCAATGCGCAGCCGGACCGCCGAGCGCATCACGCGATCGATGACCTGTTGCGAGACCTGCGGCGCCGCGGGTCGATCGCCGCCGACCACGTTGCGAACCCCGTCGGCAAATTTGCTGAACGGCTCGCTGATCGATTTGGGCAACAGCGGCTTCGACGGGGCCGTGCTCGTGGCCGGCGTCAGTTCTTCGCCGAAGGTCTTGGGAGCTTTTGACAACGTGAGCGACGGCAGTGCAGGTAATCCGCGATTCAAGCCCCCGAACAGCCCGTTCTTGAGCAGACCCGATGTCGGGGCGGTGGCGGGCTGCGCGCGGCTGAGCATTTGCCGCAAACGATCGGCCGAAGTCGCGCCCACTTGGCGATCGACCTCGCGGCCGTCGACGAGCATGACGAAGCACGGCACCCCGTCGATGCGATATTGCCGCGCCAGCTCACTCTGTTGATCGATGTCGATCTTTCGGATCGGCGCGCCTTGCGCGATGAGTGGCGCAACGAGGCTGTCCATCTGTCGGCAGGGACCACACCATGAGGCGCTAAAGTCGAGCAGCACTGTCTCGCCCGACGCGCCAAGTATCAGCGCGCAGAGCGCCGCCTGAACCGCAACCATGCATCCCTCCGTGGACGTGGTTCACGTACTCGTGAAACCGAACCCGCTCCGAGTGCGACATCCATGTCGTCTCGTGCGGATCAACCATCGTGCTCGATCGAGGGGCCGACCCCGGCGGGGTCATGGATCGATCGGGCGGAGAATAATCCGCAACTTGACCGCTCAACGCAAGGGCAATCGCTCGAACCGCTAAAATCCGGGCAAACTCGTCTTGATTCGCTCTGGGGAGCCGGGGCGGACTTTTACCCTGCCGGGTGCTATCTCCCCCGCCAGCAACGTCTTGCGTCGCACTAGCCACGACCTAGAATTGTCACACGCCCCGAAGTGGTTTGACGGCCTCCGGCTTGCCTGCTTCTGCCAACGGCCCTCGGTCTACTGCCTACTCTCTTTCCTTACGAGTGACACCACGGTGAAAATTGCTTATCTCGATTGCTGGAGTGGAATCAGCGGCGACATGACCCTCGCCGCGCTCATCGATGCCGGTGTGAGCGCCGACGCGCTGCGCGCCGGCATTCAGTCGCTCGGTTTGGAGGGGGTGCGGCTCGATGTCAGCGAGGTCAAGCGCCACGGTTTCCGCGCCACCTACGTCAAGGTCGAGCATCCGCCGGAACAGGCTCATCGGCACTTGCATCACATTACCGACATGATCGACCGCAGCCAGATGGCCCCGCGGCAAAAGGACCTGGCCAAGCGGATCTTCACGCGGCTCGGCGAGGCCGAGGCGAAAGTTCACGGCACGACCATCCGCAAGGTTCACTTCCACGAGGTCGGCGCGATCGACTCGATCGTGGACATCTGCGGTGCGGCCATCGGTTGGGATCTACTCGGCGTCGACCGCATCGTCTCGTCGAACGTGCCCACGGGTCGCGGCTTTGTCGACATTGCCCACGGACGTTGCAGCATTCCGGCTCCCGCGACGGCCGAGCTGCTCACCGGCGTGCCGCTGGTCGAGACCGACGTGAATTGCGAACTGACCACGCCCACCGGCGCGGCCATCCTCGCCACGCTCGTCGACAGTTACGGCCCCGTGCCGGCCATGAAGATCGAGCGGATCGGCTACGGCGCCGGAACACGCGAGCTGACGACGCAACCCAATCTGTTGCGGCTGTTTGTCGGCGAGACGGTCGAGGCCCTGTCGAGCGATCAGATTTGGGTCATCGAAACGAACCTCGACGATACGAGCGGCGAGCTGGTCGGACACTGCACGACCAAACTGCTCGAAGCCGGCGCGCTCGACGTGTACACGACCGCCATTCAGATGAAGAAAAATCGCCCGGGGGTCACGATCACGGCGCTGTGTCACTGGCCGTTGGTGGCCAAGGTGGAACGGATCATGTTCCGCGAGACCCATACGCTGGGCGTGCGACGCTGGCCGGTCAGTCGACACAAGCTCGAACGTAAACCGCACTCGGTCGAGACGCCCTGGGGCGTGATTGAAGGGAAGCTCGGCTGGATCGCCGGCGAGGAGCCGAATTTCTCGCCCGAGTTCGAGTCCTGCCGCCGTGTTGCCGAGCAACACCAAGTACCGCTCAAGCAGGTCTATGAGACGGCGCAGCAGGCGTTCGTGGCCCAATCGTCTCCTCCGCCGCAGGCTTAAAGCATGAACACGGCAAGCGAATCGATCGCACTCCCTCCGTGGCTGCTCGTGGCAGCCCTGGGGATCATCATCTTCCTGATGCTCTCGCGTCGGGGTCGGAAAACACAGTCCACGCAGTCGCTCACTCCGCAGCGTCCATCGTCTCCGGCCGAGCATGCGCATTCGATCGAGCGTTGGGAGGTGCGGATGTACGACCTGCAGCGCGACATGCTGGCCGAGCTCAACACCAAGTTGAGTGCGCTGCAGCACCTGCTCAAGGAGGCCGACGAGCGAATCTCGCGGCTGGAAGGGTTGGCCAATCCACAGCCCCCCGCCGCCGAACCATCTTCGGTCTCGCCAGCGCGGCAGGCGGTCTACGCGCTCGCCGACACCGGCCATGACCCGCGACAGATCGCCGCGCAGCTGAACATGCCCCTGGGCGAGGTCGAGTTGCAGCTCAACCTCCGCGCCCACGCGGCGTCGTAAGCCGCGCGGACATTCGTTGTCCGCGGTGGTATAATTCAGCGGAAGAGTTCCCATTCTCCCGTCACGATACTCGGGTGAGGTCACGCTCGATGAGTCAAATCAAAGACGATGCCATTCGTTGGATTCAGGCATTGCCAGACGACTGCACGCTGCAGGACATTCAATATCATCTGTACGTTCGCGAGAAAGTGCTCCGCGGACTGGCCGATGTCGATGCCGGTCGTATCATTTCGCAAGCTGAGGCCGAACGGAGGTTCAAGGAATGGGGCGCGTCACTTGGACACAATCAGCCTACCGCGACTTCCAAGACATCCTGACTTACATCGGGCATGATTCACCGCAGAGCGCTCTCAAGGTTGGTGAACGACTGATTGAAGCTCCCCATCAACTTGCTCGTCATCCGCTCCGTGGGGCGCGCGTTCCCGAGTTCAATTTGAACGATCTGCGAGAGTTGCTCGTCAGCCCGTATCGGATCATTTACGAAGTCCGAGACGACGATTGTCAGATACTCGCCATAGTCCACGGAAGCCGTGACTTGCGCTCACTTTGGCACGATCGCCCAGCGTGATCACAACGCCGGCTTTTCCTTGAACGACCCGCCGGGGCCGTCGAGCTGCACGGGCTTAAAGCCGGCCTTCTCGACCGCTTCCCACAACGCCTTGGGCGAGGGCTGCTTGGTCTCTTGCGGCGTGATGGTCGCCGTGTGGGTCGAGTAATTCGCCGTGGCCCGCAACACGCCCGGCACCGTGACCAGTCGGCTGGCAATCTTCTTCGCGCAGTTCGCACAGTGCATGTCGGTCACGCGCACGGTATAGGTCTTCGCCTCGGCGGCCAGCGTCACGCCCGAGATCGCCGATACGGCCGCGATCAGCAACGTCTTCAAAAATATTCTTCGCATGTGGGGCATCCTTTCCCTGTTATGAATGTTGAGTTATCGGCGCACGTAGATACCGTCGGCGGCGACGAGCCAGTAGCCCGACGCATCTTGACGCACCTTGCCTTTGACAACCACCAATTGTTGTTTCTGCACTCCGAACAACTGCTGAGCGTCGTAGGGCAACACCTTGCCTTCCGAGTTGCGAAACTCGATCAGCGCGAGCGCTTCAGGCTCTTTGATTTTCTTCGAGCAGAACGGGCACGTGGCCGGGTCATGATCCTTATGATCGTGCCCCTTGTGCGCGTGAGCCTTGCTGTCGGCCTTGGCATCGGCACTCTCATCCGCCTCGACCGCGGCCGGGTCGGTGATGATGAACGACGTCTTGTTCTTGGTCCACGGGTCGGCCACGCCACCGATCATGCCAATGACAACTAGCGGCTTCTCCTCTTGTCCCTTCATCAGCTCGGACAAATCCAGCAACCCTTGCGGATCGGCCGGCTCTTCTTGCAGCAAATACTTCCCGCGCAGCTCCGCGGCCACTTTCGGATCAATCGACGCGCCGCAACCGCCGAGCGTCAACAGACACATGCCGAGGATCAAGCTGGAGTAGGTTCGCAGGTATTTCATGTGCATGATCGTGGATCGAGGTCGGATATAAAAATTGTCAGCGACTTGGCGAGCGCCAGCAATCCTAGCGCCAGCAGCTCATCGCCCCTGTCGATATTATCGCACTCCGAGGGATAATGTCGACGCGACTGTGCCCGAAGCTTCAATGATGTTCCCCCCCACCCCTGGCATCCCCAGCGGGGTTCACGTCAATTGGGGCAAATGCTCAATTTGCAACTGACCTGAGCGGGCGAGTTGTTGCGATACGCTCAACGGGAAGCGCGACGCACGTCACCTCGTTCGCTCCAAGCTCCCGTCTCGCCCCTCGCCTCTACCCCTTATCGTCGTTGCCGGTCTCGAGCACGGCGAGGAACGCCTTCTGCGGAATCTCGACGTTGCCGATGGCCTTCATGCGTTTCTTGCCTTCACGCTGCTTGGCCCAGAGCTTGCGCTTGCGTGTGATATCGCCGCCGTAGCATTTGGCGGTCACGTTCTTACGCATGGCGCTGATCGTCTCGCGAGCCACGATCCGGCTGCCGATCGCGGCTTGCAAGGCGACCTCGAACATGTGTCGATCGATCTCGGTCCGGAGCTTTTTGACCACCGCGCGGCCGCGGCGCTCGGCGTCGCGCCGGTCGCAAATGATCGACAGCGCATCGACACGCTCGCCGTTGACGAGAATATCGAGCTTCACCAGATCGGCTGGAAAATACCCAACCAGTTCATAATCCATCGTGCCGTAGCCATGCGTGACGCTCTTGAGCTTGTCGTGCAAATCGTAAATCACCTCGGCAAGCGGCAGGTCCCACACGATCATCGCCCGCTTGGCGCCGAGATACTCTTGCTTGACAAACACGCCGCGACGATCGGTAGACAGCTGCATGACCGACCCGATCTGCTCGATCGGCAGCACAAAACTGACGCGCACGATGGGCTGCCGGAATTCCTCAATCTCGCCGGTGTCGGGCACCTTCTGTGGGTTGTAGATGCGAACCGTCTCGCCGTTGCGCGTGAGCACCTCGTACGTCACGTTCGGAGCGGTCTGCACCAGATCGACATTCGCCTCTTGCTCGAGCCGCTGCTGGATGATCTCCATGTGCAGCAGGCCCAAGAACCCGCAACGAAAGCCAAAGCCGAGCGCGTCGCTCGTCTCGGGCTCGAATTCGAAGCTGGGGTCGTTGATCGACAGCTTCGTCAGTGCGTCGCGCAGTTCTTCAAAGTTCTGACCGTCGCTCGGGTACAGGCCGCAGAACACCATCCGCTTGGGTTCCTGATAGCCGGGCAATGCCGGCGCGCAGGCCTCGCCGGGAATCGTCACGGTGTCGCCGATATGCACGTCGCTGAGCGATTTGATATTGCAGATCAAATAACCGACCTGGCCGGCAATGAGTTCATCGCAGGCGCGTCGTTGTGGCACGAACTGCCCCAACTCGAGCACTTCGTAAGTGGCGTTGGTCTTGATGAAGCGAATCTTCTGGCCGCGCCGCACGGTCCCTTGCATGATGCGAACATAGACGATCGCGCCGCGATAGTCGTCGTAGTGCGAGTCGAACACCATCGCTTGCAAGGGCGCGTTCGGATCGGCCTTGGGGGGCGGAATGCGCTCGATGATCGCCCGCAGCACGTCGTCGACCCCGATGCCGCTTTTGCCGCTGCATCGCAAGACCTCGTCCGGCATCACGCCCAGGCTCTGCTCCATTTCCAGAATCACTTCGTCGGGACGAGCGTGCGTGAGGTCGATCTTGTTGAGGGCCGGGATAATGTGCAGCCCCGCGTCGATTGCTGCGAAGGCGTTGGCCACGGTTTGGGCTTCGACCCCTTGAAAGGCGTCGACGAGCAGAAGTGCCCCTTCGCAGCAGGCCAGCGACCGCGAGACTTCGTAATGAAAGTCAACGTGCCCCGGCGTGTCAATCAGGTTTAACTCGTACTGCTCGCCATCCAGTTCGTAGTGCATGGCGACCGCTCGGGCTTTGATCGTGATGCCGCGCTGTCGCTCAATCGCCATATCGTCGAGCAACTGCTCCTGCATTTCGCGCTTCGAGACCGTGCCGGTGCGCTCCATCAGCCGATCGGCCAGCGTGCTCTTGCCGTGGTCAATATGGGCGACAATGCAGAAATTGCGGATATGCTTGGCGTCGATGGGCATGGGGCGGAGTAGACTGGAGACCGGAGACTAGAGACAGGAGTGGAAGAACGAGCAGGACAACAGAATTGTACCAGGAAACAAAGCGATCGGCGGTCGAATTGGATACGAATACGGCAATCGGCTCCGATTCTTACTCCAGTCTCCGGTCTCTAGTCTCCAGTCTCTTCCGCCACGCCTGCCGGGCGACACCCGCCGCGCCAATGTAACCCGCGTCGCCACCGAGCGAGGCGAATTCGATCGTGGTCTTGGCCGCAGGCACAGGAAACGCGCGTTGCCGCACCTCGGCGCGGATGCGATCCAAAAAGCGTCGACCCAACGGGGTGTTGTTGCCGCCAAACGTCATCGCGCCGCCGATCACCACACAGGCCGGGTCGATCGTATGCATCAACGTCACCACGCCAATGCCCAGGTACATCGCGGTCTCCATGATGAGTGCTTCCGACAGTGCAT
>CAYLYE010000162.1:0-14882 GCA_964387325.1 uncultured Planctomycetaceae bacterium
GCCGGATAGCGCGGACGCACGGCTCTTGCTCGGACAGATACTCAGCGCCCAGCGTAACTGGCCCGCGGCTCGACAGGAATTGGCTCTCTACTTGCGGCAACGACCTGAGGATCGCGACGCGCTGGCCCTCTATCGCTTTGTGGCCAAGGGCAAGACGGACGATCTCGTCTCGCTGTATGCGACCGCTGAAGTGTTGCAACGGCAGAAATTGTTCCACCTCACGCCTTTGCTGCTGCAAGACTCGGTCAAACTGCTCGAAGCCCGCAAGCCGTTGTCGACCCTTTACGACAAGCATACTCGGGCGACTCTTGAGGGACGCGGGGTTGAACTTCGCCGCAACGGCGAGTTGTACCTTAATCTGAACGGTATGAAGAAATTGACCGACGCCGACGACTTGAAAGGAATGCAGTTGAATCGGTTGACACTCAATGGTTGTTTGCAACTGGCGGATTTTGAGGGCTTACGCGGCATGCCGCTCACGGAGCTCGACCTGTCCGCATGCCCCTCCCTCACCAGTCTCGAACCGTTACGGGGAATGCCATTGCAGACACTCCGATTTGCCGGCTGTCCGAAGATCGATGATCTCGAGCCGCTGCGCGGGATGTCCTTGGAAGACCTGGTTTTCTACCACACCGCGGTACACGACCTGGGGCCGCTGGCCGGAATGCCGTTGCGGACCTTGGATGCCAACGGTTGCCCCATTGCAGATTTAAGCCCCCTGCGGGGAATGGCCTTGGAAAAACTGTCGCTTGCCAGCCCGTCGATCGTCGACCTGGAGCCGCTGCGGGGCATGCCCTGCCGCGAGTTGCATTTTTCGTGTGAAAATCTAGTTTCGTTGGAGCCGTTACGGGGCATGCCTTGTGTCCGATTCACCCAATACGCTTGCGCAAACGTCGAGAGTCTCGAGCCGCTGCGCGGCATGCCGTGCGTCCACATGGACCTCTACCGCATGGGCAAGATCAAAAGCCTGGAACCGCTCCGAGGCATGCCGCTGGAGTGGCTCAGCCTCGATGGTTGCGGGGCGACCGACCTGACACCGCTGGCTGACCTGCCGCTGGTCGACCTGAGGATCAATGTCGCTAGGATTGAACGCGGAATGGAAGTCGTTCGCAACATCAAGACGCTAAAACGCATCCAGCTTATCCCCGGCGGCATCGTTTCACCGGCCGAGTTCTGGAAGCGTTACGACGCCGGCGAGTTCAAAAAGAAGTGATGGAGTCGGCACTCACTTTCCTGAATGACACGCACGATTACTGCACGGAACGGCGTTCAGCGATGGCACAATTGGCACAAACGACGCAGGAGTATTCGGTGTGTCTGGCTGTAAACGCATGACATGCTCGCCACTTTCGCCATCCGTGCCGCAGCAAGACCGCTTCTGCATCGGAAAATAGCTGATTTGAGTCGGGGAAAACGCTACGATTTCCATTCACGTCATTAATGTCCAGGCCAAGCTTGTCATGAATCGTATGCCAATCATTCCCCCACGCGCAGCCTTCTTGCTCTCAGCCTTTCTCATCCTGTCAGCCGTGTCGATACGCATGACATCTGCTGCGGACGCTTCAGCGCCCGGCACGAATTCAACGGGAACACACGTCCTCTCGTTGAATGAAGCCGATACGGCCGAGGCAGAGTTTCGTGTGGGAGCGTCGGGGAAGATCGCAGTGCTATTCATGTTCGCCGATGGCAAGACTCAGACACTGCTCGGGTCGGTTAAGGCTGATGCCTTGAAGCGCACGGTGGAGAAGGGCGGCATTAAGACACCCGAGATGGTGCCGATGGCGGACGGATGGATCGAGTTCACGGGAGCGGGCTTGCGGTTTCAATATCACAGCCGCCCGTATCTCAAACGTTATACAGAGGCTCAGCAGGCGGATCTGGCGAGGGTCTGGGAGACGCTGCCCGCCGCGTCGCAATGCTGGGTTCCGCTAGAAGTACGTGCGGATGCCGCGGGAGCAGCGTTATGGATGGACGGGCGGTTCTGCGGTCGAGTGGCGAGTGAGAGCCGGCTCACCGCGGTAAGTTTCAAACTGGAGGCTGATGGCGCGGTACGCAACGAGCGGAAGTTCACGCGCGCGGACTCGGGCATGTTCCTGCCGCTGGATGTGCGGCGCATTGCGAGACCTGGCGTTATGAAGGGTGCCCGCGTGTCACTGAAACCCGGCGCGCAGCACGTCAATCAAGTGCCGATGGTGGTGGCGGACGGCGCGGGCCATGCAGATGTCGGCATGGCCAAGGAAATGCAAGGAGCACGAGGACTCGAGGAAAATGAGAACACCTCGCGCACGTCGCTCGACGGCATGCCGCAATCGCTGCATTTCTCGGTGCCACAGGCGTTTTATCAGCGGGCCTGGGTGCTGTGCGCGGTGGATCCGGACATTAAAAAAGATGCCGTGCTCACCACGCGGCTCACACGCTTCGGCATCTGGGGACGTGGTGGCGCGATGGCGGACACGACCCTCGCGATACCACGCGATAATAAACCCGGCGATAATATCCAACTTGTGGGCAGCGTCGAATACACCGCCGAGCAGAAGCCGATCAAAGTGCCGCTCTATCTCGTGCGGGTTGATTTAAAGACGGGCGATATCCTGGACATCCTCGCTGACCAGGAAGACCCATATGCTCCGATGAAAATTGGACCGTACCTCGACTTCGAGTTTCTCGGCAAGTGTGGCGGACTAGAAGTGCAAAACGATCAACGGCGCAAACCCGTGCCGACCTCGACCAGCGCCGTGCATATCTTCGGTGTCACTCTAGAAAAAGCTCCTGTTGAGTTGCGGCTCAAACCATCACAGCCGGGCAATATCTTCCATAATGATGAGACGCCGGAGACGACCTTCGCCATTCGTGCGAAATTGGCGGGAAGCTATGAATTGCGCTGGGAGATTACGGATGTCAGCGGCCAAGTGCTCGTGTCAAATGCAAAGACGGTCGATCTTCCGTCCGTGGGCAGCGAGGCGGACGTGAACGTTCCGCTCACCATGCCGGACGCCGGCTGGTATGGATTGCGAGTGACACTCGCCGAGGCCGGGGGACAATCGCTGCTGAAACATGAGGCGGCATTTGCGATACTCGGCAAGGACACACGCACCGCTGGCTATGAATCGCCCTTCGGAACATGGTGGTTCAGCGGCGCCCACTACACGACACAGGATCCTGCCGTTGCCGGGCCGATGCTTTTCAAGGCAGGTTTTCGTCGCACGACGATGAGCTGGACCAAGGCCAGCGAACAGGAACTTGCGCCCTGGAAGCTCTCGCTCAATCAGATTCAGTGGCCTTTCCGTCTTGCGGATCTCAAGGACTGGCCCGCAGCGGAGGCTCGTGCTGAGCTGGTCATTCGTGAGAAGTTAAAGCGATTCCCACACTGTCAATACATTGATCTGTTTCATGAGAGCTACGACCCTCGCGTGTATCCTCCGGAAATCTACGGAGAGAAGTATGTGGTGAATGACCCTGTGTTCGCTGCGCGCGAAGATGAACTGTTCGAACTGGGAGTGAAGGCCGCTCAATTCATACGAGCCAAGTTCCCTCAACTCAAGATCATCGCGGGAAACAGCGGTGGTTCATCCGGAATGATCGCCGTGATGCTGCGGCGCGGCTTTCCGCGTGAACTTATCGATTACCTCGGTAGTGAGGTGACAGGCCAGACCTTCGCGCCTGAAAAACTCGTACCACACTCCACGGCGGGCATCTGGCTGATGGGCGAGACCGCGCGGAAGTTCAGTCACGACATCCCGTTGGCCGGCTGCTTCGAGTTTACCAGCCGCGCCGAGCGTGACCTCGGAGCGCAGCGCCATGCTGAGTGGTATGCACACGACATGCTCATGGGGCTCGCCTACCGTTTTCCGACGATCTCACCGGCCGGGCTCGAAGATGTCGGCAACTGTTATTACGACAAACTCTGGGGAGCATCGGGACTGTGCCAACGGCGACCCTTGCATTATCCGAAGCCCGCCTATGTCGCGCTCGCCACGCTCACGAAAGTGCTCGATAGCGTGCGGCTCGTTCGGCAAATGCCCTCCGGCTCATCGAGTGTGCATGCACTGGAGTTCGAACGCGGCAACGAACGCATCTACGCGCTATGGACACCGCGCGGGGAGTGTGCGATGGAATTTGAGTTCCCCATCGATACCGCTGTAAAACAGGTCGAATTTTTCGGACGTCAGCGATCTCTGAATACCGATGGCAAGCGGCTCACCATCACTGCCGCAAGTGCCGTGAACTACATCATCAGCACCGTCCCAGCGACGAACATCACCGCTGGCAAGCGGGACTTCCCCAACCATCAACCGCCGGCCGCTGCTCACGTCATCAGCCGCATGGATGACTTGGCCCAATGGCAACTCGCCCCCGCTGAACAAGCGATATCAACTCCGCTGCGGCGGCCGGGTAAATTTAACCTTCGACAGGCAACGGACGCCGAGCAAGGGGCGTGCCTCGAACTGGAACTTAAACATCAAGGAGAAGTGCCACACGTCGTCGGCGAATACACCGCACTGCAATTGAAGCAGCCGCTGCCCATTCCCGGCAAACCACACACCGTGGGCGTGTGGGTCAAGG
The DNA here is from genome assembly GCA_964387325.1 of uncultured Planctomycetaceae bacterium. Taxonomy (GTDB): domain Bacteria; phylum Planctomycetota; class Planctomycetia; order Pirellulales; family PNKZ01; genus CAZZBK01. The sequence goes on from CAYLYE010000162.1 coordinate 4,564, forward strand.
GGGACAGCAGTTGGGGGCGCATTTTCTGGGAGCTCGAAGATGCTCAAGGCGAGCGCTGGATCTCCTCCAAAGACTTGGATGGAGGCGACTGGGGAAATCAAGCCGCCCTAGACTTCGAGGACTGGTGCTTTGTCACCTTTCCGCTGATTCGAGAATCACCCGCGCGGCAGATCGAGCCCGGCGCCGGCATCGGTCAGTGGCAGGGCAATGCCGACGGCATCCTCGACTATCCGTTGAAACTTGTAGGCCTCTACGTGCAGACTCATCGCCAGTCGCTCGATCTCACGCAAATGAAACCGGTGACAGGAAACCTCCGACTCAAAGATGTGAGCGTGATCGGAGCTGGAAAGTAACCTGGGCGTCTGGCTTCGTGCGGGCGGTTCAATGTGCCAGGGTCACGAAGCGGTCGGAATTTGCCCAATGAACTCCAGCGAGGCCTGTTGCAGACGGCGAGCTTCCGTCATCGCGGCCTTAACTTTTTGCCCCGCCTCGGCAGGGCGCGCGTGAAGGCTGAGCGTCAGGTCCGCTAACTGCGAGCCGTCGATCTCTGTCAGGTCCCGCTTCCAATCGCTCAGTCCCAGATCGGCAAACATGCGGCTCTTCTGAGTGTCGGTTGGCAATCGCACATGGATCGCGGGGGTGCCGTTAACCAAGGCGATGATGGGCGCGTGGCAGTCGTAACTGACGAGTGCCGTGGCCCGCGCGAAGACCGAGGCGGCTTCATCGCACAACCAAAACGAATCTCGCCACACTACGCGACGTTTCACATCGGCTGGCAGCGGATCGACGAGTTGCTCTTTGGCAAGTCCGACCTGATAAGTCATCTCCGGACAAGCGAGCACCCCTTGTCCCGTCTCGCGAACCCAACGGATGATCGTTTCGCGAAGTGGGGCATGATCGGCCGTGGCGTACTCTTGGTTGATGCGGTGTCGTTCGAGGTCGCGCGGCGTTGGCTCTGTGCCATAAATCAGATGATACGGCGAGTAGCGGAGTCGTGGTATCACACAGAGAAACTTTTGTGGGCTCAAGCCAACCCGCTGCAAATACGCATCTGCCGCAGCATCGTTTCGCAAGTGTAGCCCGAAAGTCGAGTCGGGGGTGAATTTCAGTTCCTTCGTATTCACTCCCGCGTCACGCAACACGGCGAGTGACGTGGAGTCGCGTAGATAGACGAATGCCGCATCGCGGAGCGCGTCTTGATGCGAGGCGGAGCTGAACGAGACGCCATACGCTCCGTAAGGTTTGTCGGTCGCGGCCCGCCAGACATCGATGGGTTCCGGATGGTAACCGCCCGAGCCGAGGATAAACAAATCGGCGCGCTCGATAGCCTGCTTGAGTTGAGCCCCGACGGCGCGCCCCGCTTCAACACCGCCGGGCTCGATGATCGTCAGCGTAGGAAAGGCCGACAAGAGCATTGACTTGACGGAGGCGGTCAGTTCGCGATAGGGCCAGAACGTGACGGTCGTTCCGTTCAGATAGTGCTCGATGAGCCGAATCATGCCCGGGGCATGGGCAATATCGCCGATGTTGACACAATGCCATCCGTTGGAGAGCAAAATGTGACGTGGCTTGCGAGGGGCAGCGCTGAGCGTTCGAGCGAAGCATGTCGCGGCGGCCAAGCTTGTCGCGGTCAAAAATTCACGTCGTTGCATGGTGATGTTCATCTCGCAGGAGGTCACTCGATTTTCTTCCAAAAATCAACTCGAGAACCGAGTAAGCCTTTGTCGACGACCGCCTGTGCCAATTGCTGAGCCAATGAGGTCAAGCCTTCCTGGCCAGGAGCCGGAGCGAATTCGGGCTTGGCTGGGTTGGCCAGCGGCGTCGGGGTCACGAACAACGTTCCCAAGTCATAAACGCCATAGACGACGCGCATCGACGGGGCTCCGAACGTCGCGACCTCACGGCTCAGATCGAACGCGGTGATGGCCGCATTCAAGTAGACTGAAACTTCCTTGAGCGCATCCTTGTAATTGGGATGATGGACGACGTTCCGCCCGCACACGTGTTGCAGGGCATTGGCCGCTCCGCGCACCGCAATCATGATGCGATCAACGAGGGAGCGCAACGCATGGGTAAACGCGATGTCGGCGTAGTCTTTGGGACTCAGGTACGTCTCGACGGCCGCAGCCACCGCTCCGCAACCGGTGTGCCCTAAAACGACAACCAGCTTGAGGCTCTCGGCAAAGTGCCGCACCGCGTAATCCACACTCCCCAGGCACTCGGTCCCGAGCACGTTGCCGGCAATGCGAATGACAAACAGGTCGTTGAATGATTGATCGAAAATGGGCTCGATCGGGACTCGCGCATCGGAACAGCCCAACACCATGGCGTAAGGGGCCTGCACGGGTACGGCACCGGCCCACAGGGGCAAGCCGAGCGACACGGGACAAAACGGCACAATCACCGGTTCACCCGTTGCCTCGCCGAGCGTGGCTTTTTGCATCTGCGTCACGACGGACGTCAGCCGCAGGTTCCCGTCGCAAAGAATTCGCATCGCGGAATCGGCATCCGCGGCGGTTTCAACCTGGACGGGCAAGTAGGGATCGTACCGATAGATGAGGTCCACGGCGTGTCTTTCCTATGGAATGAGCCAAGCTCGAACGAAGCGATTAGGCCAAGAGCCGGCTGGCGATCGATTTGAGTTCTTGAGTCAACGGATGATCTGAAAACCGCTGCGTGAATAAACCACTCGAGGCGAGTCCGGCCATTTCCGCGTTGAGGGGGAGTAATCCGACAACCGAGAGGTGATAGGCATTCTCGATTTGCTGTTTGAGCACATCCTGATTCAGCGCGTGAGGAACTTTGTTGACGATCAGCAGAATATCCTGAACGTCGAGCCGCCGCGCGATTTCGACCGTCACCGCCGTGCCTTGAAAATCCTGGTTGTCAGGACGCATGATCAGCACAAATTGGTCGGAAATGGCAATCGAGAGCAGCGTCTCTTCGTTCACCCCAGGATGGGTGTCGATGAACAGGTAATCGAGATCCAACTGCTTGGTGACGGCCTGAATACCATCGTTGAGTAATCCGACGTCATACCCTTCGCGCAAGACTCGCGCAATCTCGCCGGTCTTCACGCTCGACGGGATCAGAAACAACTTGGCCCGCTCCGGTAGCGGCTGACCGGTGGAGATACTCGAAGTGACATCGCAGGCAGCCTCTTCGATCTTGCAGCGCCCCCACAGGTAATCATTCAGCGCGTACGTCAACTTGTCATGATCGATAGCAAAGATGACATGGATGCCCGGCGATTGGATATCGGTGTCGATGATGCCCACTCGCTTACCCGTCGAGGCAACGATCGCGGCCAAGTTGGCCGTGATATTCGACTTGCCTGTGCCGCCCCGAAATGAATGGACCGCGATGATCTTGGACATTGAACCCATCCTAGAAAGTTGTTGGCCGCCAGCGAGTCAAGCTCGGAGTCACGGAACATCGGGCTTCGCGCGCCGCGTGCGCTGATGATCGACTGACTTCTTCAAGTTTTTGAAAAAATCGTCATCGACGATCTCGTGGACACTTTTGGCGAGTTGCTGCTCGTCGAGTTGCAGCTTGGGCCGGAGCAGCGATTCAGGCAGCATCGTTTGCCGATTATTCGTCTGCTCAGGCGACGACAGATTGAATCGCAAAAAACAGCCCTGGCCGCCGAGCCGAAAGGTAATCCCATCGGTTAAATCGAGCGCGGCACAAGCTTGACCGTTGTACACCAGTTGATGCTGGCTGATCGAGATGATCTGCCATTTGCCGTGAGCCTCGTCATACTGCAGATAAGCATGCGCTCGAGAAACAAACGGGTCGGCCACCACAATGTCATTGTCAAGCGCCCGGCCGACGGTCACGACTTTGTCGGACGAAATCTTCCAGTTCTGCAGCGGGCGTCCGTGCGAAGAATCCAACAGCTGAATAATGCCGAACTTGACCATGCTGAGAGCGACGTCGTTTAGGGGATGCGTGTTAACCCTACGCTGTGAGATACGTTACCGAGAGCAGGCCGATTCGCCAATACAGATCAACGGCCCATCATCCCGGCTCAGTCCTGTCATCAGCCTCTAGTCGCGACGGGCATTACGCAAGGCAAGAACCAGTACTCCTCGCTGGAGCCGTTTCATTCACCACCGCACTGTATCGTATCGAGACCACCTTCTTCGTGCCACTTGAGAGTCTGCGTGTTTTCACGATACCGAGTCGAGTTATTCAAGGGAGATTCAATTTAAACTTATTGAAACTATTCCAGAAATTCATCGGCCGCCTCGGATATCCCCTTTTTGAGTTATTAAACTATGCGCAATTCATGGACCTAGGCGAGCAACACGAAGCCGGGAAATACCGGGCTTCCGCTGGTCGCCCCAACTCAATCATCACGCAGTCGTCAATCAGAAACGCGGCGTCAAATGGTGCCCTCATGGGCCGCGGAGGCATTGCTCGAAGTTTTCGGCTAAGATGTCTTTGGTCCCACCAGAGCCGTTTTGGTTGACCTCCGTTTGACCTTTAAGCCAATTTGAACATGAACATGATGACTCGGTGTTTTGTCCGCTCTGTTTTCGCGATTGCCTTGAGCTTAACAGGGGGTTTTCCAACCGTCGCCGCTGATGCCTGGAGCGGGCATCGCGGGCCCAACGCCCAGGGGATCGCCAACGCTCGCGGCGTGCCGCTGCGTTGGAGCGAGTCGGAGCATGTGACTTGGAAAACATCGCTCAGCGGCCAAGGCTGGTCGTCCCCGATCAGCGCCCAAGGCAGCATTTTCCTGACCACCGCGCTCGAGGCGGGCAAGTCGCTGCATGTGCTCAAAGTCGATTTCGTATCCGGAAATATCGTCTGGGACATTGAAGTCTTCACGAACACCGAGGTGCCGGCATGTCACGCGCGTAACTCGCACGCCTCGCCCACCCCTGTGATCGAAGACGATCGGTTGTACGTTCACTTTGGCTCAATGGGAACCGCCTGTGTCTCGGCCGTGGACGGTCGCAAGCTGTGGGAGAATCGTGGCATTAAGATCGATCACGAAACGGGCGCTGGTGGCTCGCCAACCCTCTGCGGCAACAGCCTGATCTTGGCGTGCGACGGTGTCGATGCCCAGTACGAACTCGCGCTCGACAAAATGACCGGCAAGGTCCTACGCCAAACCGAGCGCTCTGGCACCGAGAAACTCCAGGCTCGTAGCGCTTCGATGCGCAAATCGTTCGGTACGCCTTTGATCCTTGACGTTGACGGGCAACTGCAATGCATCACCTCGGGTGCCGAACGACTGTATGCCACCGATCCCGTCACGGGCAAAGAACTCTGGTTTGTCGATCACAAGGGGTTCTCCAATGCCTCGATGCCCGTGACCGACGGTCAATCGCTCATCGTCCCGACGGGCTTTATGAAGCCCGAGATTTGGGCCATCCGGCTCGCGGGAGCCCGTGGCGACATCGCTTCGAGCCATGTGCTGTGGAAGGTGACCAAAGGCGCACCGACGCAACCTTCGCCGCTGCTCTTCGACGGCCGTCTATATATGGTCAACGATGCCGGGATCCTCACCTGCCTCGAAGCCGCCACGGGCAAAGAGCTTTGGAAGGAACGCATTGGCACCGACTTTGCCGCCTCGCCAATTTTCGTCGACGGTCGGATCTATTTTTTCGATTGCCGTGGCAAGTCGGTCGTCATCGAGCCCGGCGCGACCTATAAACAACTGGCCGAGAACGAACTTGCCGACGGGTTCATGGCCAGCCCAGCCGTCGTCGGAAAGTCCCTGGTGCTCCGCACCACCACCAGCCTCTACCGCATCGACTGAGACGATTCTTATGGCTGTACAGAGCCCTTCGAGAGTGCTGCGAATTCGACATCAGTAAATCGAATTTGTGCCGCGAGGATGTTTTCTTCCAGGTGAGCGATGGATGTTGTACCTGGAATGGCGATGACATTCGGTGCGCGCTGTAACAGCCACGCGAGTGCGCCTCGCGTGTTGGCCAGCGGCGCTTGAGGCGCGAACGGTTTGGCCGCGAGCGGTCCCCATGCTAGGTACGCAATATTGTGCTCGGCACAATAATCAACCAGTGGATCATCGGCCCGTTCGACGAGGTTGTAACGGTTCTGTACCGACACGATGGGGACGATTTTGCGAGCCTCTTCGAGCTGCGCCCGCGTGACGTTGGACAAACCAATGTACCTAATCTTACCTGCACACTGTAACTCGGACAGTGCGCCGATGCTCGTCGCGAACGGCACATTCGGATCAGGCCGATGAAGCTGGTACAAGTCGATCCGATCAAGACGCAATCGACGCAGGCTCTCGTCGCAGCGACGGCGGAGGTTCTCTGGGCGACCATCAGGAAACACGTTGTCGGGAGCGGTTTTCTCAACGCCTCCCTTGGTCGCAATAACCACTCCAGCCGGATACGGCGCGAGCGCGTCAGCGATCAACTCTTCGTTGCACCCTGGCCCATAGGCGTATGCCGTGTCGATGAAATCGATGCCCAGCTCGACCGCACGGCGCAATAGGCGTTTACCCCCTTCCCAATCAGGGTAGCGGCCATAATTTCCTGGCTGAGCGCACAACCGCATGGCGCCGTACCCCAACCGGTTGATCGGCAGATCGCCACCGAGTGCAAAGGTCATGTTCATCGTGTTTCCATTCATAACTGAGGGGGCAACGGCTTGCTGGCGAAAGGCATGGGGAATACGCTCGCACGGAATGCCAAAAGGTATAGACTAGCTCCCATCGACACAACCGTCGTTTGATCGAAATGGATATAGACATGCGGTGCCCACTGAACATCTCGTCATTTTTTCTGCTGGCAATCGCCGTCTTGGGGTGGCCTCTGAGCGACTCTACGGCTCAAGAGCAAACGCCAGCCGCGGTAGATCTCATCATCCGCAACGGCACCGTCATCGATGGCACCGGCCGACCTCGCATCAAGGCCGATGTGGCGATCGATGACGGGCGAATTCTCGCTGTCGGATCGATGCTAAAAATGACTGCTAAGGAAACGATCGATGCGCGCGAGCGGGTCGTTTGCCCTGGGTTCATCGATCTGCACAGCCATGCAGATCGCGGAATTCTTGAACACCGTGCCGCCGAGAATTACATCCGACAGGGCGCGACCACGCTCGTCTGCGGTAACTGCGGCATCTCGCCAGCCGATGTGGCGGACTTTCTCAGCAAACTCCGCGACGGCGGGGCAGGGCTCAACATCGCACTGCTCATCGGTCACGGTGCCGTGAGACGCGAAGTCATCGGCACGCTCAATGTGCCTCCCTCTCCTGAACAACTCGTCGAGATGCGGCGGCGAGTGCGCGAAGCAATGCAAGCCGGGGCGGTCGGCATGTCGACCGGTTTGACCTACAGCCCCAGCGCCTACGGTAAAACCGATGAGTTGATTGCCTTGGTCAAGGAGCTGGCCCCCTGGCGAGGTTTCTACGCCACGCACATTCGAGACGAGGGGACCGAGGTCCTTGCGGCGCTCGACGAAGCGCTCACGATCGGTCGCGAGGCAGGTGTGCCCGTGCATATCTCGCATCACAAGATCTCGGCCGCTTCGGTCTTTGGCCTCACCCGGCTGACCCTCCAGCGAATCGACGAGGCGCGCGCGGCCGGTCAGGACGTGACGCTCGATCAGTACCCGTATGGCGCTGGCAGCGGTGGGCTCTCGTTCTATGTCTCGCAGGGGGCGCTCTCTGGCGGAATGGACGCGTATCGTCGCCGCATCGCCGATCCCCAACAACGCGCCGAGATTGTGGCCGGTGTCGAGCACGTATTCGTGCGCAAGCTGTTCGAGGCCCATCAACGCTCGGATCATCCAGAACATGCCGCTATCGCCTTGACTCGTGTGCAATTGGCAAGCGATCCGCTCGAACCCAAGCTGGCCGGTCAGAACTTGGCCGAGTTGCTTCGCGCGCGCGGTATGAGTGTGACCGTACACAACGGCGCGGAAGTGCTTGTCGACTTGGTGGGGCACAACGCCGTGGGCATTAATCACACACTCGACGATCGCCCCGGTGGTGACGTTGATCGCGTGATGCAACACCCCTGGACGTCAATCGCATCGGACGGCGATGTTTTTGCGTTCGGCAAAGACAACCCGCATCCGCGTTCCTACGGTTGCTATCCTCGCGTGTTGGGGCACTATGTCCGCGAACGGAAGTTGCTCACCCTGGAAGACGCCATCCGCAAAATGACTCAACTCCCCGCCAGTCGTTTAGGCTGGAGCGATCGTGGCACGATCACCAAAGGCCAATGTGCCGATCTCGTGGTCTTTGATCCCAGCACCGTGGCCGATCGGGCGACCTTTCTCGCGCCGCATCAGCATTCCATTGGCATCGAGCATGTGCTCGTCGATGGACAGTTCGTGCTCAAGGGGGGCCAAATGACCGGCCGTCTGCCGGGTCGACCACTCGCGGGCAAAGGCGCGCCCAAAGAGTGACCTGTCGATCTCGACCAACTTGTCGATTGAAGCCTCGCTCACTCAAGGCTTCGGCCACCAGACTCGACCGGCGATGTTTGTGCGGACGCGATACAGTGTGCCGCCGCCCGTGATATACAGATCGCGACGGTCGGCACCTCCAAACGCACCGTTCGTCACCTCATCGGTCGGAACTGGCAAAAATCCCATCAGCTTGCCTGTCTCGGGATGCAAGACATAGATGCCGCCGGGCTGCGTATTGTCGGGCTCGAACGGAGGTCGCGCGGCATTGGTGCCTCCCGCCACGTAAAGATTTCCTTCGACATCCTGCTTGATGCCATCCGGACCTCGACCGGACTTCCAATCGTAAAGCAGCTTTCTTGAATCCTGCTCGACGGTGCCGTCAGCGCGGAGCTTGAAGCGCCATAGCTTGCGGGCCCCGCCGAGACGATCGTTGCAATTGTCGGCCACGAATAAATACTGATCGTCGGCTGAGACCAACACGCCGTTGGCGCGCTCAACGTCATCGGCTCCCAAGATACGTTCGACCTTGCCTGGGGCATCGATGCGGTACACCCCTTCAACCGAGCGGCCATCGGCGGTCCGTTGGCGAATGTTTGCCGCGCCCCCATAACACGCATCCGAGAAGTAAATCCGGCCACGCGAATCCAGCGCAACATCATTGGGCTGATTATACGGCTGGCCTCCGAACTGATCCGTCAACACTTCAATCGTTCCATCGCGCTGCATGCGAGTCACACGCCGCAGCTTGGGTTCGCAGGCCAGTAACCGTCCCACAGGATCGAACAGCAATCCATTCGTACCCGCGTCCTGGCGCAAGATACTCAATGAACCGTCCGGCGAGCGGCGATGGATACCATGCTTGCCCGTCGACAAGATTCCCCACTGAGGATCCCAGGCGGGCCCCTCACCTCCCTGTCCTGCGTCAGCAAGAACTTCAAGCTTGGGCTCCTTGGCAAAGGCAAAGCCGTTGCCGGCAACCTGCGCCAGCGCGGCGTTCATGTGCCCAGTTCCGGTCCCTTGAGCGAGGATGACCTGACTCATGGGGACCGTCATACCGAGCCCATGAACGGCGCTCATCAGAACCAGCCACACACATACGGTGCGAGACATAACCTATCCTTTCGATCGAGTCATAAAGATCTAGCTTCCCAGGAGAAGTTTATTAATCTCGGGAAGCATGTGTGAGTGATGTTACGATTCGCCCCCAGCTCTCGGCAAATCGCGCGGCGGCGCATAGCGGCGATTGCAAGACTCGCTCACGTAGCGTCGCTCGAAGCTGTTGCAACATGTTCGGATCATGGGCCAGTCGCACGGCCTGGTCAATGTACTCCTCGCGATCATGGGCGATCAGCGTCGAGAGCCCAGCCATCTCGAGCATCGCGGCCGTCTGTCGACCGGCGGGCCACGCTTGCGGCCAGGTGACAACGCACACCCCCATGATCAGCGCCAGAAACGTCGTGTGTCCGCCGCCAAATGGGTAGGGATCGAGCGCCACGTCCACATCGGCATACTGTCGGAGCATTTCGGTGAACGGTGACGTGCCGCGCAGCTCGACGCGCGCCGGATCGATCCCCACGCTCTGAAATCGTGACTGATACAACGCCCTCGCGGCAGGATCGTCGAGCCCCGTGTACTTGAGGATCAATCGCGCGTCGGGGCACCGCGCGAGAATCTCGCCCCACAATCTCAACACCTCGTCGTTCAGCTTGGCCGGGTTATTAAAACTGCCAAAGGTCACATAGCCGCGTGCGAAATACGGCGGCGGAGCGAGCGGAGGCAGGTCTTCAGGCGGAGCATAGCAGCCCATGTAGTCGGGCAACTCGACGACCTGCTCGGTACATAGCCCCCGCAACTCGAGGGGCCAAGTGATGCGATCGGTCAGGAGATAGTCGATGGCACTCAAACCCGAGGTGA
>CAYLYE010000163.1:0-14809 GCA_964387325.1 uncultured Planctomycetaceae bacterium
CGAGCAATTGCTCGCGAAGCACACTCGGTGAGCTGTTGAGCCATGCGTCAAGCGAACCACCGTAATCTCGCACGATCCATTGCAGGACGCCGCGCAACTGTTTTGCCTTCCGCTCGGCATGCCCGACGCCATCGAGATGCTCGGCCAGCTCGGCGACGCTCAAGCGGCCGAGTGCGCGGACGCTGAGCAGGCCTGACTCGCGTAGTTGCTCGGTGAACGTGAGTTCGCCTGAGTGTGCGGGCCGAGGGTCGACGATCACGTGCAGTAATTGTTCGAGCGGTTCATGCTCCTGTTCAGCCACTGCGACGTAACGGGTTCGTAAAATCTCGATCGCCTGGAGTAATTCGCTCATCGTGCGTTCGCAATACAGACTTGCTTGCCCCTTCCAGCAGCATATTTTTCGTTATATTGTGGGCTTCTGCAAGTGATCCGCTCTTGGAGTGTCTGTCATGCCGCGTCGTTGTTGGTTGGTAAAAAGTGAGCCAGGCTGTTTTTCAATCCACGATCTGGCCAAGTGCCCCAAGCAAACGACCTACTGGGACGGAGTACGCAATTATCAGGCGCGAAATTTTATGCGCGACGGCATGCAAGTCGGCGACGAGGTGCTGTTCTATCACAGCAACGCTGAGCCATCGGCCGTTGCGGGCACGGCGGTCGTGGCGAGCAAGGCGTATCCGGACTTCACCGCCTTCGACAAAAACGATCAGCACTACGATCCCAAGTCGAAGAAAGACAATCCAACATGGATGATGGTCGACATCAAACTCGACGAGATTTTTGCCGAACCGATACCGCTCGAACAATTGCGCGGCGTGGCGTCATTGAAGAATATGGAACTTTTACGGCGCGGGTCGCGGCTGAGCGTGCAGGTCGTGTCACCGGCCGAGTTCGACACGATCGTGGCACTGGGGCGAAAAGGGCGCTGAGCCAAAAGCCTGTTCGACTCGAAGATTGCTGAATCTGATTTTCTCACCTTGCTATGGCCCGAGGTGAGCCCATGATCGTGGCGCAACATTCGGTGCCGCTTGGGGATATACGCGTTTCGCTTGAACGGCCCTTGGCGGTGACCCGTCAGCCAAGCATCTTGACAGACAGGGATCGGGCCCTAAAATCGACAAAAGTTTGATTGGCCAAAAACAATGTTTAATGCAAGCAAAAATAATATTTAGAAGGCTCGTATCATGTTGGTGAATCGTAAGTTACGTCGCGGGTTTACCATGCTGGAGTTGGTTGTCGTGCTGGCAATTTTGGCCGTTTTGGCTGGGCTCATCATCAGTATCATGCCAAGCCTCATGACACGGACACATCTGGCCAAGTGTGCGGCGACGATTGCCGAGCTGAATAAAGTTTGGATGCGTTCCTTTGCCATGAATATTCGCTACCCTGACTACTACGACTCGTTGCTCGACCAGCAGTTGAACGAACCCATGTATTTGCCGCGGGGCTTGCGTGACCAAGGTCGTGTGGACGCGCTGCAGGAGGGCGAAGTGACGGCCTTGGCTGCGATTGGCATTCGCCACTTGGTCGATGGCTCCGCCGGAGCGACCAATACCTATGATTACGCCCCGTTCGGAGCGCTGGCGCGCACGTTGACGGCTACGGCTCAGGTGTTCACGTTGGACTTGTCGGCCCACGAGACAGCCGGCAACTTGCTGGGACTCAAACGGCATCTTGTTCGACAGGCCGATGGCACGTTTGCCGATCAACGCGCCAACACACGCTATGTGGTCTTTGGCATCGGTTCCAATTGCACTGCGGTGGGAACCGGCCGGCAGATTCAAGAAGCTCCCGTGCATTTTGCCGCTTCGGATGAGATCAATCCCTCGACCGCGTATCAGCGATATTTGGTGGTGTTCTCCATCGTCAATAATGGGAACAATCGGTACACGGCCTACTATGAATGTGCAGCAGGGAACGACGTGACCGGGCCATCGAGTTCCGAAGCCCATACGCAAGGCTTCCACGATGTCTCGGCTAAGGACGGCTAGCAGCCGCACGGTGATGACCGTTACCGGGGCACGGCGAGTGCCGCTGGGTGGGTCGATCTACGCGGAGCCAAGATCTCGGATGAATCGTTGCGACGGTTATTGATGCGCAATGAGGGCGAACGCAATTATGGTGTCGAACCGGATAGCCTCCGTCGCTTGATCATGTCACATCAAGGCAACCGCTTTATGCCAGCCATTCGTGAAGTGGGCCGTATTGATCGAAATCTTTCAAGTTGGGATCACTCATGCCGAAATGATCGCGTGATGATCCGGCAAGATTCAACAGTGTGACAAACATATTCGCCGTGGTGCGATGTCCCGATTGTGCGTAGCCAGGATAATCGAGATATCGGCCAGTCCGAAGTTTCCCGTTCATGTCTCCTAAGACCACCATGGGCCATTCCCAGCAGCGGCTATGATGGCTCTCGGCGCCGTCGCTTAGGTACACGATCACGGTGTGGTCGAGCATCGAGCCGTGACCCTCTGGGACGGCTTGAAGTTTTTTGCACAAACCGGCGATCAACTCGAAATGGTAATGGCGGATGATGTTGTAGAGGTCAGCCCAGGTCTTGCCCTGGTAGTTTCCGCCGTGCCCGATCGAATGTTTGTCGATGTTTAGTCCGAGGCCTTTGAAGGTGATATCGAAGTCGCCAATGCCCGCAGCCGAGGAGATCGTGAGCACATTCGTTAAGCCGCAAATGAGCGCGGCGGCGCCGATGTCGAACTGCGCATCGAGACGGTCGGTTTCGACCGCGCTGGTATATTTGTCGCTGGCGACCGGTCCTTTCTCACGCAACGTATGAGCAATGTCATTGAGCTTGCTTTGCCGATTGCGCAAGGTCTCGAATGTTTCGAGATAGGCGGCAAATTGCTCCCGTTCTGGCCCGGCCAGTTGAGCGGTGGCGCGTTTCACGTCGTCACGTAAAAAATCGAGTAGATTGGCTTGCACGGCAAACTCTTGTTGAGCTCTTCCCTCGGCAACCGAGCCGAACAAGGTGCTGTAGGCGAGTTGTGGATTGCAGACGCTGGGAATCGCTTTATTGGGTCCCCAGGCGGAGATGCTGTAGACGAGATTGTGTTCCAATCGCTTGGAGATTCCTAAGCCGAGGTGAGGAAAAATGCCTCCCAACTGCTTGGCCAATGCGCCATCGATCGTTTCACCATCGATCGATTTGCTCTCGCCGCCGTTGCTGCGGCCAGAGCCAAACGCCCCCAAGGCCTGAAAGTTATTCGAGTGTCCGCCGCCGCAGACACGCCCCGACAAGCCGTTGAGGATCGTGACTTTATCTTTCCAAGGAGCAATCGGTTGCAGCGAAAATGGCAGTTCACGATCGGCGAGCGACACGTCGAGCAATTCCGCGGGGCCGTTCAGCGGCCGTTCATCGCGCGATTTGCGGGTCAGGCCGCTGGGGGCCATTTGCTCGGGCCGTACACCGTTGCTTTCCACGACGAATACAAACCGCTTGGTTGAGACGGGGAGTCCCGCAGCTTGGGCCTTGAGCCGAGACATGATCGGCGCCAACAGCGTGGCACCGGCCGATAATCCCAACTTTTGTAACGCAGCGCGACGATTGAAAAACATGGCTTGAACTCCGGGACTAGAACAGTCGGGCCTGCCGAGGCCGTAATACCTTTTTAGCATTATCTAGGTACACGATACAAAAACGATTCGCTGCTGAGTAGCGTGGTCAACATGGCTTTCAGGCTGCCGTCATGCTGTCGATAGGCGCGATGCACGGCTTGTAAGCTGGCCGCATCTCCAGGTGTTTCGTTACGTCCTAGCCAGAAACGAAATGCGTGTCGGACGAATACTTGCTCGACGTGCTCCGAACGGGCCAGTTTTCGAACCAGTTCGGCGGGCGATCGAACAGGGCCAGCCAGCGAAGTGTCCGAGACATGTTCGATCAGCCCACGCGTATCGAGGGAAACCTCCCTTGTCACATTCCCGAGTGGCTTCCCTTTCTTATCGACATGTTGGGCGGTCGCCTCGATATCCAAAACCTTCTCTGTAATTCGCCCCCGCCCAAAATGATCGAATAGCTCAAGGGGATAGCCCAAGTCGTTCATTAATTGATGACACTTCCAGCAGTACTCCTGTTGTGTGACGGCCATCCGTTCGCGCAGGGTCTTTTCTGGAGCAATCGGCAATTGAGCATCGACCGTGATGGGCACGTCCGGAACCACCCCACCGAGCAACCGCTCGCGAATCCACTTGCCACGGTGGATCACATGGTTGTCGAATGTCGTGGAATGCGCCACGAGCCAAGCCGGTTGCATCAGAATGCCGAGGCGTTGCTCTCCGGGCAACGCGACCGGTTGCTCGTCGGGGAAGTCGTTCAAGTCGTATGACAGAAAGATGTCACGTCCGGGAGGCTTGAACGTTTTGTTCTGGTACTTTTCCGGATTTTTGGCCTTCTCTGCTTCGAATTGAGCCCGTGCCTCGGCACGCTGTTTCTTGCTGGCCGCGGCCGTCTTATAGGCCACAAAGGTTTGGTTCGTGGTCAGTAATTCGCGCAAGACTTGCTGATCGCGCTCGACAATGAATTGCACTAGCCGATCGGTATCCTCGATCAGCACGCGCGGATCGTGCCCCAAGTGAGCCGCGATGTAGCCGCCATTGTCGGGATCTTTAAAGACATCGATCGCTTTGTCGTAACCAAAATACTCCCGAAAGAAACGTGCGACGCTGGTTTTCTCGATCTTGGCGTCTTCTAACAGCCGCCCCACCTGCTGAGCCACTCCCGCATCCGTGTCAAGCTCCCCTTTCGCCGCGGCGGTCAGCAAGGCCGCATCCGGGCGACGATCGGTCAAACTGTAGGACACGGCAAACGCAATCTCACGCGGGGCTAGTCGCACGCGCCCTTTTTCATCAGGACGTGGGTCGCCGATCTCCAATCGAAACACCGCCTCGGGCAACAGCAGCACCGCGGCTAACGTGTAGCGGGCTCCCAGCAAAGGGCCAGCCGCCGTGATGTTCCGTTTCATCAGTGCGACAAACCGTGATTTTTCGTCGTCGCTCGGCGTTCGCCGCAACATGGTGTTGAACTGATAGACAATGGCCTGTTCCAGTTGTGTGTCGCTGGCCGCGATATCCGGCTGCAACAAGGGTTGCAGCTCACGCGCTACATTGCCTTTGAACTTGCCGTCCTCGATGCGAAAGTCCGTTTGGCTTTCCACCACGACTAAGGCATTTTGCAGCAGCGTCGCCGTGATGGGTTCGTCGATTTTCGGCGCACCCATGTCTTTAAATGTGGTCCTGCCTTCGGGAGAAAAGGCCTGATTGGCTCCGGGCCGTTTGGCGTGCTCTTTGAGAAACTGGGCGTAAATGTCCGGGCTCAGACGACGTATCCGTGGCTCCACATCGAAGTGGGCGATACGCTGCGGATCGAACAGCAGCTCATGCGGAACTTGATTGCCATTGGCATAGGCGGCGCGGCGAGCAAAGTGTTTGTTCGCCCGCTTGGCCTCAGCATGGGCCCAACGCAACATCGCTGCTTGCTCAGTAATGCTAGGACGCGGACGGTCTCGCGGCGGCATCTCAGCAAGGGACAATTTCTCGACGACCATCGCCCAGCGCGCTCCGCTCGACGACGCTTTCATATCCGGATCGAGTGCCTGCAGATCAAGCTCTCCCTCGGCATGCTGCGATTGATGACACTCCAGGCAATGCTGCTTCAAAAACGGTCGCACCACGCGCTCGTATTCCGCACGGCTCGCTTCGACCGTCGACAACTGCAATGCCTCAGCGGCCGACGATCGCTTGTCGTGGCCCATCCCCAAGACAACGATCACCACACAAAACCAGCGAAACACAACTGGTAGTTCTTGAGCCCAATCGCCTTGAGCCCGAGTACGTTGCCTTTCGATGAAAGGCGCGACGGCACACGTCGGGTCATTTTGTCGCAATCCGGCCCGATGTTTAACCTTAATGGAACGCATTTTCGTGTATTAGACGAGCTTGTCGTGGAGGATGACCCATCCGCTTTGAATACAAATTGGCCTCGCTCGACGGAAGGTTACAGACTAATTCAATGTCTGAACAGATTTTCTCCCGTTTTTTTCGCGTGCCTTCTCTCGTCATGAGATGGACGTGAGGAATGGTTTGCCTGCGAAATATCATCCCCATTTCATCCTCTCGACTACTTGATTCCCAGCATCCGATCGAGTGAGTCGCCGGTCTGGTAAATCAACGCCTCGCTGTGGTGCTGGTACGGATGAAAGTACTCGAACGTCAAATAGCCCGTGTAGTCGACCGCCGCGAAGGCGTCGAGCACCGCGGGCCAGTTGGTCGTGCCGTCCAACAGTGGGCGGAACGATTCGAGCGAGTGGTCGGTCCCTTTCTTCGTGAACTCCTTGAGATGCACGTTCTTGGTCCGTCCGCCCAGCTGAATGATCCAATGCTCAGGGTACTGGAACAACATGATGTTGCCGGTATCAAAATGCACGCGCACATGCGGACTCTGGAAATGATCCACAAACGCGTTCATCTCGCCCGGAGTCATCAGATAGCCATTGAAGAAGATGTTTTCGATGTTCAGATACACTCCGAGCTTCTCAGCAGTCGGCACGAGCTTGGCAATCGCTTCGCGAGCGCGGCGATCGCAGACGTCGTTCGGCACGGGGTCGTAGTCGGTGCGCCAAGGAATCCCGACCGCCCCGGGGACCACGAGCAAATTTTCGGTACCCAGGTCATGCGCGCAGCGTGTCATGAGCGTCGCCAGTTCGAGAGCCCGTTCGCGTTTGGCACCGTCGTTGCTGGTGAGTGGATACGGCCAAAACAAGAACGAGCAGACGCCGCTGATCGCGATGCCGATTTTCTCGGCCAGCTTGCGTATCGCCGTGAACTCGCTCGTGCCGTGCTTGGGTGACAGATCGTTGTCGAGGTCATAGTTCAACTCGATGCCGTCGAAGCCAGCGTCCTTGGCCAAACGCAAGCACTGTTCGAGGTTCATTTTCTCCGGGTAGGGAAAAGCCCAAAGGTTGATCGACTTGCGCATGTTATAGCGACGCTTGGGTGGTTGAACCTGCGCGCTGACGGCCGACGCGGCACTCAAGCCGAACGCGGCTGCTCCGCCGGCGGCCGCCAGGGCGCCGCTGATTGCCGAGCGACGCGAGATCGTTCCGAAGGGGCCGTGAGTTGAATCGGGCATGAGTGCAAAGCTCCTGATGATTGACGCAAAAGTGAGTGATTATCGACGAGTGCGTTTGATTTGCGGGGCGAATTGTGTGGCGTCGCGCAAGGCGCGGCGCGAATGATCGTAAAACGTGCTGCACAAGAATCCCACGAAACCGCCGAGCACGCCGGCACTGATACCGCCGACGACAACTCCGGCGTAGCCGTCGGTCGCCGCGTAGGCGCGTGCCAATGCCCAGCTTCCTAGCGAACCGCAGATGATCGCTCCGGCGACCGTGACGACGATCGAAAGCCAACCCACGCGGGTCGAATCGATCAGGTGCGAGTTGGGTGCGAACGCCAACGGACGATCGGCCAACGAGGCGGGGCGTTCTGGATCGCTCGCCGACGGGGCTTGGCGTTGCCGGGTCCCCCAGGCGTTGGCAAACACATGTGCCGCGACGAGTGACGCGCCCAGCAGCAGTCCCCATCCCCAGGCGGCTGTGAGTCGCGTGAGCACGGCGAGCACGATCGACACCAGGGCCACGGCAAAGAGCAACGTCCGCAGGCGAAATTGCCAGGGGCGTCGGGCGGTCGTGTCGGTGGCGGGTGCTGAGGGATCCACGAACTGGCGGCGATCAGGTGAGTGAGGAAAGTCGGTGCATCCAGCCTACCATCTCACCGGCGCTCTGTCTGTTTCAGGGGATCGATTCGATCCCCCTGCCCAAGCCGAGCCGCGAGGCGTGAGCCCTCGGGTCGTGGGGCGCACCAAGAAAAAACACTTCATGAGTGCCATGTGATCCGGGGGTTGACGCCCCCGGCGCGGTGAAATTCTCTGCCGGGTTATACACCTTTGCGCCTCGCGGGGCGGTATCTACAATAGTCGGTTTGGATCCATTCACTGTTCTTGTCAGGGAATCTGCCCTTGTTACGCACTCATACTTGCGGCGAATTGCGGGCCGCGAACGTCGGCCAAGAAGTGACCGTCTGCGGCTGGGTCGACAGCTACCGAGACCACGGCGAGGGGCTCGTGTTTGTCGACCTGCGCGACCGTTACGGCCTGACGCAAGTCGTGTTTTCGCCCGACAGCGGCTCGACCGTCCAGGAATTGGCCCGCAGCTTGCGTAACGAATGGGTCATTCAAGTCACGGGCAAGGTCGGTCCGCGCCCCGAGGGGATGATCAATCCGAAGATGGCGACCGGCGAGATCGAGTTGCGTGCCCGCAGCTTGACCATCCTGAATCGCTCGTCGACCCCGCCGTTTCAGCCGACTGGCCGCGAGCTACCGGGCGAGGACTTGCGACTCAAGTACCGCTACATCGACCTCCGCCGTCCAGACATGCAGAACACGCTCGTTTTGCGGCACCGCATCATCAAGAGCATGCGAGATTACTTCGATCAGCAGCGTTTCATCGAAGTCGAGACGCCCATCCTGGGACGCAGTACCCCCGAGGGGGCGCGTGACTATCTAGTTCCTAGCCGCGTGCATCCTGGCAAGTTCTACGCGTTACCGCAGTCGCCGCAGCTCTACAAGCAGATTCTGATGGTTGCCGGTTACGATCGTTACATTCAGGTCGCACGTTGCTTTCGCGACGAGGACCTACGAGCCGACCGACAACCTGAGTTCACGCAGCTCGACTTGGAAATGTCTTTCGTCACGGCCGACGACGTGATCGGCATCATCGACGGCTTGGTGCAGAAATTGGCCGGCGAGATTTTGGGTCTCAACGTGCAGCTCCCGCTGCCGCGCATGACCTACGACGAGGCAATGGAGCGGTTTGGTCATGACGCGCCGGACTTGCGTTTTGGCATGGAGATTGTCGACGTGACCGATCTGGCAGCCCAGGCCGAGTTCCGTGTCTTCCGCGGAGCAGCCGAGTCAGGATTGCGTGTCCGGGCGATCAATGCCCAGGGGGCGGCTAGCAAGTACAGCCGCTCGATGATCGACGAGATGACCGAGTGGGTGAAACACGATTTTGGCGCCAAAGGCTTGGCGTGGTTCAAGGTCGAAGCCGACGGCTCACTGGCCTCGCCGATCGCAAAAAACTTTGCCCCAGAGTTGCTCGCCAAGATCAAGGAGCGCCTCCACGGTAAGCCAGGTGACTTCCTGGTGTTTATGGCCGACACGTTCGAGATTACCTGCAAGGGTCTGTACGCCCTGCGGAAGAAATTCGGCGCCGAGCTGGGACTGTACGACCCGAAGACCATGCACTTCTCGTGGATCATCGAGTTCCCGATGTTCGCCTACGATCCGGAAGAGCAAGGCTGGGCCGCGATGCACCACCCGTTCACGGCTCCCCGGCCACAAGACTTGGAGATGCTCAAGACCGACCCAGGCAAGGCCCGCGCGGTCGCCTACGACTTGGTCATCAACGGCAGCGAGGCCGGTGGCGGCACGATCCGCATTCACGATCAGGACATTCAGCAGCAGGTCTTCGATCTGCTGGGGATCGATCGCGAGAAGGCTCGCGACCGGTTCGGCTTTTTGCTCGACGCGCTGCAATTTGGCGCGCCGCCGCACGGTGGCATCGCGCTGGGCATCGATCGCTGGGTGATGCTCTTCAGCGGCTTGGATAACATTCGCGACTGCATTGCCTTTCCCAAGACCCAAAAGGCGACCGATCTGATGACCGAAGCGCCTGGCGAGGTCGATCCGAAACAGTTGCGCGAGCTGTCCGTCTCGACGATCAAGCCGCTGGCAAAGTAGACTATGGTTTGGATACCATCCCATGCTTTGATTGCCCAGGCAAAGTTGACGGAGTATTTACTGACTCCTCGGACATGGGACGATAAGGCCGGGTTTTTAACTCGAGCGGGTTTTGATCGGTCCTCGCCAGATATTTTAGAAGCAGCGATTCGTCGACTTGCAAGTCAGGTTGAGGCGACGGAAGATGGACGCAACGACTACGGCATCTTCTGGAAATTGAATGGGATACTTCTCGGTCCCACCGGACGTGAGTTGGCGGTGTCGTTGATCTGGCTGCAAGACTTTGCGACGAATCAATTTCGATTCATCACACTCAAGCCTTGGCGAAGGTGACTCTATGAACGTCAAAATGTTTGAGCGCGTCGCATTGACGCGCGACCTGGAGGCTCACGGCCTCAAGCGTGGTGACGTTGCCACCGTCGTCGATACCGCGATACACCCCCAGGGCGGTCAACCGGGTGTCGTTCTTGAAGTATTCAACGCATTGGGTGAGTCGATCTCGGTTGTAATCGCGACGGAAGCTGACATCGAACCGTTGAGTTGGGACGAAGTGCTCTCCGTTCGACACTTTACCAAAGCAGGATAATTCCTAGCATATGGCAATTTATTACAGAGGACTGACTCCCGGCGATGTCGATCCCAAGCAGTTACGCGAGTTGTCCGTCTCGACGATCAAGCCGCTGGCGAAGTAGCTACGGCCCGGTCCAGAGGACCTGGCTATGGGGACCTCACAACGCACCATAGCCCGGCCGTCTCGGCCGGGTGGTGCATTTAACCCGGGCGATACATAGCAGGTCGGCGAACTTATCGGCTGTTCGACCAGAACGAGTCGGTCAACTCACTTGAACTGCCGAAGCGTTGCAGGCCGCCGCTGGTGGTGAGCGCCAAGGCTTCAGCATCGCGATTGATCGCCCCGGCCAGCGAAAAACAGATGCCGAAATTGACGAGCCCCAACGCCGCCAAGACCACGAACGCCTCGGGGGTCTGCACCTGAGCCATGACCACCGCCAAGATGGCGAGCAGCGGCAACGGGACGGACAGATAAAACGCATAGCTGCAATGGCGCGTAAGCCGCCGCAGACGAGGCAACAATTCCACGTCTTCGAGCTCGCTTTGCATGAGTCGCGGGTAAAACGCGCGCAGCGCCAGATAGTTGATCGTGAAGAACGACAGAGTGGCGGCAATGAGCCCGCAGATCAATTGTGATGTGAAGAAATGCAGGTGGTGTGACCAATTCAGCGCGGCGCTCGTGGCCGGCTCGATGTGCAGCCAGAGCGGAAAAACCACGCCCGAGATGATCCACTCGACGCCCGTGACGACGGCGACGACCTCGCCCAGTCGGAGGGCGCGGCGGCGCGACTCGGCCAGCGCGGCGTTGTCGACGGTCCGCCCCAGGCATCTGGCCCGCACGTTGCGCAGAACGCCCAGGGCATAGGCCAGCACGATCGCAATGCCCGACCCAAACGCCAGCGGATTGATGACCGCCATTTGCCGGTAGAAAACATCGAGCGCGCCATGGGCTTCCAGGCGGCTAATGATTTCGGCAAAGTTGTAGCGGATATTCAAAACGCTGCACAGCAGATTGGGCAACACTCCGGCCAGAGCCAAGGCCAGCGGCGCGAATCGTTGCACCGCATCGACCAGTCGACGCCCGTCGGTCCGCAGCAGACGCTGGACCTGCGGTTGTAACACGAGCTCCAACTGCCGGGCGAGTTGCGCGGCGTTGGGGTAGCGATCCTCGCGCCGCGGCGCAAGGCAGCGGAGCAATGCGGCGACCAACCCCTGCGGCGCATCGCTCGGCAGCCGGGCTCGCATCTCATCTCCCACTCCCGTCATCCGCTGGGCGGTCATCTCTGTCAGGAGTTCCCCCCAATCGCTGCTCAAATCGCGATCGCGAAACGGCCGCGAACCGGTCAACAGTTCCCAGAGCAGCACGCCGAGTGAATAGATGTCGCTCCGCGCGTCGAGATCATCTGCCGAGCGGTCATGTCGTGGGTTGCTCGCTTCGAGTTGCTCAGGAGACATGTAAGCCAGCGAACCACCAAAGTGGACGAGCGCCGACGCGCCGGCGACTTTCGAGCAGAAGCTGATATTGAAGTCGGCCAATTTGGGTGAGCCGTCGGACGCGAGGAGCACGTTGGCTGGCTTGATATCGCGGTGCAACACGCCTTGCTGATGGGCATAATTCAGAGCCGAGGCCAGACGCATGCCGAGCCAACTGACCGTTTCACTCCACGTCGCGCTGGCCAACCAAGCTCGATTACGCGAATCGGTCGGTGGCGCCTCGTGATTCAGCACCAGCGCGCGGTCGATCGCCTCAAGCAAGAGCCGACCATTTCTTGCCGCGGGTGCGGTGCGACGGACCATCTCGGCGACCGTCTGCAAGGTGCCTCCGGCGATGTATTGCATGTACAGCATACGCAGCGGACGACCGGCGATCAGCCGCTGATCGTAAACGCGCACGATGTGCGGGTGATCGAGCTGGGCCATCGTCTGCGGCTCGTCCCCACGGTCGCTGGATATTTTTAGCGCCACGAATCGCTGCATCGAGATTTGCCGCGCGAGAAACACGCTTGCAAACGCCCCTTGACCCAGCCGTGCGAGCAAGTGGAAATCGTCAATCACCTGCTCGGGCTGAAAATCTTCGGCCCGATCGGTGGGGACGCGGGTCGAGACGAGGCTGCGGCTTTCGTATTGCAACAATCGTTGTAACTCGGCCCAGTGCTGAGGAAAACGGCGTTCATATTCAGCCCGATCGACTTGTTCGCCCGAGTGCTGTCGAATGCGAAACTCTTCGTAGATGAGATCGCAAGGGAATTGATCGTTGACACACAGTTCAGGAAACTCGCTCGCATATTGTTCGACGATTCTTCGGTGATCGGCATGTTGCGCCCGGAATTCAAGATCGGTCTTGATAAGCTCGATGAGCACCATCCGACGCAACGCGAGCGGCGAATCGGGCAATAGCTCGGCCAGCGATGGTGGTGCGTCAGGGCTCGCTTGCCAGGCACGCGTCAAGGCCGCGACCCGCTCGGTGAGCAGCGGCCAGGCGTCTTCGGCCGTCAATGTTTCGTCGAAGTTGCGCGCCGGGGTCACGATCGACGAGGCCTTGTGAAAAACTGAATGATATTCTGTCTGGACGTGATGTTAGCCGCGCAGTGGAGCACGTAATCGTTACACCACGTCAACTTGATTTAACGCGCTCCGCTGCGCGTCGCGACTAATGTTCGATCAAAGCTCGTTCGAGATAAGCTCACTCATCCCGTCGTCTCACGGGGGTCGTTCATCGGTTGGGTGCGATGCAGGTCGTTATAGACCGCCGGAAATTCGAGGATGAATCGGGAACCTTTGTTCGGCTGGCTTTCAACCACGATTCGACCATTGTGTTCTTTGAGGATTTTTTGGCTGACGGGCAAGCCAAGCCCCGTGCCGCGTCCCCCTTTGGTCGAATGAAATAGCGAAAAAATATGTTCGAGCTGATCGGGAGGAATGCCCGAGCCATTGTCTTCGATGACGATTCGGGCCATGCCCGCCGCACGATCAAATTGCGTCAGCACGCGAACCTCTCCCTGGTGCTGTTCGTCGTCGGTGCTGTCTTTGCCGCAGGCGTCGACTGCGTTGGTGACAATGTTCAGAATAGCGCGATGCAACCCCTCGGGGTCGAACGTCAGCGTGGGCATATTGGTCGTGGGGACGGTGGCCAGCCGCACGCGCTGTTCGTCCGCCCGAGATTGCATCAGTTCGGTCACGTCGGCCACCACGCGGTTGAGGTCGGCACTAACCATCTCTGGTTCGCGTTCTTTGCTGAACGTGAGCATGTCCATCACAAGGTGGCTAATCCGTTCTTGATTGCGTTCGACAAACTCCCAGCCTTTGCCGACCATCGTCTCGTCGTGGCGGGATAAGCCTTCTTTGATTAAAAAACTGCCGCCGCGAATACCTTGGAGGATGTTCTTGATATGGTGCGAGAGCGTGGCGATCGTTTGACCGACCGCCGCGAGCCGCTCGGCCTGCACCATGGCCGAGTAGTAGCGTGTGTCCTCAACAGCGAGCGCGGCCTGATGGGCGATCGCGATCATGAGCTTGAGGTGCTCTTCGTTGAACTTGGTGTTCTGACCGGTTTGGATCAGTTTCTGGGGCGAGATCGAGGTGTCGATGTAGATAATACCGACCGTGTTGTAACGTCCCTGCATGGGGACACAGATGGCTTCGCGAACACCCATTTGTAGAATACTGGCCGCGGGGTTCCAGCGTGTATCTTCGCGCGCGTCGCTTGTGAGCACCCCTTCGTTGTGTTCGATCACGTAATCCAAGATGGTTTTGCTGATCGTGATCTTGTCCTCGGTACCCACCCCTTGCCGGGTGCGGCGTACTTTCGGCTCGAGCGTGCGCGCCTCGGCCTGGTAGAGCATGATGCAGCCGCGGTCGGCTTCGACCCATTCGAAGATCAATTGCATGATGCGGTTGAGCAATTGATCGATATCGAGCGTGTGGCTCACGGCCAAGGCCGTGCGATACATGATCTGCAGGTTGCTATGAGCCCGCATCAGCCAGGGGCTGGCGTGCATGTCGGCGCCCAGATCGAAGATGCGGCTTCCCTCTTCTTGGGGCAGCGTATGCACAATCCGTGAACGATCGTCGGGCTGCTGTTTGGCGATGATGTCGATCTTCTGCGCCAGATCGTGAGCCGACTCGGCCTTGCCTCCGGTGTACAGCATCCGCGTGCTGCCAATGAGCAGTTCATCGCCGGTGACGAGATGGTGGGTTTGGACCTGCCGGCCGTTGACAAACGTACCGTTCGAACTGCCCAGATCGGCTATGCTGTAGCCATCGCTATCGCGTCGCAGCGCGGCGTGACGGCGCGAGACTTCGGTGTCGTGCAGTTGAATATCGTTGCCGTTGTCCCGTCCCAGGCTGATCGTGTCCTGCTTCAACTCGTAGCGGGTCCCTTGATCGTTGCCTTCAAAAACGAACAGCGAGGGCACGGCAAAAAACTCCCGA
>CAYLYE010000164.1:0-14475 GCA_964387325.1 uncultured Planctomycetaceae bacterium
CGCCATGAAAATAGCGTTCGTGAATCACGTCCAGCGTGGCCGTGTAGATGTCGTTCATGACCTTTTCAATATAAAGAGCCGTGGTTAGCTCGACACGATTTGGGTCGTCAACGGCTAGTTCACGTACGGCTGGGAGCTTGTCATTCGACACAGACGACTTGTCGACCGTGGGCTCGGTGGAAAACGCCAGTGATATGCAAAGCAAACTCGCCAGACTGCCGGCGATGGTCGATGCAATTTTAATGACGTCTGCGCGATTCATAAACCGGGGCGACCAGCGGAAGGCCGATAGATTCAGGCTTCGCGTTGCCCGACTGGGCTCAATCGCCGCGCATACTTTAATAACTTGTTGGGTTCTCATCGTGTTGCTCCAGGGCTAGCGATCTGACGGACGCTGCGAGCAATGTCGCATAACGGGACAACGGTACTGGTTGAACGAAGTAATTGCGCGAGCGTCACGCGCGCAAAAGACGCCTCGGTCGCGGCATAGACTCGATCTAACTCTTTGTGCAGTGGACAAAGCGATTTGTGCGAGGGCAGCCCCAATGGGCAGTGACGGATACGCTCCAGCGGCGCTACGGCATTCACCACATCCAAGATCGTGATCGCGGTCGCTCCGCGGGCGAGTGCATAACCTCCGCCTGGACCTGAGCGAGACCGGACGAGATTGGCCCGGACGAGGTCTTGCAGCACTTTGTGCAGATACCGTCGCGGCACCTTGGTCCGTTCGGCTAACGTTTCCGCCGACTCGACTCGCTCGTCATCTTGGGCTAACCAAGCGACGGTTCGCAGTGCGTATTCGGCGGTTTTGGGCAACATGGCGGGGGCTCCTGCTAAGACGCACCTATTCTACACCTTGACATGTAGAATGCAATCCGTATTCTTAAAGAGCCGGTTTTGCCGCTGAAATCGCCCGTCGCCACGGTCGCGATTACTCCTCGGCGATCACCCGTCTTTATCGAGTCCGCCAAAAGGGGCTGCTCATGCGAGCTTTATATTTCTGGCGCTGTGCCACACTGATCCTCATCGGCGCGGTCGCATCGAACCTGCCGGCAGATGACGACATTGAGCGCGACCCGATTCGCTACTCACGCAGTACGCCTGAGAATCGAGTCTCGCTTTTGCAGGCGAGTCTTGATCGAGGCGAGCAGAAATGGACTCACGATGAACGGCATGGTTACTTGTCGGATGTGCTCAAGTCTCTGCATGTGCCTGTCGAGTCACAGATGCTCGTGTTCTCAAAGACCAGTATGCAAGTGCGAGCGATTTCAGTTCAGACACCCCGGGCAATCTACTTCAACGACGATACTTACGTGGGCTACTGCCAAGCTGGAGACGTGATCGAGATTACGGCCGTTGACCCGCTCTTAGGCGCGGTCTTCTATACTCTCGATCAACGCCGCGGCGAACCGCCGCAGTTCGAACGACGCGTCGAGCATTGCCTGATCTGTCATAGCTCTTCGCGGACCGCTGGCGTGCCTGGCCATTTGGTGCGTTCGCTCCTGGTCGGCGAAGATGGTCACCCGCTGCTCTCGGCAGCCGGGCGAGTGGTCGATCATTCCACTCCATTCGATCAACGCTGGGGAGGCTGGTACGTCACGGGCAGTCATGGCTCACAAACGCACCTGGGCAACCTCGTGATTCGCGGTCGAAGTGTTCCTCGTCAAATCGAGAACTCCCAAGGGCAGAACGTTTTGCAGCTCGCGAGCCGCCTGGATGTCTCGCCTTACTTGACGCCGCATAGCGACATTGTCGCGCTGCTAATCCTCGAACACCAGACATTCGTGCATAATCAGATCACTAAAGCCAATTTTGCGACGCGCAAAGCTTTCGATGATGAGGCGAAGGCAAACCGCGCCGCGCGAACAACTCCGCCGGCTCGGCTTGAAAGCACCACACGCTGCATTCAAGAGGCCGGTGACGACTTGATCGATGCGCTGTTGTTGGTCGGCGAAGCTCAACTGACGGCACCCATCAGCGGCACGTCAGGGTATGCCGACGTATTCACTCGATCCGGCCCAAGAGACCGACAGGGGCGCAGCCTGCAAGACCTCGATCTCTCGCGGCGGCTGTTCAAATATCCGTGCAGTTATTTGATCTATTCACGGGCTTTCGATGCACTTCCGGGCGAACTAATGCGTTACATCAAGCAACGGTTCGAACATATTCTGACCGGTGAAGACACCTCGGAAAAGTTTTCTCGTCTTTCCGCGAGCGATCGCCAAGCCATCCTCGAAATTCTTCGCGAGACAAAGCCGACTTGGTTCCGTTGAGCAATCGTGCTCGCTGCTTCTATCGCGATAATGAATGCCGAGCACCTCACATCACAGGCTGGGGATTATCCTCAGACGATCGCAACGCTTGGCTGATGAATACGTGCGGATCGCATTGCAACTGGCCCAAGATCGCGATGCGCGGTTAATGAACCAGGGCGACCAGCGGAAGCCCGATCGAACCCGGCTTCGCGTTGCTCGCCTAGGCCTACTCGCTGCGCATACATCAATAGGAAAAACACATTCGATGACAATATCCGTACGACGATTGCTGCGTCTGGCTTGGTTGTCCGCCGTTGTGCTTGGCACCTATTTAGGCATTTGGAACCAGGCGCGGGCGGAAACTCCTCTGTATCGCATGCGCGAGAACCGATCCTCGGAAGTTTACTGGTCCAATGTGCGACTAGAACCGAATGCCAAGACCAAAGCCATTCAGGTCGAAGGGCAGGGGGTGATCAATCGGTTCTGGTGCACCATCATTCCGAAGGACGGCAAGACGAACGACTATCTGGGACGGGCCCTCGTCGTGAATCTCTATTGGGACGGCGCGGATAAACCGGCCGTCTCTGTGCCCTTGGCCGACCTATTCTGCCAACCGCTGCACTTGCAGGCGATTGAGAACCGTTTCTTCTCCGCATCGAACGCCTTGTGCGTTTTCAATTCACTCATTCCGATGCCTTTCCGCAAAGGCTTTCGGCTTGAAGTGGAAAACGGCACGGACGAGAAGCTGTCCTTCTGGTATGGACTTGACGTGGAACGAAGAGCGATCGAAGCCAGTGATCTTTACCTCCACGCCTACTGGCGCCGACAAGAACGTGCGACTCCGCAAGAGGAACTCGTCGTGCTGCCCCTCGTAACGGGAAAGGGACGCTACCTGGGAACACATTGGGCCCTACGGCAACAAGACCCCGACGAAAAATGGCATTGGTATGCCCGAAGCGTTCGCATTCACCGCGACGTCGAAAGCACAACGGAACCGCCAAGTTTTCTGATCGGAACGCTCGATGACTTTGTCTGTTCCGGATGGTGGTCGCGAGAATCTCAGCGCCAACCGAACTCGGCTCCCTTCACGGGTCGGCCTCTCGTCCAGATGGAACAGGATGGCAGCCTCTCGATTGCGTTCT
This sequence comes from uncultured Planctomycetaceae bacterium, assembly GCA_964387325.1. Taxonomy (GTDB): domain Bacteria; phylum Planctomycetota; class Planctomycetia; order Pirellulales; family PNKZ01; genus CAZZBK01. The sequence goes on from CAYLYE010000164.1 coordinate 3,398, forward strand.
ATCGCTACCATGTGGAGGATCCGCTTTGGTTTCAGAAGAACTTTTCCTTGACGGTCGGTAAAAACGTGACAAACTCACGCGAGCAACAGCCGAAAGTTGCCGATGGCGACTGGAGTACGACTTCGTTTTTTTATCTGGATAAGCCGACCCACTCGCTGCCGCCGATAGCAGAAAGCAAGTTGCGAACAGCGGGCTTTTAATACAGCGGGCTTTTAATGACGACTGCGCGGTGAATGAACCAGAGCGACCAGCAGAAGCTCGGTATTTTCCGGCTTCGCGTTGCTCGCCTGGGCCCAATCGCTACGCATACTTCAATCATGAGAAGCGAACGTGCGACGAACCGGTAGGCGCTCGCTCAGGCCGTGGAGCGGTTGTTGGGATCCCCAGCGTGATTTACTCTCCTCGAAGATGTGCCCCATGAAGTTCTCGCCGCCGTGTACGCGACGTGATTGGCTACGGCTCAGCTGGGGCGCGGGCTTGTCGCTTGGCGGGTTCGGCGGAGCGTTGTTTCCACCTTGTACGGCCCACGCCGCCGCGCCGCGATCGAGCCTGCCCGGATTTGGACGCGCTAAGTCGGTGATTCTTATTTTCTGCAACGGCGGTCAAAGCCAACTCGACACCTGGGACCCCAAGCCCGACGCGCCCGACGTCGTGCGTGGCGAGTTCGCCACGATCTCCAGCTCGGTGGCCGGTATTCAATTGAGCGAGCATTTGCCCCGGCTGGCACAGTTGGCCGACAAGTACACGATCGTGCGGAGCGTGTCGCATCAGGACGTCGATCACGGCTCGGCCAGTTATCTGACCCTGACGGGGCGTTACCATGCGAAGATATCGTCCAACCCACCGCCTCTTCCGACCGATGAGCCAACGATCGGCGCGGTGCTCCGTCAGGCACGTCCTCAGCAGCGATTTCCTTATGATGCGGTGTATGTCAATGCGCCGGGCTTAACCGTCAACGAGCCGCTCCCTGGACAATTCGGTGGAGTATTAGGGCGCGAGGTCGAACCGCTGATGCTGGGGGACGTGACCAGCGCCGAGGCGGCCGTTCCCGACTTGGCTTCGCTTGCCGAGTTACCGCTCGAACGATTACGCTCTCGCAGCCGTTTGCGGGCTGAACTCGACGACGCGCATCGTCAGCTCGACACCAATCGACGATTACTCGACATGGATACGTTGTACCGTCAGGCGTTTGAGTTGCTCGCTTCGCCTCAGTCACGCACGGCCTTCGATCTCGGGCGCGAGTCGACGGCAACACGCGAGCGCTATGGGCTCTACCGTAGCGGTCAGGCGTGTCTGATGGCGCGACGATTGGCCGAGGCCGGTGTGCCGCTGATCACGGTCATGTTCAATCAGTTCAATCGGGGACAAGACCGTGACCCCAACGATATTGAACTTTACGGTTGGGATACGCACAACGACATCTTTACCGCGTTGCGAGAACGGCTGTTGCCGCGCTTCGATCTCAGTTTTTCGGCGCTCATCGACGACCTCAGCACGCGCGGTCTGCTCGACACGACGCTGGTCGTTTGCATGGGTGAATTTGGCCGCGCGCCGCTGGTCGCGCTCGAGAAAAAATTCAAAGGCTCGTCGCCTGGACGCAAGCATTGGGCAAGCGCGTACTCGGTCGTGATGGCAGGAGCCGGCGTGCGCCGTGGCGCCGTCTGGGGACAAACCGACGGACTAGCCGGACAGGTGATTGCCGATCGCATCGGTCCGTGGGATCTGCACGCCACGATATTTCACGCCCTGGGCATCGCACCCGAGAGTGAGTATCACGATCAACTCGGCCGACCGCTACGGGTCTCGCCCGGGCGCGCCATCACGGGCGTCTATGGATAAATCGCCCCGTGTGCGTTGAAATCGCGCATCGAATCGCTAGCCGAACAACCCATCGATCACTTGTCCATCGGCAATAGGGGTAGGACGCGGCAGGCGTGGGAAGTACGTGCGATGATGATCGATGCCGAGCGCGTGGTAGATCGAGGCCGCGACGTCTTCGGGCCCCCAGGGGCGAGTGGCCGGGCTGGCACCATTGCGGTCGGTGGCACCAATCACCGCGCCGCGATTCACCCCCGCGCCAGCCATGAGCAGACTGCCAGCGTTCGGATAATGATCGCGACCGGCGTCTTTGTTGATCCGCGGCGTGCGACCGAACTCGCCCATGCACACGACCAGCGTCGTGTCGAGTCGTCCGCGCTCCTCCAGGTCATCCAACAACGTCGCTAGCGACATATCGAGCTGCGGCAAGTTACCGGGACCATCGTAGCGCTGCCACTTGTAACCTTTGGGGATGTTCGCAGGTTCATGGGCAAACGACATCATCGAATCGAATGAGAGTTGGTGTGTGTCCCAGGTGCCGTTGGTGGTTCCCTCGCCGAACAGCCCGCCCTGAACCGCCTGATTGATCGTGACGAACCGCGCTCCGGCTTCGACCAGTCGGCGCGCCAATAGGACCCGTTGACCATACACGTTCAGGCCGTAGCGTTCGCGCAACGGCAACGGTTCGTTGTCGAGCTTGAGCGCGCGAGCCATGGACCCGCCGGTGAGCAAGGAGAGCGCTTCATCCGCGAATTTGTCGTGGGTTGCAAAGGGCCCGAGCTTCGAGTCGCGCAATTGACTGATTTGTTCCATCTGGGTGAGGATCGAACGGCGCTCGTCGAAGCGATCGGTTGCCACGTTAAGCTTGTTCACCTGCAAATCGCTCTGGCTGGGATCGCCTTTGATGTTAAAGGCATCGTAGGCCGCGCCAAGGTAGCCCGGCGGGGTCGTGTAGCGGACCGCGACAGGCAGACCAAAATGGGGTGGGATGCCTTTGACCTTGCTCCCTTGCAGGGCGCTGATCAGGCAGCCAAAGTTGGGAAAATATTGGCTGCCGCGCGGGGGCAAAAAGCCGCTGGCGACATGCTGAGAGCCCGAGTCATGGCCCCCGTTCTTGCCTTGCCAGGAACGGATGATCGAGACCTTGTCCATCCGTTGAGCCAAGAGCGGCAGCTTCTCACAAATCACGGTGCCAGGCACGTTGGTTTGAATCGGATCCCAGGGGCCGCGTATCTCGGCCGGAGCGTCGGGCTTGGGATCGAACGTCTCGTACTGACTCGCTCCGCCGGCCAGAAAAATAAAGATGCACGAGAGATCCGGCTGCGCGCGACCACGACTCGCCGCGGCTTGTAGTAGCTGCGGTAAATTGAGTCCAAACAGACCCGCGCCGATTTGCAAGGCAGCGCGACGGTTCAATTGCGTCATCGATCACGACTCCGAGGCAGACGGCGGGATACGAGCAGGCGGGAGGACAGATTCATTATTGAAGTATGCGTAGCGAATGGGCCTAGGCGAGCAACGCGAAGCCGGGTTCGATCGGGCTTCCGCTGGTCGCTGTGGTTCATTAGCCGCGCAGTCGTCAATAATATCTGTTTGTACATTATCGGCCATTGCCGGGCAACGACAGCAACCGATTGTGGAGATCAATCGGGGGTGGTGTCCCAAGATTCGTTGAAGAACCCGGTCCGAACGACCTCTTCCAACCCGGTGGAGGCAGAGCGCTGGGGATCAACGTTCAGCAGGGCCCAGTCACCCCAGCGCGGAAACAGTAGGTAGTTCAGCTTGGCCAATTCGGACTCGCGAAACGTGTGGCCGCTGTTGAGCACGAGGTAATGTTCGCCCGAGGGATCGAGCGGATTCGACGTGATGAGCGCTGGCACATGCGTCGCGGCGTCGATCGATTGCCCCGCCAGGCGGACCGTGTCGCGCGTCCAACCGAGCGGCAAATGGGCCAGCGACCGCGCGATGAGCGCATTGCTGCCGGGATCGCCAAACAAAATCAAATGCCGTGTCCGCAGATCCTCGGCCGTGACGGCCAGGTCGTCTTTCAGTGGTAACTCACCGCGAAAGTAGTGCTGCCATTCGTCGGCAAAACGTTGCAGCGCGGCATCGGCGTACTGCTGTGCGATGCGGTTCCAAGGCTGGCTTGTGCCGCGGACACACAGAAACGGACCGGTGAAGGCGTCGTCGATGGGGCCCTGAACACCGGGCCGCTTGCCTCGACGAGCTTGATTCTCGGCGCTATCGACGATTCGCCACTGGCCACGCCGGCCGGCGATCGTCACCTCGGCCGGGCTTTTCGAGCCCGGCAGCGGCAACTCCTGGGCCCCGATGCGAAATCGCTTGGGACGATGGGGTAACTGATCCAGGGTGATGGCGAATGCCGTGATGTTCCGAGGCTCGTCAATCGTCAGCATGTCTCCCTGGAGTCGAGCAGAAAACTCGGCCCGATCGTAATGACGCTCCAGCCCAAGCAAACGCAACCAATGGCAGCGCGCATACTTTAAAGTCCAAGTGACGAACCGCAATTCACGGGGTTGATGTTGCACGCCGCGCTCAACATGCTCGGCGATGCGGCGTAGCTGTTCGGCATGTGTGCTTGGATCGATCGTGTGCCCCGTACCGGGCGAGATGAGGTTGATCATCGTCAGCCCCTCGCGCCGCATGGCCTCGCCCATGATGACATGCGCCTGAAAGAAAACATCCTTTTCGCCCATGCAGGCAATCGCAGGCACGACACCGGCGTTGGCTGCGTAGTCGACCGAGTCGAGCATGTGCAGCATCCGCTCCTGATGCTCAGGCAACGGTCCTACGCGAACAAAATTCGCTAGCGGAGTCTCCGAGAAGCGATGCGTGTCGACATAGCCGCAGTAGGGCCCCAGCGCAACAAATCGATCCGGGTGCTTGAGCCCCAAGTGCCAAGTCCCCGACGCTCCCATTGACATGCCGCGCAACACAATCCGATCGCGGTCGATATTGTAACGGCGGCAGACATCGTCGATGGCCTCGAATACGTCGGTCTCGCCTGCCCAACGGTAGCAATTCTCCACGCGTCCCAGCGGATGCAGTTCGATAAATGGGTTCTCAGGCGGGTTCTCGCCGGGGGCGTCTCCCTCGTCAAACCGCGCGATAAATCGCAGTTCACTCATGCCCACGGGGCGCGTACTGCCGTGCAACACCACATCGAGACGGATCGGCTTCGTCGCATCGTAGGCCTTGGGCACGATCAGGCCGTAGGGTTGCACCGAGCCATCGACCAGGGAGCGATATCCGAGCGCGAGTTTGCCACGTCGTGTCGTCCACGGAGTTACGCCGTCCTTGATAGCCGCGATGCGTTGTTCGCCGCGTGCGCTGGCGTGGTGCAGCAGCTTGACGTCGGCAGGGGTAAAATCTCGGTCGTACTTCAATGCCCACGCCAGTCCTTTGACAAAGATCTCGGCATCGGTCTTCGATGAATTGGAGAGCGCCGAGATCGATGGTTGCAGATTACGGAGAGCGGTCGACAAAACCTGCGCAACGTGCTCATCGAGGATCGTGGCAACAGGTGATTTGGCTGACTGCGCACACAGCACAGAACAAGCGAGCGCAGCGCCGCAAAACCACCCCACGCTCAGCAGTCCGCGCCGGCTCACAGGAGTGCCGCGAGTCAAATTTGCAAACCACGACATGGAGCGAATCCTCTCAAACAGAGTGAATGTCTCGCTCCGTGCCGTTCGACCTAAGGCTGGGTGGTCAGGAGCAGACAGTTGCATTCTTCGGCCGAGTCCGTTGTTTACAGTTGGAACAGTTGTCGGGCGTTGTCGTGCATGACGGCGGCGTGTTGGTCGGCTGGAAACAATCGCTCGACGAAGCGACGATATTCGGCGATCGGCGAGAGGGGCCAGTCGGAGCCGAACAGAAACCGATCGGGCGACTCGACAAAATCGATGCCCTGTTTCAATCGCTCGACGGTCCGCTCCAGCGAGCCGTTTCGTTCCATTTCGCGAAAGGCGGTCGCGTCTCCGATGACAATGGCCGACAGGTCGATCCAAACGTTCTTGTTCTTATACGCCACTTGGGCCGCATCCATGATCCACGGATTGCCAAAGTGAGCGAGCACGAATTTGGTCGCCGGATAGTCGACCGCCACTTCGTCGAGTTGCAGCGGATGAGCATACTTGATTTTAGCGACGCGCGAGTACGTGTCGCCGGTGTGAAAGATCACCGGGATGTTGTACTTGGCCGCGAGCAGGTAGTACGGGCGATACCCTGGATTGAGCGCGCCGTAGTGCAGGTAGCCAAGATACGCCTTGAGTGCCTTAACTTTTCCCGCCTTGAGCACCTCTTCGACGCGCCGCAGGTGTTCGCGATCGAAACGTTCCGGGTGAGCGACGCCGATGGCGTGCAATTTTGTACCGGTCACATGCTGGGCCTGCTCGAGTGTCGGCTGAATGCCGAGTGGGTCGGCATCGCTGAGCACCGCGGTCGGCATGCACAGGGCATCGGTGACGCGCGCGTGGGTTAGCTCGTCGCCAATCATTTTTCCCAGCCGTTGGGCGCCATCCGGTTGATCGAGCAGATTGAAGGGAGTCGCGGCTGCGGCATGATTGAAACCGCGCGCCAACCGCGAGGAGGCGATGTGGATGTGTGTATCGATCAAGGGCTGGGGAGCCGTTGCCTCAACAGCAGGGCAGGGGAGGGGGCATCCATTAACAGCCCAGCCCGCCGATGAAATGGCAACCATGTTTGCCAGAGTGTTCAGGGCATCGCGACGAGTCGGTTGGGGAACGATCATACCGGCATCTCGATGGGGGCGGTTGGCTTTCAAGTTCGTGCCACATTCTCTCCCACCCGATATCCAATGTGAACAAGGTTTATTGAGAAATATTATTGAAGTATGCGCAGCGAATGGGCCTAGGCGAGCCACGCGAAGCCGGGTTCGATCAGGCTTCCGCTGGTCGCCCTGGTTCATGAACCGCGCAGTCGTCAATAAAACGGTGCTCGAGTGGTGCAGCGTGAGTCGTCCAGGCCCATAAGCGGCCCCATACTTCAATCGCTTCGAGCGCACAGACGACGTCGGAGGGCGATGATGCAACCAACCGAAACTCCGCCGTGCATCCGATGATCGTACTGCAAAGCGATAACGACCGCAGGACAAGAGCCCTGCGGGGGATTTACTGACCGGCCGGGAGCCGCGCGGCTTCTTGGGCCAAAATACCGAGCACGATCTTTCGTAGTTTCGGCTCAGCCTCGGCCGCGTGCGCTAAGATACTCGACATCTCGGCCGGCTCCAGAGCGTCGGGCAGGCACATGTCGGTAATGGCCGACAGGCCCAACACCCGCATGCTCGAATGGACCGCGACGAGCACTTCGGGCACGGTCGACATCCCCACCACGTCGGCACCAATTTGCCGCAAGAAACGGTACTCGGCGCGGGTTTCCAGGTTCGGCCCGAGCACGGCGACAAAGACACCCGTGTGACACACGAAGTTTTCCGCGCGCGCGACTTCGAGTGCTCGGTTGATTAGCGAGCGGTCGTACGGTTGGCTCATGTCCGGGAAGCGCGGCCCGAGCCGGTCGTCGTTGATGCCGACGAGCGGGTTGCCCCCGAGCATATTGATGTGGTCTTCAATCACCATGACGTCCCCCGAGTTGAACCGGGGGTTCATGCCGCCACAGGCATTCGAGACGATCAGCAAGTCGGCACCGAGCGACTTGGCGACCCGCACGGGCAGCGTGATCTGTTGGTAAGGGTAGCCTTCGTAAGCGTGGAAGCGTCCTTCCATGGCCAAGACCGGGACGCCACCCAGTCGACCACAGACCAGCTGACCTTTGTGACTAATCGCCGTCGAACGGGGAAAGTGCGGGATGTCGCCGTAGGGGATCTCGACAGGCTGCTGAATCTCTTGAGCCAACGAGCCGAGCCCGGTCCCTAGAATGACCAGCGCTCGAGGCTGGTGTGGCCAGCGAGCGCGAATATACCGGGCGGCATCGTCGATCTTCTCGGCAAGCTCAAGCATTCCGTGCAACTCCGAGACGAGTTAGAAATCCTCTTCGTCGACGAACGGCTCGGCAACTTCGCCGTCCTCGCCTTCTGAATCGTGGGTCTCGTCGAACTTGGCATCCGCTTCGAGCTGCTTTTCAAACGCGACAAGATCCTCGTCGACTTCGGTGTCAAAATCTTCGTCGAACTCATCATCGAAGTCGTCGGGATCAAATTCGTCCGCCGAGTTGTTCGGTCCCGCCTTGTCATCACTCATAGGATCGTTACCTCACGCGCGTCGTCGATCAGAACATTCGGCCCATGCACACAGCACCCCCTATTGGGTGGACTGAATTGTGCTGGCATGGTGTCTAAACGGTCGAGTCTGCTGCACGAGGTTGGGATTGTCAAGCGCTCGACATTGTCAAAACCGCCCAATGGAGACAGAAATCGGTCTAAAAACGCCGTCCAAAGGCGGATCACCACGGACTTTTCATCTCGTGAAGGGGGCTGGGGCGACCGATGTTAAACCGTAGGGCTGATCGCATTAACAGAACGCAGCTGAGGTGAGTCCGAGAGATGAAATACGCTTCGCTCGTTTTGAGCTTGTCGCTGGCAATCTTGGCTCTTGCGCAGAGCGCCATAGCCGAGCACCTTGCCCGCCGTTGCCAATGTGGCGACTGCTGCCAAAAAGTCTGCCGCTTGGTCGTCGAGACCAAAAAAGAGACCAAGATCTGTTACGGCGTGAAGTGCGAGGACTTTTGTCTGCCCGGTCGCAGTTGTATTACCGGCACGAAATGCGTGACCGATCCGTGCACGGGTCGCTGCCATCGCGAGTACTGCTGGCAGCCGAACTGCGGCGAGGTTCGGACCCGTCGCGTGCTGACCAAGACCCCGGTAACGACCGAGAAGACCGTCTATCGCTGTGTGGTCGAAGATCGCTGCCAGAAGTGCGGAACGGCCGAGGTCGACCAGCCGAGCACGATGCGTTTGTCGCAGCAGTATGGCGAAATCAGCCCTGAGGTGATTCCGACCAGTGGAGAACTCTCGATTGAAGAGTTTGAGCGGCTTGTGCCGCGCGCCGCATTGCTCAACGAAGTTGAAGAAACTCAGGATGCGGTCGCCTCGAAATCGGCGCCCAAGCCGGCAGGGCGATCCCCATGGATTGAGCGACTGTTCTCGACGCGCTAGTCGATGCCTGTCGGGGCCCGCCAGCCCCGTGATCGACCGATTGCTCGAAACGTCCTTCGCAACGCCGAACCGGTGGCCGACAGGGTTACCGGTTCGGCGTTATTTATTGCGCCCGGAAAAAAGCAGGCGAAATTTATTGCGCCCGGAAAAAAGCAGGCGAAATGACCGAATCGTCCGTTCCTCATCAAATCGGCCCGCGACTTTGCCGATGATTCCGATTAGGTAAGCCATCGAGGCTTGTGCCAGCATGTTCTGGCATTGTGTCGGCGAGGAATACAGTATGACACGGACTGCAGCTCGGATCAGTCGTACGACGATGGCCTTGGTGTGTTGCGGATGGAGTGCCGCAGGGTGCTCGACAACGTCAAAAACGACGCCCGCCGTGACCACCGTAGCTCCAGCAGGCACCATCCCTTCGGCGAGCGTGGCTCCGTCGGCGAGTCCCTACGCGGTACCGCCTCAATTTGCCGCTCCGCGCACTCCGTTTCCAGCGGGTCAGCCTAGCCAGGGTCCGCAGGTCACGTCGCTGGCAGCTCCCACCGCCGGACCTCAGCCGCAACTCGTCGGTCCTCAGGGATATAGCTTACCGTCGCCGAGCAATGCGGCCGCACCAAGCTACCCGCTGCCCGCACCGGCAGGCGGCTTTGGGCCCGCGGCGGTCACTCCGCCCGTTGCCGAACAAGTCCCCTTGCCGGGGACCGTGGCCGCGCAGCCTTACTGTCCGCCGGGAACGGCCGTCGCAGCCGCCGCTCCTGTCGCTGCGCCGTCAAAGAACCCGATCACCCGGTTCTTCAATTGGATGAAAAGCCAGCCGGACGATTTCGACTACGAGCCGATCCGCCGCAAACAAGCAGAATTGCGGGACTCGGTCCCTTACTCTGATTAGTCGGCTCCAGCTGCTCGCTCGGACGCGTCATCCCAAGCCTCGACAGCAGCGCTATCCGGGCTACGCATGCGCCATTTATGCTGGCTCGGTGCGTTAAAAAGATTGTCCTCGCCAGAAATCCTAATTTGACATAAGTTAGGATTCGACATAATATTTGTTAGGAATTGATTATGCCTGTTGACAGCTGGTCGTGTTGAGTTCGCGATCGTGACGCCCCGACGGGGGTCGGCGACAAGCAGTCTGACCTCGATCTCCTATTCATTCGCCTGCGTTCACCTGAGCCGAGGGAGTTTGATTATGAAAGCATTCCGTTTCTCCGCCGCCTTGTTGTCGTTGGTCGCTTTGAGTTCGGTAGCCGTGGCGGCTGATGCGCCACGCGCTCGCGGCACCTTAGGTGTCACGATGGCTGGCGCCGGCCCGGCGCATGTGATGCGTGTGTATCAAAACAGCCCGGCCGCTCGCGCGGGTCTGCGTAGCAACGATACGATCGTGGCGATCGGTGATCAAAAGGTATCGAGCGCCGACGACGTGATTCGTATCGTCAGTTCACACAAGCCGGGCGACAAGGTCGAGATCGTCTTCATGCGACGTGGCTTGCAGGGGGACGTGATGGCCACGCTCAGCAGCGAACTTGATGCTCTCGGCGGCGGCACGGCTCCTCAGGCAACTCCAGCCAGCGACCGCCGTAACTCACAATGGCCAGCCGGCTATCAGCCGTCGGACTTTGAATCGCTGCCGTATCAGAGCTAAATCGCGATCTCGCGAGCAGTTGAAATCAACGCAACAGGGCGGAGTCATTTCGGTGGCTCCGCCTTTTTTTTGCAGAAGGAGTGGAGGAGTGTCGCTGTCGCGTTAGCGTTCCTCCTCCACTCCCCCGCCCCTCCGCTCCTCTGCTTACTCACCCCTCCACCCCTCCACCAAAAAAAGAAGAGCCGCCGGTGGCGGACCGGCGGCTCTCCGAGGTTGTCCAACGTAACGAGCGGACGGTTCGCTTACTTGGTCCCCAACAGACGATCGATCAGCCGTTCTGGCTTACGGGCCTGAATCGGCTCGTTGGCCGACACCGGAGTGACGGCATCATCGAAGGGCACCACCAACTCACCTTGGGGCAAGGTATCGAGCGCGGCCAGCTTGCTGGCACGATCAATCGCGCGATCCGATTCCATTGCCGTGGCTTCGCGCGTCGAGCAGCAGCCACCGCAACCGCAGCAGACCGTCTCG
>CAYLYE010000165.1:0-14209 GCA_964387325.1 uncultured Planctomycetaceae bacterium
CGAATGATGAATGCTGAATGCGGAATGATGAATGGGGGAAGGCACGCACACGCGATAGCGGTCTTCTTCTCTGGCCGGTCAGGCAATCTCAGGCCTGGGTGTTATCCGGTCTCGGTCCACAAACAGCCGGCCCAGGAGAGCCCGACACCGAAGCCGATGAGCATCGATTGGGTCGCGGGCTTGAGTCGTCCGTCGGCCCGCAGGTCGCGAATGACAATGGGGAGTGTCGACGAGACGGTGTTACCGTACTGCGCGAGCACGAGCGGCATCTTTTCCTCGGGCAAATTCATTGCCCGGCGCAACTCGTCGAGCATTTTGAAGGTGGCCTGATGGAGGAGAAAATAGTCGATCTGATCGCGTGTGAGGTTACCGTCGGCCAGGAGTTGGGTGACCAGTTGCGGGACTTTTTCGAGCGTGAAGTCGACCAGCGCCGGGCCATCCATGCAGAGCGGACTCGACCAGCGGGGCCGTTTGCTGGGGCGGATCGAGTCACTCGCCAGCCGCGCGCCCCCTTGATTGACGATCAGTGTGTTGGCCCCGGAACCGTCGGTGCCGTAGCGAAAGCAGCGCAGCGAGGGAGTGTCGCCGCGTTCGATCAATGTGGCCGCGGCTGCGTCGCCGAAAATGGTTCGCAAGCTGCGATCGTCGGGATTGATGTATTTGGAGTACGTCTCGGCCGTGACGAGCAACACGTTCCGGGCCTGACCCGAGCGAATCAGCGCGTCGGAGATCCCCAGTCCATAGACGAAGCCGCTACAGCCCAGGTTAAAGTCGAGCGCACCGATATCTTGCCGCAGCTTGAGCCGATCCTGCATCAGACAGGCGGTCGTCGGCAGCGGGTAGTCGGGGGTTTGGGTACAGAGCAGCAGGAAGTCGATCGAGTGGCGGTCGATGCCAAAGTCGTGGAAGAGTTTTTCGCACGCGGCGACCCCCAGGTCCGAGGCGGTCTCGCCCGGTGCGGCGATGTAGCGCGTGTGAATGCCCGTCTTTTCGCCGATGAGCTGCATATCCCATTTGGGATTTTCAGCCTGGAGTTGCTCGTTGGTCTCGGCGCGCTGAGGAAAGTGAACGGCGATGGGGCCGATGCGTGCGTGCGTCACACGAGTTCTCGACAAAGCGCGGAAACGAAATCAGAGCAGATCGCAGATGCTATCACAATGCTGCGCCGAGGGTCAACCGGAGAACCCGTGTCCCGTCGGGTGAATTTGCCTAGCGGGGCAATAATTCGCTTAAATACCGGCCGTATTCGTTCTTGTATTGAGCAGCGAGGCGGGCGAGTTGCTCGGCACTGATGAACCCTTTGACATACGCGATCTCTTCCAGGCAGGCGACCTTGAGCCCTTGGCGCAGTTCGATCGTCTCGATGAAGTTGGCTGCCTGCAAAAGCGACTCGTGCGTGCCGGTATCGAGCCAGGCAAAGCCTCGCGAGAAAGTTTGTACATGCAACTGCTGCTGTTGTAAGTACTGACGGTTGACGTCGGTGATCTCGAGTTCGCCACGGGGCGAGGGTTTGAGGTTGGCCGCGATGTCGACGACCTGATTGTCGTAGAAGTACAAACCGGTGACGGCGAACTTGCTCCGCGGCTCCTTGGGTTTCTCTTCGAGCGACAAAGCCCGACCGGCGGCATCGAACTCGACCACGCCATAATGCTGCGGCTCCTTGACGGCATACGCAAACACCGTCGCGCCCTTGTCGACGCTGACCGCCTCGGCCAGCATTTGCTGAAAGCCTTGCCCGTAGAACAGGTTGTCGCCTAGCACGAGGCTCACATGGTCGCGGCCGACGAACTGGCGGCCCAAGATAAAGGCCTGCGCCAGTCCCTCGGGCTTGGGCTGAACACAATACTGGATCGAGATGCCCAATCGGCTGCCATCGCCGAGCAACCGCTCGAACGCGCCGATGTCGTTGGGAGTCGAGATCAGCAGCACTTCCCGAATGCCCGCTAGCATAAGCGTTGATAGCGGGTAGTAGATCATCGGCTTGTCGTAGATGGGGAGCAACTGCTTGACCACGGCCTGAGTTACCGGGAAGAGCCGTGACCCGGCTCCGCCGGCCAGAATGATCCCCTTGTTGAAGTAGCTCGTGCTCACCGCAACCTCCTCCGAAAAAGTCGACGCATCTTGACAGATTCTTACATCGGCTTCGCCGCACCAAGTCTCGCCAGAATCCGGACTCGGGGCCGGAGATTGCCCCGAGGCGAGCGAATGTGCCGACGATATTAATTCTACCGGTCATTTCTATTGCACAAGCGACCGTCGCACGGTCGAAATCAATTTTACAGGCGGATTTTGCTTACATCGCAGGGAACGTCGACGGCCATGTTCAAGGCATTTCGCTGGCTCAAAGACCTTACGGTTCGCCAATTCTGGAAACCGCCACGTGACCGCGTGCTGCTGCAGCCATTGCAGCAAAGCAGCGTGCAGCGGGTCGTGATGCTCGGGCTCGGCGACTGCGAGCGGATCATTCAACTGCTCAAGGCTGCGAATGCGCAGGATCGAGTCGAATTTACGGGCATCGATCTGTTCGAGATGCGTCAGGGGGAACCGCACGTCTCGCTGCGCGAGGCCCACAAGCGGCTCGTGCCTCATGCGAGCAAAGTTCGTTTGCTGCCAGGCAACCCTTGGACGGCCCTGTCGAGCCAGGCCAACAACCTGCTCGACACCGATGTGCTGCTCATCTCGGCCGACCAAGACGCCACGGAGCTAGCGCGGGCCTGGTTCTATGTGCCGCGGATGATCCATCGAGCGACCCAGGTCTACTGGGAGCAAAGCGCCGCGACCGAGGAGAAATTCGCCTGGCGGCTGGTCGACCACACCGAGATCGATCGTCTCGCGGCTCAGTCACGTCCTCGCCGGGCTGCGTAGGCCGGGCAGCGGTCAAGTGGCAGCCGAGATTTCCTCGACGGCCATAAAATTATTGAACGCCCCCTTCTCTAACCGGGCTGTCGCACACTATAAGCAAGGTGCTGAATCGGCGACGCGTTCGGGCCACCCATTTTTCACTTCGTGGCCTACTGCTTAAGCGAGTTCAGTTTGATGTGTGATGTTGTGTTGTGCTGGCGAGGATGTGTAGGAAAATGGCTGAATATCAGGACGATCGAGTACGAGTAGCAGCGAGTCAGATTGGTCGGGGCGTATTCGCTCAACGGATCTTTCGCAAGGGACAACGTATTGGCGAGATCTGTGGCACCATCTCCGGCAGTCTGCAAGCCGCCACCGAGTACTGCATCGAACTCGATGACACGCGGTCGCTCGAACCGCATGCGCCGTTCCGCTTCTTAAATCACTCGTGTGAGCCAAACTGCGAAATCTGCTCGTGGGAATCGAGTAAGCCGGACGTCAGCGACCGCGTGTATCTATACACGCTGCGGTCGATCAAGCCGGGCGAAGAACTCACCATCGACTATGCCTGGCCGGCCGATGCCGCCATCCGTTGTCAATGTGGCGTTGCAGCCTGTCGCGGCTGGGTCGTCGACATTGAGGAGTTGCACAAGGTTGAGCCCCCGAAGCGTTCCAAGCGACTCAGCAAGTCGGGCGTTTAGTGCGCTCCCCCCCGGAGTGACTTGCTCCCTCGCGGTCCTTCGAGGCCGTGCATTCGTCACTCCTGCGCGTACACAAACCGCTCGGGGCAATGCGGTTCGTATGTGGTATGGTTGAACGACCGATCACCACAGAGGGGATATCTTCATGACAACAACCGCTACAAGCGTTCCGGGCGATACACTTACTCCAACCATCCTGCTCATCGGTGGTACGGGACAAGTCGGTCGCGAATTGCTCGCGCCCCTCAGTACGCTTGGTCGGGTCGTTGTGACCACGCGCAACGGTCAGTTGGTGAACGATTTCGAGACCGTGCAGGCCGACTTAACGCAGCCGGAAAGCCTGCGCGGACTCGTCGAGCAAGTTCGGCCTCGACTGATCGTCAACGCTGCCGCCTATACGGCTGTCGATCGGGCTGAGAAAGAGGTCGACTTAGCTCGCAAGGTGAACACGCAATCGCCTCAGGTGCTGGCCGAGTCGGCCCGGCAGATCGGCGCGGCGCTGGTGCATTACTCGACCGACTATGTGTTTAATGGCTCGGGCACGCGTCCTTGGAAAGAGACCGACCCCTGCGGGCCGATCAATGTCTACGGCGAGACCAAGCTGGAAGGGGAGCGCCGCATTGCCGCGACCGGTTGCGAGCATCTGATCTTACGCACCTCTTGGGTGTATGCCGCACATGGCAATAACTTCGTTCGCACGATGCTGCGGGTCGGCGCGACCAAGCCCGAACTGCGGGTGGTGGCCGATCAGATTGGCGCTCCAACGTCGGCTCAGGTGATCGCGCGGCTCACGGTCGAAATTCTGCGTCATGCCAGCGGAGATTATTTGTCGCTGCTGCGACGGCATGGCGGCGTGGTCCATCTGGCCTGCGAGGGGGTGACCAGCTGGCATGGCTTCGCGATCGAGATTTTCAATCAGGCCAAAGCCTTGGGATATCGGTTGGCTGTCGAGGAAGTGGCGGAAATCACGACGCCCGAGTATCCTACTCCGGCGCGACGACCGTTGAACTCGCGCCTCGACTTGAGCCGGCTCAACGAGTGGTTCGCGCTCCGTTCGCCGTCGTGGCAGACGGCCCTGCGCGAGACGTTGCCGCCGTTGGTCGAAGAGTTGTCGCGCGAACAGCGCGAGAGCGCGGCTCGCTGAGCTGTTGTCGATTGCGTCCCCCTCAGGATTCTCACGCCATGCGTTTGCTCGGAAGCTTCTCGCAACCACACGACGCGCAACGACTCGCCGACTATCTGCTGACGCAAGGCATCTCGACGAAACTCGAAGTCGACGCGACGCAGTCGAGGATCTGGGTTCGTGACGAAGCGCAACTCGCGACGGCCAAGGATATCTGCGCCAACTTTCAAAGCAACCCGCTCGACCCGCGATACGACGAGGCGATCGCCACGGCCGCGCTGTTGCGGCGTGAAGAAGCGCAACGCGACACGGAAGCCCGCCGCAAGATGATCGACGGCCGCACGCTGTGGACCGGCCCCGGCGGCCCCACGCCAGTCACCTGGACCCTGATCGGCGCCAGCGTCGCAGTGGCATTGCTAACGAGTTTTGGCGATGTCGCGAACAGCGAGTTGCTGCACGATTTGCTCATCGTGCCTCCCCCCAGGCCGTTTGCTCCGACACCGTCCCTCGAAGCTGAAATTCGACAAGGCGAGGTCTGGCGACTCTTCACGCCGGCACTCATTCACTGGAGCGGCGTCCATTTGCTGTTCAATATGCTGTGGATGCACGACCTCGGCCGTCGTGTCGAGACGACCATTGGCCCAGTCATGTTTACGCTGTTTGTGCTGCTGACTGCCGCAGTGAGCAATCTTGCTCAGTATCTCGCTGCGGGACCCATGTTCGGCGGCATGTCAGGGGTCGTCTATGCCGTAATTGGTTATGCCTGGATTCAATCACGCTTTGGTGGGCAACGCTGGTTGTACTTGTCTCCCAACGAGATGTTTTTTGCAGTGGGCTGGCTGGCGCTCGGCGCCTTCGGCATGATTGGGCACATGGCGAATTGGGCCCATGGCGTCGGTTTCGTGGCGGGCATTGTCATCGCGGCCGTGTTCATTGGGTCGCGAAAGCTGCGGCGGATTTGATCGTCGAGCGACGCGCTGGTAGGGTGATGAGCCGTTCCCGTTGTTCGCTCGACGAATCCCACACGCCTTTCGATGAGGATTGATCGATGTCTCGCCTGACTGCCTGCGGGCTCATTGGCTTACTGCTGTTCGTGTCGTCAGCCCAAGCGGCTGAGCCGGCGCAGTCGATGTTCGATGGCAAAACATTAAAGGGGTGGAAGGTCACCGAGTTTGCCGGCCATGGCGAGGTCGCGGTCGAGGATGGCCAGATCGTGTTGCCGATGGGAGACTCGCTCACCGGTGTGACCTACACCGGCGCGCTACCGAAGATCAATTACGAGTTGTCGCTCGAGGCGCGACGCGTCGACGGCGGTGATTTTTTCTGCGGAGTCACCTTTCCGGTCGGGGACGATCCGTGCAGCTTGATTGTCGGCGGCTGGGGGGGCGCCGTCGTCGGCTTGTCGAGTCTCGACGATCAAGACGCCTCAGAGAACGAAACCACCTCGATCCACGGTTTCAAGACCGGGCAATGGTACAAGATTCGAGTTCGGGTGATGAAAGGCAAAATCCAGGCCTGGATCGACGATAAGTCCGTGGTCGACGTTGACACCAAAGACAAGAAAATCTCGATTCGCGGCGAGGTCGAACTCTCTAGGCCGCTCGGGATCGCCACTTGGCAGACGAGCGGAGCCTTGAAGAACATCAAGCTTACGCAGCTATCTGCCGGCAAGTGAACCCATCGTAAAGATGACTGCCGAGCAGTTCCGTTCTGTTACGACGCATGCCATCATCACGAGGTGGCTATTGATCCTCAGCGAATTAGCTTAACCAGGCCGAGCAACGCGAGGCCGGTATTTCCGGACTCTCGTTGGTCGTCCTGTTTAGTTCATTATCTGAATCTCAATAACCGACAGAGGAATGCTTACTTAGGCCGCTCGAGTTGGCAATCCGGCTCGGCGTTCGTGGCAGGACCGACTTGGTCGACGGGGTGCGTGAACAGATAGCGCCACACGGCCTCGTGAATGTATTGCCCGGCCGTGTCTTTGCCTGCACTACCACCGGGGACGACCGTCGTGTGTGCCCGGCTGGCATTCTGGTTCACATCGCTGTTCGTAATCAATCGGCGGCTGTTACCGAACGGCGCAGGCGTGTCGTCGACATTGACCAAGGGCCCATGTTGATTCATCTTCAACAGGATCCAGGAGCGGCAGTAATGGTCGCCGACCCAGCCGCCGTCGAGCACATGCGTAAAGCCGAAGAAGCGATTCGAAGGTGTCGCCGAGGGCAATCCTTGCCAGGTCTCGGTGTTGTCGCGTGGGCCGGAAAACATCACCACGCGGTCGACCCGCTGATGGATCGCAAATCGCGCCGCGGTCGTACTGCCGTGCGAGATCCCCGCGAGAATCACCTTACTCCAGAGAAGATCGTCCCCTGCCGGGGCAATGAACTGCTGCCAGTTGCCCTCCGGATTCTCCGTCACCAGCCACTTTACGAACTGGAGAGCACGTTCTTGCATGCCATCGGCTTTGGGGATGTCGACGAGCGGGCTGAAATCCTCGCCCGTGGCCGCTTCGAGACGAATCTTGCCGATGCTTTCGCCATCGTTGAGTTGTTCGCGTGTAAGCTTCGAGAACCAACTCTTGGCATAATGCACTTGGATGCCGTGCAGGCCATAACTTGCGGTACGCTCGGCCAAGCCGGGATTGTGATCCATCAACCAAATCACGAGCCGGCCTTGCAATGGAACTCGCGTATCGACCGTCGCATGTTGCAGATCGGCAACCTTGCCGTTCTTGTCGCTGAATACGAAGTCAATCTCGCGATGCTCACGAGCGCGCGAGTCGATCTCGCTGGCCCGCCTCTTAAGCTCGTAACGTTGTGGCGAAGCGTCGGCAGCGATCGACGAGACGCCAGTAATCAACACGACGAGCGCTGAGATCGAGCGCAGCAAGAACCGAGTTTGCATTTCGGCAGGCCTTCGTAAAAGAAGCGTTACTTGACCCGCACGAGCTTCATAATACGACCCGAGACATTCCAATCTTGCACGTAGAGATTGCCATCCTTGTCCCAGTACGAGCCATGCGTGCCACTGAAGGCGCCTTCGACCCACTGTTCTTGTGGGATATTGAAGCTGCGTCCCTTGGCCGGATCGGGGTTCTCGCCGAGCACAGCCGCGATCTTGTTACTCTTATCGATGATAAAGAGCTTGCCGGTGAGGTCGGGAACCGAGACATAATCACCCGAGACGGAAGCGGCGGTGGGCATGCCTAAGTCGGTGACGATCTCGGCGATGAAGTTGCCTTCCAGATCGTAGTGCAGCAGTCGGCCTTTGGGCGTGTGGTTACGATCGCAGACCAACAGTCGCGGCGGCTCATAACGCGTATCGAGCGTCATGCCGTGCGCGGTGTTGAACTGCTTCATTTCGTTCCCCTTGGTGCCAAAATGTTTGATGTACTTGCCGGTCTTGTCGAACTTAAAGATGTGATTGCTGGCATAACCATCGGAGAGAAAAATGTCGCCATTGGGAGCGACGGTAATCGCGGTCGGCTTGAAGGTCTTGAGCCCCAAGCCCGATTCTTCGGGAAATCCGAGCTTCAACACGATCTCGCCCGTGTGTGCGTTGAATTTGATCCCTTCCGCGTTATTGTTCCGCGCGCCGTAGATGAACTCCTGCTCCCCCTCGGCGCGAATCTCCATGTCATGAATATTCGCGTACTTGTCGCCCAGGTACTCTTGAACGACGCGTCCATCGGGCGAGAAGACGACGACTCCCTTGTTGGCGCTGACAAAAACATTGCCCGCCTTGTCGATCACGACCGACCCGTGAGTCGAGCCAAGGGCCGACTTGCCGTCGGGACGCAAACCCCAACCGGGGACCGTCTCGAAAGTCATACTGCCGCTTCCCAAGCGGACGGGCTTGACCTTCTCTTGGGCACCCACGGGCAGGGCTGCCAACAATGCGAATACAACGGCGACGAGCGACACATTCCATTTCATGATGAGCGGTCTCGATGGTGAGTTTGAGGCGTGAAGCAGGCCAGACACGGCGGGCACGATTTTGTCTAACCGCAGAACGCTTACCATAACTGGCCAAGTGGCTGACGTCAAAAATCAGTCGCCGAGGAAATTATCGATGACGATCGATTGATGGTGGTGGGCTTAATTGCCCAGATTTTCGGACCCAAACAATCGCTCGTGTCCGAACGAGATGATAAACTAACAGGCTGCATAAAACTCGGTCCCCTACCGTCGCCGTGCGGCAAATACACGGCGACACTCCTTTGCCAGCACTCAACCAACCTTCGTTTAACACCAGGTTCAAGATGATGCATCGACGCCCCCGATGGTTAGTTTCGCTCGTGATGGTATTACTCGTTGGCTTGCTGAGCGTTGCTCGCAACGTACACGCGGCCGAGCCCAAACTCGCTCTGCAAAAGGGGGATCGGATTGCGATCATCGGCAACACGCTGGCCGATCGTTTGCAACACAGCGGCTGGCTCGAAACTTACGTTCACGCATTGTATCCCGATCACGATTTCGTTTTTCGCAATCTTGGCTTCTCCGGCGATGAACTCAAACTGCGACAGCGTGAAGACAACTTCGGGTCCCCCGACCAGTGGCTGACCAAGGTGCAGGCAAATGTCGTCTTCTGCTTCTTTGGTTATAACGAGGCCTTGCGTGGCGGGGCCGGCTTGGAGTCGTTCCGCAAAGACTTAGCCGACGTGATCGACGGCATGTTGGCCCAGAAGTACGACGGCAAGTCAGCCCCGCGGTTGGTGTTCTTCTCGCCCATCGCCCACGAGAACCTCAGAAGTCCGCACTTGCCCGATGGCTCGGCCAACAACGTCAACCTCGCCCTCTATTCACAAGCGATGCGAGACGTATGCGCCGATAAAAAAGTGTTGTTTGTCGATCTCTTTAAGCCAACGCAAGAACTCTATGCCGCGGCTCCCAAGCCACTCACGCTCAACGGTATCCATCTGCTCGATCATGGCGATCAGGCCCTGGCCAAGGTGATTGCCCGGGATCTGTTCGGATCCGATTCTCTGGTCCGCTCCGAGAGCGAACTCGAACGCCTGCGTCAAGCGGTGCTCGATCGAAACGACTATTGGTTCAGCCGCTATCGAGTGGTCGACGGTTACAACGTGTTCGGTGGCCGCTCGAAGCTCGCATGGTTCGGCCAGTCGAACGCCGACGTCATGATGCGTGAAATGGAAATCTTTGACGTGATGACCGCCAATCGAGACGTCCGCGTGTGGGCCGTTGCTCGCGGCGGCGAACACAAGGTCGTCGACAATAACTTGCCTGGCCAACTTGAGGTAAAAACGAACATCCCCGGCAAGATGGACGATGGGAAGCACATCTATCTCGACGGCACCGAAGCGATCAGCCAGATGAAAATTGCCGAGGGGATGCAGGTGAATTTGTTCGCCTCGGAAAAGACGTTTCCCGATTTGATCAACCCGGTGCAAATGGCGGTCGATACCGACGGGCGGTTGTTTGTATCGGTCTGGCCTTCGTATCCGCATTGGAACCCGACCGAGCCGCGACGCGATCGAATCCTCTGCTTGAGCGATGAAAATGGCGACGGCGTAGCCGATCGTTGCGTGACTTTTGCCGACCAGCTTAATAGCGTGACTGGCTTCGAGTTTTGGGGGGGCGGCATGTTGGTCGCGGCCCTACCCGAGATTTGGTTCCTCAAAGACACCGACGGCGACGACAAGGCCGACCTGAAAATTCGCATGTTGCAGGGTGTATGCAGCGCCGACTCGCATCACTCGGCCAATGCCATGCTCATCGGGCCCGACGGTTGGCTCTATTGGTCGCGTGGCATTTTCAACATGGCTACGATGGAAACTCCGACCAAGACGGTTCGCTCGGGCCAGAGCGGCGTGCATCGCTTTAATCCTCGCACGTTCGAGATGGAGTTCCATTTCCCGATTGGACCCAATCCGCACGGCGATGTGTTTGACCAATGGGGCTATCAGTTCGCCAACGACGGCACGAGCGGCACAGGCTCGTATGTCAACATCGGTAAAGGGGTCGGCAACAAGCAGTGGTTCGACAAGCGGGTCCGTCCCGTCGCGGCGACGGGCATCTTGTCGAGCAGCCATTTTCCCGAAAAGAATCAAGGGAACTTCCTGATCTGCAACACGATCGGCTTCCTGGGGGTGCTGCAACTCGAAGTGAAGTACAACGGCGCAGACATTCGTGCCGAAGAAATCGAGCCGATCCTGGTGTCGAGCGATCCGACCTTTCGTCCCACCGACGTCGAGGTTGGCGCCGATGGCGCGCTGTACGTATCCGACTGGAGCAACGCGATCATCGGCCACATGCAACACAATATGCGCGATCCCAATCGCGATCATGAGCACGGACGCATCTACCGGGTGACGGCTAAGGATCGGCCCCTCGTAAAGCCGATCAAGCTCAAGAACAAGCCAATCCCCGAAGTCTTGCAGGCATTTTATGCCAAGGAAAATTCCGCCCGGTATCGAGCCCGCCTGGAATTGAGCGGCCGCGAGACGGCTGAGCTGATGACGACGATGGCTAGTTGGACAGCAACTCGCGATGTGAAAAAGCCGGACGACGCGCAGGCGTTGCTCGAGTGCCTGTGGGTCTGCGAAGAACAGCGTGTGCCGAACATCGAGCTGTTGAAGACCGTCTTCTCGGCGGCCGAGCCTCGAGTGCGTGCGGCAGCCATTCGCACGCTCGGTCACTGGGCCGGGCGAGTCACCGCTTGGGAGAGCCTGTTGCTCGCCGCAGCACAAGACGAATCGCCACTCGTGCGAGCCGAGGCGGTTAAGTCGGCCGTGAATTTCTCGGGGTACCCTGCTGCCGAAGCGGTGTTTGAGGTCGCGGTGCGCCCTGTCGATCCGGAGTTGGAAACCGTGCTGAAATACGCTCGCGCTCAGCTCAATGTCGATAAACTTGTCCAAGAAGCGGTCGCATCGGGAGCGACACTGTCGAAAGCCGCGCACCTGTACACGCTGCGCAATGCCAGTGTCGACGATTTATTGAAGCTCCCGAAAAGCGAAGCCGTGTATGAAGCGGTGCTGGGTCGAACCAATGCCTCGGCCAAGGCCTTGCACGAAGCGCTCACGGGTCTGGCGAAGATCCGCAACACAAGCGCGCTACCGTTGTTGCTCGCGCTCGTGATTGATCGCGACGTCAATGGCCCGGCCGAGTCATTACCGGCACTGGCTCAGCTACTCGCCGAGCAGTCGCCCGCCGAGTTGAAGAAAGCTCGCAATCAGCTGGAGAAATTCGCGACGAAGGGGAAGGAGCCGAACACGCGCAAGCTCGGTTACGTCGCTTGGATCGCTGCCGACGGTAATGGCGACGCGGCGTTCCTAGCTGCCTCGGAGAGTAAGGATCGCCTGCGCGACTTGCTCACCGCGGTCCCCACGATCAGTAACACAGCGCTACGTGGCAAGCTGTTCAACGAGGTCCGGTCGCTCATGTTCGAGTTGCCACCGAATCTCAAGAACGAGTCGGCCAGCTCGACGCTGCAGCAGAGTGGCATTCAGGTCGACTACTTCCAGCCGAACCCCAAGGACGTGGCGATCGAAACACTCGCCAAGCTCAAGCCCCAGGCCAGCGGCATCGTTCCGGAAATTCTCATGAATGTGCCGCAACTTAAGCGCCGCGATCAATTTGCTCTGCGGTTCACGGGCCTCGTCTCGGCACCGCAGTCCGGTAAGTACACGTTCACCATTTCGTCCGATGACGGCTCGCGCGTTTATCTCGACAATAAGCTGTTGATCAACAACGACGGTCTGCATGGCATGGGCGAGAAGAATGCGACGGTCGAATTGAGTGCTGGTCCTCATCCGATCGTCGTCACTTATTTTGATAACGGTGGTGGCGACGGTCTGATCGTCACCTGGGCCGGGCCCGGGATCAAGAAGCAGAAGATTGACGCCAAGTATCTGTCGATCGGCGGCGGTGAAGATACGCTGCACGATCTGGCGATTCGCACGATCGCCTCGCTGCCGGGTCATGAGGCCGAGAAGTTCATGGATCTGGCCTCGCTCGTCAAAGCCGATCGCAGCCGTTCCGCCGCGATCTCGGTGCTCAAGAACATACCTCCGCAGCATTGGGCGGAGAAAGAGATACCGGGCCTGGCCGATAACGTCGTTGGTTACCTGAGTAACATTCCCGCGCGGCTCCGCACCTCGGGCTCGGCACTCGAAGCCGTTGCGCTCGCCAAGACGCTTTCGGGCAAGCTGCCCCCTGATCGAGCCAAAGCAATCATCGAGCGGCTCGATAATCTCGACGTGCCGGTCATTCCCATCGGAACGGTCGTCGAGCGGATGATCTACGACAAGGAGTTGATCGTTGTTCAGGCGGGCAAGCCCGTCGAGTTCCGCTTTGCGAACACCGACAACATGCCCCATAACTTCGCCATTATTCAGCCCGGCTCGTTGGAAGAGATCGGCTTGCAAGCCGAGGCCACGGCCCGCGACCCCGACGCAAAAGACCGGCAATATGTGCCGCGCAGCGATAAAATCCTCCTGGCCAGCAAGCTGATCGAACCAGGACAAAGTCAATCGCTGGCCTTCGATGTTCCCAAGACCGCCGGAGTGTATCCGTATGTGTGTACGTATCCGGGCCACTGGCGGCGCATGTACGGTGCGTTGTACGTGGTGGCCGACTTGGACAGCTACCATGCCAACCCGGCCGCGTATCTCGCCGCAAATCCATTGCCCTTGCGCGACGAGTTGCTCAAATCGATAGGCCGCAACACCGAATGGAAGTTCGACGACCTGATCGGCAGTCTACGAGCATTACCACAAGGACGCTCATTCGAGGTCGGTAAGAATCTGTTCAAAGTGGCCAGCTGCTCGGCTTGTCACAAAATGAACGGCGAAGGGCGTGAGTTCGGGCCCGACCTGACCAAGATCGAGCCTGCCAAACACACGACCGAACATATTCTCCGGTCGATCGTTGAACCGTCGAAAGAAATTCAGGATAAGTACCGCTCCTATAGCTTTGCCCTCACTTCGGGCAAGGTCGTCACCGGCATGCTCCTACAAGAGACATCGACTGAAGTGAAGTTGCTTGTTGATCCGCTAGCCAAGGGGGATCCTTTGGTGGTTCCGATCACCGAGATCGAAGAACGTAACAAATCGGCTGTGTCGATCATGCCGCAAGGCTTGATGAACAAGTTGACTCAAGAGGAGATCGCCGACCTTGTCGCGTACATTTTCGCGCGGGGTAACAAGCAACACATGCTCTACAGCGGTCACCAACACTAGACGACATCATCCATTACCGTGCCACTTACCTTACGGAATCACGTCTGATGACCCATCCGATCGCCAAGACCTCTTTCCGACTCGTTGTTTTGCTGTTGATGTCCTTTGCGCTCACGGCGAGTGCGGCCGATGTGCCCCAAGTACTACCTGCTCCCGATGGTAAATCGGCCGACCAAAGCAAGCCGGTCAAGGTGTACATCATGCTCGGGCAATCCAACATGCTCGGGTTCGGTAAAGTTGGGCCCATCGAGACCAAGGGCTCGCTTGAATACATGGTCAAGAAGCAGGGCAAGTATCCGCATCTGGTTGATGGCGCCGGCAACTGGACCACGCGGCAAGACG
>CAYLYE010000166.1:0-14020 GCA_964387325.1 uncultured Planctomycetaceae bacterium
ACGGCAACGGCTTTGGCGACTACGGCGAGGTGGTCATGGGAACCAAGGGGACGCTGATCCTTGAACGTGAGCAGGAAGTCATGCTCTATGCTTCATCGTCAACGTCGACCAGCGTATCGGTTAAGAAAGACGAGAAGGGGGGCACGACGCTCGACACCACAGCCAGTGGAGGCGGAGCGGGGGCCTTGGCCAAGGCGGCCATCGACGCGGGCCCGATCAGTCGCGGCTACACCGAGGAGATCGAGCACTGGGCCTACTGCATACGCAACTTCAAGCCCGAGAACATGAACGACAAGGACAACAAGTACCGCCCCAAGTGCCATCCCGAGGTGGCGATGGCCGATGCGATCATCGCTCTGACGACGAATCTCGCGATCAAGGAAAAACGGCGCATCGACTTCAAGCCCGAATGGTTCGACATCAACAGCGACGAGACTCCTGAAGGGGTTGCGCCGGCGGTTAAGGTCGCAACCTAACGCATCATCACAGACTTCCACCACGGAAAGAGACGGATCATGAGTATGTGGCCGATCGGAGTATTTGCCAGCGTCGATGCCGGCTTGGGCGTCAAGCTTGAGGTGGCCAAGGAATTGGGTGTGCCGACGATCCAATTGCACGCGCCGCACAAGCAGAGCCGGACTCCCGAGAAAGCCCGCGAGTTTCTCACTCGACTCAAGGAGTTCGGCATCACATTGACCGCCGTGTTCGGCGGCTTCGATGGCGAGAGCTACGCCGATATTCCGACCGTGGTGCGGACCGTCGGGCTCGTGCCGAGCGAGACCCGAGCCGCGCGGACCGTCGAGATGAAAGAGATTTCCGACTTCGCCAAGCTCTTGGGCTGTCCAGTGGTCGCCTTGCACCTGGGTTTTGTGCCGCACGACACGAAGTCGCCACTGTACAAAGAGGTGCTCGACATCACCCGCGACGTGTGCGATCACTGCCAGCGGAATGGACAAAGCCTGCATCTCGAGACCGGCCAAGAGACGGCCGACGATCTACTGCAGTTCATCGGCGACGTGCAGCGAGACAACCTGTTCGTAAACTTCGATCCCGCCAACATGATTCTCTACGGCGCGGGGGAACCCATCGCCGCCTTGAAAAAGGTGGGCAAGTACGTCCGCAGCATCCACTGCAAAGACGGCACGTGGGCCAAACACCCGGGCAAAGAATGGGGCTGCGAAGTGCCACTGGGCCAAGGGGACGTTGGCTTCTACAACTATCTCAAAACCCTCAAAGAGATCGGTTACACTGGCCCGCTCACCATCGAGCGCGAGATTCCACAGGAGCCCGAACGTCAAAAGGCCGAGATCGGTCATGCCGTGCGGGTCCTCACTGAGTTACGGGACAAATTGACCTAATGGGCTTGCTGCTCGACGTGCCGCAGGAGGTGGGCATGTTCGTGGCTCTTGTCGTGGGAGCCGCGGCGGGGGGCATTGCGAACTGGGCCATCTTTTCGTTTCGACTGCAACCGACCTGCGACAGTTCGTGGTCGCGCGGCTATCGGCGTCATGGCGCCGAGTTATGGCTCGATCGACTGCCGATCTTCGGATGGCTCCGCGCTCGACCGCGAGTCGAGGCGCCCGGCGGTTGGTGGCGGCCGTTGCTCGTTGAACTCGGCAACGGCGCAGCCTGGGCGATGCTGCTGCCCGATCTGACCACCTTTCACTTGCTGGGACCACAAATGGCAAGCGTCTTGATGAGCCAGTTCGTGGCCCACGCGTTGCTCGTGACGCTGATGATTGCGATCAGCCTGATCGATTTCGACGATCAGATCATTCCCGACGAACTCACCGTGACTGGCACGCTCGGCGCACTGCTGCTGGTCGTGTTGCTCCCCGGCATGGCCTTAACCGATGACGTGATTCGTACTGAACAGGGCATCAACCTCGTGTCGCTCGAAGCGACTTCCCCTTCACTCTGGCCGATCGAACTCGATCAACCGTTGGGCCTTTACATTGGCATGGCTTGCTTCTCAGTCTGGTGCATCGGACTGTTGCCTCGTTCGTGGTACGGCCGGCATGGCTGGCGCCGCGCGGTCCAGTTGTGGATCGCGCGACTCGTGCGTGCCTGGCAAACTCGCCTCCTGCTCGCGCTGGCGATCGTGGGTTGCGGACTGGTCGCGTCCGTCTGGCATTTCGGTCTCGCCACGCGTTGGCAACCGTTGTTGTCGTCGCTCATTGGTCTCGCGGTCGGTGGTGGCATCATCTGGTCGATTCGCGTGGCCGGCTACCTTGCCTTGCGGCGAGAAGCGATGGGCTTCGGTGACGTGACGCTGATGGCGATGATCGGCGCGTTCCTCGGGTGGCAGCCGTGCCTCTTCGTGTTGGTGCTGGCCGCGTTCTGCGGGCTGATCGGTGGGCTATTTCAACTCGTGTTGCGACGGGCCGACGTGATTCCGTTTGGCCCCTTCCTGTGTCTCGGCGCGGCGGGAACGATTGTGTGGTGGCCCCAACTCTGGGCCTCTGGCCATCGTTTATTCATCGAAACCTGGCTGGTGCCAACCGTTTTGGCCCTCTGCCTCGTGTTTCTCGTGCTGAGCCTATCGTTGCTGCAAGTCGTCAAGTCATGGTTTGCTCGATCGTAACGGCGCGGCCAGCAAGCCACGTGCTAGACTTGAACAACGCCCCGCTCGAAGCTCAGGTTCTGTCATGCGCCGCTGGTTTGAAACCGTCACCGATTTGAACGCATCCGCCGCGACGCTCAGCGAGCGCCGCTACGGAGTGATCGAGGTCATCGATGGACGCCTGACGCAGATCGTGCTTCGACCGTGGCCCAAGCGCGTCTGGCTATTTCAAGCCTGGATCGCCGCTCGGCTACAACACAAGTACCTCGGCGGAGATCGCTGCTGGCTGTATTACAATCAGCCGCGTCTGACACCAGCCTACCTGGCAGTGCCGTACATGCTCTCGGCCCATGAGACTCGGCTGACCAGCATTCAATGCGCGGTGCAAACGCTCGAACAAATCGCCGCGATCAAGGGTTGCGACGCCATCTTGTGTGACGCGGCCAACCCACGCATCACCGATCGGGTCATGCGTCGCTTCGGCTACGTGTCGCACGCGCCGATGTGGTTACATCGCAACTATATCAAGCGGCTCTACGAGTCTCGCCCCAGCGAGCCGTATGGGTTTGACGTACCTTGCTGCGTAGGCGAGGGCGTGTAAGTTAACTGCCTCGATGAGCCACGCGGCGAAAGAAATCCTCGTGAGCACGCACACTCGCCGGCTGATCAAAGATGCGCGATTGGGCGGCCAGAATCTGCTCGCGGCACTCACGGCGATAGTCACGATCCTCGGCCAATCGCACGGCTTGCTCGATGTACTGTTCGACTGAATCGACCACCAGTTGCTCAAACCGCATTTGCTTGTAGAGCCCGGCCGTGAGTCGTCCGCGCATGAACTCGCCCGGTAGCGTGACCACCGGCACGCCGAGCGCAAAGGCTTCGTAGCTCGTGTTACCCCCGCCGAAATGCAACGGATCGAGCACCACATCGCACACATCGAGTAGGCTGAAAAAGTCGTCTCTCGATACCCGACGCACAAACTGGACCCGCTGCATGACGTCCGCCATTGTCCGTTTCCAGCGGGCGCGCAACACGTCGTCGCTCTGTGTGTAGATCCAACGAATCAAAACGACTTGTGCCCTGGGGTCCGCGCGGAGAATGCCAGCCAGCACCGCATCGAATTCCGGATGAAACTTATAGATCGATTGCGGGCAGAGGACCAGGTGCGCGTCGTCGGCCAAGCCGAAGTCGGCACGCGTCAAACGACGGTCGCCACGGGTGGGTAACTCGAAGTATGCCGAGAAGGGCTCTAGCAGCTCCAGTCGTTCGGTGTAATGTTCCTGGGCGTTGGGGGGCTCGATGAGCCGACTCGACACGAAATAGTCGACCGTCTCGATGCCGGTCGTCACCGGATGCCCCCAGGTCACGCATTGCACCGGCGCTAGGCGTGAACAGGCCAGCGTGTACGACAGATGATCCATGCCGATGTCGGTGTAATAGAGCACGTCGAGATCGGCTTGCGCGAGCGTCAATCGAGCCGGATTCACATCCGTCGCCAGCGGTACATACTGATCGGCCGAGGCCGCAATGCTGCGGGCGAGCGCGTCGTCGTGATGCCCCAGCGAGTAGACGCTGACAAAGAACTCGTCTCGATTCAGCAGGCGGATCAGTCCGCTGTTGAGCTTGGCGATCGTATGCTCGCGGAAGAAACTGCTGCAAAAGCCGATATGAATTTTTCCGCGGGCCGCGAGCGGCCGCTGTCCCTTGAACTCCAGCGGCGGCGACTGATGAAGCCGGGCAAACTGCCGCTGCACGACACGGTCATTGAGGCCCTGATGGGCCAGCGTAAAGATCGGTTGAGCCGCTTGCTCGCCGAGGTCGACGCGGACGTGTTCCGCTTCGAGTTGGTCGAGCTCGTTACATAATCGCTGCCGCCACTCGAACATATCAGCGACCGATCGATAGACCGGCGGCAACTGGGTCGCCGCGAGCAGCTTGACTCCGGGGGTCGGCGTTCGCTGTGCGAGTCGCCTGTAAGTGGCGATCGAAGCTTCGGCGTCTCCCAACTCATAATGGGCGAGTGCGAGCCCGGCGAGAGCGTCGTTCAGTTGCGGTTTGAGTTGCAAGGCGCGCTCAAAGAACGGCATCGCCTCGTCGGCTTTGGCCAACGAGACGAGCGCGTTGGCATACGCCGCAAGGGCATCGGCGAAATTCGGATCCAGATCGATCGCCCGCCTTAGCACGTTCGCGGCGTCGAGATTGCGGCCGAGCGTTCGCAACACCATTCCGCAATTGCTGTAGTAAACCGGATTGTTGTCCACGAGGCCAATCGCACGAGCAATGCATTGCAGCGCGACATCATGCTGCCCCTGCTGATGGTAACAGACGCCGAGCAAATGCCACGCTTTGGCATAACTCGGGTCGGCGGTAATGAGTTGACGATAACGCTCGAGGGCTGCGGCGACTTGCCCCGCGCGATGCAGTACGACCGTTTCGTCAAAAGCGGCATCGAGCGGGTGCATGATTCAACACACAGACGATGTCCACGGTCCAAGAGAATGACGGATCGTTATGGCCCATAACGAAACGTGATCGGCGTTTCGATATCGGGATGCAGGCTCTTATGAACCGGGCAGGTATGTGCGGCCGTTTCGAGTTTTTTCTGTTGTTCAGCAGTCAACTCACGAGGCACATGAATGCTGACGGTGAGTCGTCCGATGCGGCGCGTCGGCTGAGCGACCATTTCCTTAATGACCCGAACCGTGGTGCCGCTAAGGTCGATTTGATCGCGGCGGGCGACAATCCCCATGATCGTCAGCATGCACGAACCGAGCGCCGTAGCGACGAGGTCGGTGGGAGAGAACGAGGCCCCTTGGCCTTGGTTGTCTTTCGGTGCGTCGGTGATCAAATGAATGCCCGAGGGCTCATGCGCAGCCTCGCAACGCAGGTCGCCGAGATAGCGAATATCGACTTGAACCATGAAAGGACGTCTCCCGGGCAAAGGTCATTCAGGAACGCACTCTGTAGCGAGTCCGATTATACGACCGCGCCGGCGACGAGAGAAGCGGCCCGAGACAGAGACCGTGGCTTGTTAGGCTACGTTACGTCGCACGATGCTCTCGACGGGATCGACCTCTTCGTGCAACTTGATCGTAGCACCCGGAGGAGCCCGGCGTTCGAGAACGATGCCGCGAGTCACCTGATGAAGGAACTCGGCGAAGTGGGCAGCGGGTCCGGTCGGAAAGTTTCGCTCGAGCGTCTCAAGAATTTCGTTCCACATGAGCTGGCTGCGATAGATGACTCGGTAGGCCGCTTTTAGCTCGGCGATTTGTTCGACCGAATAGCCTGCCCGTTTCAGGCCAACGGTATTGAGTCCGACGACATAACCGCTCTGGCCGTCGATGGTCACGAAGGGCGGGACATCCTTCACGACGCGTGCCAGCCCGCCGAGCATGGCGTTTCGGCCGATCTTGCAGAACTGATGCACGGCGACATTTCCAGACACATAAGCCCGCTCTTCGACCGTCACAAAACCGCCCAGCGTCGCGTTGTTGGCGAAGATCGTGTTATTGCCGACCACACAGTCGTGGGCGATGTGGGTGCCGGCCATCAAATAACAGTTATCGCCGAGTTGCGTGACCTTGCCTGGCTTGAGCGCTCGATGCAGATTCGAGTTTTCGCGAATGGTGTTGTTATCGCCGATGATGAGGGTTCCCACATCGGTCGGCCGACTGGCGTGCTGAGGCAGTCCACCGAGTATGACGTGCTCACTAATGCGATTTTGATTGCCCATCGTGGTGCCGGTCTTGATCACCGTGAAGGCGTCGATTTCGCAATCATCGCCAATCGTGACTCCAGCCTCGATGACCACGAAGGGGCCCACGACCACGTTCCGCCCAAGTTGGGCGGACGCTTCGACGACGGCGGTCGGATGAATGACCACGGCACAAGCCTCGGTTATGCTGCCACGATGATGAGTTTTGACACGGAGTCACCCCGGCTCACGCGCGGCCCATGAGCGACAGTCTCCCTACCGCCTGTGGGGTCGTCACGGTCCGATCGTCCATTCTTGGGACTCCCTTGCCACGCCTATGTATCGGTTGCAACGATACCATGCGATGAGCCAGAAATGTCGAATATGACGAATGCCCGTAGACCGAGTTTGCTAGCAATACATCTCAATGGGCACTGGCGAAAAATAGGCAAACTGGTACATTCGCATGCTGCTCAACCAACTCTCTCCACGACGATTTATATCCCTCGGTGCCAGCATGCTCAGCAACGAAGCTTTGTACGATCAGGCAGACAAACTCAAGGACGAAGGGAAGCTCGACGAAGCGGTGGCCAAGTTGCAAGAGATTGTTTCCCAAGATCAGTCCTTTGCACTGGCTCATTCAGCGCTTGCCGTGGTGCTGGGGCGACTGCAACGCCATGAAGAAGCGATCCGACACGGACTCCAAGTCTGTCAGCTTCTTCCCAACGACGCATTCAGCTTTACCGCGCTAAGTGTGACCTATGTGCGCGCCGGCAAGATTCAAGAGGCGGAAGACGCCAAGGCACGAGCGCATATGCTGTCAGGACATCGGCACTAAAAGTAGTGACCGCTAGCAGGTGTTTCTGACGATTGTATGGATTCTGCCAAGCTTGCGGATCGCTCTCGTAATCCGCATATCCGATTTGACTGATTGCCTGCGATTCTTCGCGTCGATCGTTTGATTAAGCGCTCTCCTTACGATGCGTAAGGAGAAGGTCTGCGCCAACTCCGTGCGAGGGTCGATCAAACGTGTCGAAGTGGTTCTCCTGGACTAAAGCCGTGAGCAGCGGAATCGTCACCAGTGCGATAGTTTTCGCCTGCGCGGGCTGTGAGCAGCAAGGCGCTGAACGAGAGCCCCGTCGTTTACCTCGCGGTGCCTGGGTCCGCGCGTCGGACACGCAAACGCATGTGCAAGAGATCGCTATCGAGGCGACTGTTGCCGACCCCGCGCCTGCGTCGCCAGCGACCACCGGCGCCGTCACGCCCCACGCGTTGGCCACGTCCTCCGAGCCGACTTCGCCTGCCCCGGCACCGTCCGGTGTAGTGGAATTTCCGCGTGTGGCCATCGCTGCTCCGGCCGTGGCACCACCTCCGCAACCACAACCCCAAACGCCGGTCGAACCAACGCCGGTCGAAGCTCAAGCCGAGTCAAAAACTTCGGCTGAACTCGTCCAGCAACGGCATGATCGGCTAGCAGAACATCAAGAGGCCCGAGCGGCGGGTAGCTCGTTGCTAAATCTAGTCGCCAGCCAGGCTGATGGCCAAGCGACGGTCGAGCGGGCCGCCGCGCTGTACCATGAGGGGTTGCGTCTGGCTACGAAAGGGGCTTGGTTCTCGGCGCGGAATAAGTTCCTGGCGGCGATGCAACTGCTTGCCCAAGTGAACGATGCCTCGCAGGGGCGCACTCATTCGGTTCAAGCGCTGGCCTTGGCCTTGCGGGCGATCGAAGAAAGCGAGGATTTTGCACCTCGATTAGGGCAACCCAACGACGGCAGCGCTCTAGTCACGCTGATCCGCTCGCATCAGACGCCGATCCTCAAGCAGACGCCAGCGGAGTCGTTGACGGCGTCGGTGGCTCTGGATCGCTATCAGCAATTTGCCCAACAGCAATTGACGATTGCCTGCGCTGGCGTGCCGCTGGGATCACATATTCTACATGCCTTGGGGCGCGTCTATGGAACGCTGTACGAGCGTCGCGTGACCTCGATTGCGCTCCCCGATGAAAAAGCCCGCACGTTCTATACAGCGGCGGTCAGCACCCAGCCCGGCAACTATGCGGCGGCCAATGATTTAGGCGTCCTCGAAGCGCAAAGTGGCCGACTGTCAACCGCTCGACATTGGCTGGCCCAGAGCTTGGGCCTCGCGCCTCAAGGGGCGACGCTCCAAAACTTGGCTGTGGTCGAGCAGCGATTGGGCAATCCGCAAACGCTCCCTTCGACAGCGATGAATGGGCCCGCTGTGGCGGCTTGGCAAAACGTACAGTGGGTTGATCCCAATAGCTTTGCTCAATCGGCCGAGGTGGCATCTGATCCGCGCCCAGCCGCGACCGCATCGCGTCCGGTGGCGCCGCCGGTCGAGCCACGCACCGCGATTCGATCCCCCGACCGAGCACGCTGGGTTTACTAACATCGTCGAAATGGGTCTACGAGCAACCACAATGCGACGTTTTACTTGGTTAGGTCCTCGTTGGTCGTTGATCGTTGTGATCGTGCTTGGCACGCTGAGTAGCGGTGTGGCCGATCCTTTCTGGCAAGCTCGACGACGGACAACCAAAGTGGACTCGCCACCCGTGTTTCGCTTGGCTCAACAATCGAGCGAAGTCCCGCGCCCCACGGGTGATCCCCTGTTGCCGTTTGCGCAAAACACAGCTCCTGCTCCGCAGCCTGTGGCGGTCCAGTCCATGGCGCCCAAGGGACGGCCAATCTGGGCGGTCGATGGCGGAAATATGAACGGCGCCTGTATCGGTTGGAGCGCGGCCCAGCCCCTCAACTTCGAGCCTTACGCGCACGGAGAATACGTCGGTCACTCGCGATTGCCCCACGTAGGACAATACCGATTACGGGTCGACGATCTGCTGGAGTTCGTTTTTCGCCTCACGCGAAACGAACAAGCTCGTCCGTATGAACTGAACGTTGGTGATGAGGTACGGATCGAGTCGACGGCCGACGCAACCTTGACGCGTGATCTGATCATTCAACCTGATGGCACGCTTACGCTCAAACTCGTGGGCCAAGTAAAAGCGACCCGGCAGAGCGTGAGCCAGTTGCGCGATACGATTGAAACGCTGTACGAGAAATACTACAAGACGCCGGCCATCACCGTAACACCGCTCAAGGTGAACACGAAGCTCGAGGACCTGCGCGCTGCGGTGGATCGTCGACAGGGGTTTGGCGGCCAGACGCGCGAGGCTCGCGTGACTCCGGAAGGAACCATCGCGTTGCCGGCAATTGGCTCGGTCATAGCTCAAGGGCTGACGCTCGAAGAGTTGAAGCAAGAGGTCGACGCCCGCTACACACAAGAAGTGGAGGGGTTGGAAGTGACCCCCGTATTGTTGCAGCGAGCGCCTCGCTATGTGTATGTGCTCGGTGAAGTACGCACCCCGGGGCGCTATGTGCTCGAAGGGCCTACATCAACGATGCAGGCCATCAGCTTGGCGGGGGGCTGGAATGTTGGAGGAAACCTGCGGCAGATCGTCATCTTCCGCCGCGGCGATGATTGGCGCCTCCTTGCTACGATGCTCGACCTTCGCGGAGCGATGTATGGCAAGGCACCGATCCCGAACGACGAAGTTTGGCTCAACGATACCGACATCGTCGTGGTCCCCAAGGCGCCGATTCGGGTGTTCGACGACTACGTCAACTTGCTTTTCACCAACGGCCTGTATCAGATCGCGCCATTCAGTACGAGCACCAACTTCACGTTCCTCAATCAGCTTGGCAACGCCGGCGCCGCCGGGAGCTAGGCCCGTGACGGTTGACTGTTTCGCCTCAGCCCAGCACCTTGATTGGCGATTGGAATTTCGCCGCTAAATTGGTTGACCGCTCCATCGACGGTACCGATACTACGACGTGCAGAACGTCCACGGTTTTTGGTCGCGTCGCAGTATTGGAGAGTTTGTGGGGTCGTTGCTACGTCCGCTGTTCGTGCTCTTCGCCAGCGTCATTCTCGCAATGGTGTCGGTCGGCGTTGATGCATTTGCCGCTGCGATCGATCAGACTCGTAGGCCCAATATCGTCCTGATTCTGGCCGACGACTTAGGGTACGGCGAGTTGGGATGCTACGGCCAGCAAGTCATCACCACGCCTCGGCTCGATCGCATGGCACACGAGGGGATGCGGTTTACTCACTTCTACGCAGGCGCGACGGTGTGCGCCCCTTCGCGCAGCGTGCTGATGACCGGCAAGCATCATGGACACACGCGCGTTCGCGGTAACGCAGGCTCGATGAATCCGCAGGCTCAAGCGCTCCGTGGCGATGATCTGACGCTGGCCAAAATGTTGCAGCAGTCGGGCTACCGTACGGCGCTCGTGGGCAAATGGGGGTTGGGGGACATTGGCGCCGCGGAGACCGGGCTGCCTCGTAAACAAGGCTTCGACGAGTTCTTCGGATATCTGAACCAGACCCACGCGCACAATCATTTTCCGGACTTTTTGTGGCGCAACGAAGAGCGGGTCCCGTTGCCGAACGTCATCCAGCCGATCGGCAGCAACGGAGCGGGCTACGCTACCAACGCCAAGGTGTTTGCCGACGATTTGTTCGCTGACGAGGCCATAGCATTCGTGACGAAAAACCGTGAGCATCCGTTTTTTCTCTATTGGAGCATGGTCATTCCGCATGCCAACAACGAACGGACGCGAGTGTTGAAGAACGGTGCTCAGGTGCCGGACTTCGGTCCGTATCAAGGCCTGAATTGGCCCGAAACCGACAAAGGGCATGCGGCGATGATCTCGCGGCTCGACGGCTACGTTGGCCGGATGCTCGACACCTTGCGGCAATTGGGGCTGGCTGAGAATACCCTCGTGCTGTTTTCGAGTGACAACGGGCCACACAACGAAAGCAATCATCAACTGCAACGCTTCCAGCCGAGCGGTCCGTACTCGGGGATCAAACGCAGCTTGACCGACGGCGGGATTCGCGTGCCGCTGTTGGCTTGGTGGCCCGGTCGCATTCGAGCCGGCAGCGAGTCGGACCACGTGGGCTCATTCGCCGACATCATGGGTACGGCCTCTGAATTGACCGGTGCCACTGCGACGAGCAACATTGACTCGATCAGTTTCCTGCCCACGCTCCAAGGTCAGAACGACCATCAGCGGCACCACGAGTTTCTGTACTGGGAGTTTCATGAAGGGGGCTTCAAGCAGGCCGCCTTGTATCGTGGCCGTTGGAAAGGCATTCGCGCGGGCGCGCCCGACGCTCAGGTGACGCTGTACGATCAGCAAGATGACCCGGCCGAGAAGATTGACGTCGCAGCCGAGTATCCCGAGATTGCAGCGACGATCGGCCGTTACCTACAAACTGCCCGCACCCCTTCAGCCGATTGGGAGCCGCGCTGGAAACCGGCCACCAAGCCCGTGCAGTGATACTCGCCGCAAGAGCGATGATCAAGACTCCGGAAAAAACCACGACGCGTGTTGCTCGTGCTGGTAAGTTATTTACCCGTTGCGTCCTTGATTTGAATACACACACCCTACCACCTTGCAGGTCTCGTCATGCATCGCACGTTGGTCGTTGCTTTGGCTCTCGCAGTGCTTTCGACCCTGACATTGGCGCAAGAGCGCGTCACGCCGGCAAGCAGCAAAGGAGGCACAAAATACGGCGAGCCGTGGAAAGATATCCCAGCGTCGTTTCGCTCGGCCGTGCCGCCCGAGTGGCCGCTGCCGACCGATCTGAAAGCGTGGCAAACGGTTGATCGGCTCAAAGTGCGAGCGACGCTACTCGATTGCCTCGGGGAAATGCCCAAGCGTCCGGACCCGGCGGCCGTCAAAATTCTTGCCCGAGAAGATCACGCGACCTACACGCTCGAACGGTTCGAGTTTTTCAACGGCGTCGACATGATTGTGCCGGGCATACTGGCCATTCCCAAGCAGCGTTCGGGGCGCATCCCGGTGATCATCGGCATGCATGGCCACAGTGGTTCCAAGGGCGAGTACATTCCTAACCCCGAGAACCCACGCTCGCTGGGTTGGATGCTCATTCAGCAAGGTTTTGCGGTCGCGGCGATCGATGGTTACTTCAATGGCGAGCGTGTCGGCAAGGGGCCACGCGGCACGGTCGAGCGCGACCCGGCTTATGGCCAAGAGCTGTCGCTCTTCAAGCTCCATCTGTGGCAAGGTCGTACGCTGTGGGGCATGATGCTCCGCGACGAGCAATGTCTGATCGACTACCTAGAAACGCGTAGTGAGTTGGACAAAGAACGGATCGGCGGTACCGGTATGAGCATGGGCTGTACCCGGGCATGGTGGTTGGCGGCGATCGATGAGCGCGTCAAAGCGATCGTCGGCGTGGCCTGTTTTACACGCTACACCGAGTTGATGGCGCATGCCAAAGGCCACGGCATCTATTACTACGTTCCGGGGTTGCTCAAGCATTTCGACACCGAGGCGATCATGGCCTTGGTTGCGCCGCGACCCATGTTACAGCTCTCAGGCGATCAGGATCACAATGCCCCGCCCGACGGCGTCGAGATGCTCGAAAAGAAACTGGCTCCCGTGTATCAACTCTATGGCAAGCCAAAAAACTTTCGCAGCATCATGTACCTCAACACCGCACACGAATACCTGAGCGAAATGCGAACCGAGATGGTTGAGTGGTTCGTCAAGCATTTGCCTCAACCATGAATGGATCGACACTGAGAAAGTGGAGCCTCCGTCGGTGAGACCATCGCCCGATGATTCGCCTCGAGCGTTTTTTCGCAGCCGTCCTCACTACGAGCCGACGCCGCTCGTTGAGTTACCGCAACTTGCACGCCGCGTCGGAGTCGATCGCGTATATCTCAAAGACGAAAGCCGGCGACCGCTGGGGAGCTTTAAATCGCTGGGCGGTATGTATGCCGGTCTGCGAGCCTTGGTGCGAGCCACGCGGGTGTCCAATATCGAGGCGCTGCTGGCCCAGCGAGACGCGAGCCCCCCACGGCCAGCGCTCCTCTGTGCCAGCGATGGCAATCACGGGTTGGCGGTTGCCGCCGGCGCTGAACTCGCCGGGGCACCCGCCCGAGTTTACCTGCACCGTCACGTGCCGATCAATCGAGCACGGCGGATCGCAAATTTAGGCGCGGAAATTGCCTGGATCGACGGCACCTACGACGACGCTGTCGACGCAGCCAGTCTCGCCGCTCAGCGCGGCGAAGGATTGCTGATTGCCGACACCTCGACCGAGGCGGCTGATCCGGTCGTCGCCGATGTGATGTCCGGCTACGAAGTCATGGCTCAAGAAATCATCGAACAGCTCGCTTCCACAGGGATGCAACCCCCGACGCACCTCTTTGTGCAGGGGGGCGTCGGCGGTCTGGCTGCGGCATTGGCCCGAGGGCTGGCATCGCCCAGGCTGTTTGAGTGTCGCACGATCGTCGTCGAGCCCGACCGGGTCGCGTGCATCGGCGCGGCGTTGCAAAGCGGTCGGATCGAACGGCTGGCGGGCGATTTACAAACGGCTGCCGAGATGCTCTCGTGCGGCGAGGCTTCGTCTCCAGCGCTGAAAATCTTACAGGAACATCTCGCTCGGGCGGTCACGGTCGACGAAGCAACCGTGATCGCCGCACCGAAGGTGCTGATCGAAAGCAATGGGCCAGCGACGACCCCCTCGGGCGCGACCGGACTGGCCGGCCTGCTTGCAATCAAGCCCGGTTCGGCACGCGCCGCATCGTTTGGCCTCGACGCATCGAGTCGTGTCCTGTTGATAGCCAGCGAAGGTCCTGTTCCTAATCACTCCTGATGGGGGGGGGGGGGGGGGGGGGGGGGGGGGGGGGGGGGGGGGGGGGGGGGGGG
>CAYLYE010000167.1:0-13991 GCA_964387325.1 uncultured Planctomycetaceae bacterium
ATTGCACACGGCATTCGAGATGGCTGCCCCGGGGCTGATGACCGGTGGCTCGCCCAACCCGATCACACCGCGTTGCCGCTGATGTTCAGGCTCGAAAATTTCCACGACGATCTCGCCGGTGTCGGCGAGACGGGGGAGCTTATAGTCTTTCATATCCGAGTTGAGCACGATGCCGCTTTTGGGATCGGCGAGCCGTTCCTCGAATAGCGAGTAGGCGATGCCCATGATGACCGCTCCGTAGATCTGGCTTTCGGCCGTCTGGTGATTGACGACCAAGCCCATGTCCTGAACGGCGACAAACTTCTTGAGCTTCACGACCCCCGTCTCTTTATCAACGGTTACGTGGGCCATTTGCACGCCGCCGACCCCTTGATCGGAGAGTGCGCCCTTCTCTTTGCCGCGTTTGTAGCTGGCCGTGATTTCGAGCGGTCGCATGCCGATCAGGCTGCATGCTTCTTTCCAGCTGAGGCTCTTGTTCGAGTTTCCTTTAACACGAATTCGGCCATCAACGGCTTCGAGGTTGGCCGCGTCCGCTCCGAGCTTTGTAGCCACGAGGGGGAACAGTTGCGCGAGCGCATCGAGGCCAGCGCGACGATGCGATTCGGCAATGCCGCCGATCGTCGTGCTGCCGCCGCTGGGGCCGCTAACCGGGTACTTCGAGCTACCGATGTTGACCTTCACGGCGTCGACCCCCAGGCCGAACGTTTCGGCGATGAACATCGCACAGCAGGTGCGCGTGCCGACACCGATATCCTGGGTACCGCAGAAGGTCTCGATGCCGCCGTCAGGGTAAATCTTGAGCGTGACGGTCGAGTCGTTGGCGACACCGCCCCAGGTGTGGATGGCCATGCCGAGCCCGTCGACGATAGACCCCTTGGCCGGGCTCTTGCCGTGCGGGTGCCACTTGGCTTTCCAGTCCATGAGCTTGGCGGCCACGTGCATCTCTTCGGCGTAGACCGACGGTTTGGCCCCAGCCACGCCGGGCTTCTCGTCGGTTCCCAGGTTCCGCAAGAAGATATCGAAACTGTCGGCGCCCATTTTGGCAGCCAAATCGTCGTAGGCCGTCTGCGTAATAGCGCAGGCCTGCGGATGATTGGGGGCCCGCCACGCGCGGGCCGGACCGAGGTTGGTTTTGATGTTGGTCGCAAAGCGGCGATAGTTTGCCGGAGCGAAGACATACGGGATCACGCCGTGACTGACACCACCGCCGGTCGCGCCGCCGGTTGTCCAGTGCTCGGAGTCCCATACCTTGACGACGCCATTGGCATCGGCCCCCAGCTTCACCTTGATGTAGCCCGAAGGGCGGTTGCCGGCGATCGTGAGTTCTTGTTCACGGCTAAGCATGAACTTGACGGGCCGACCGGTTTGCTTCGAGATTTTTGCCGCTGCGACACCCCAATAGTCGGGCGCGAATTTGCTGCCGAAGCCACCGCCGATGAAGTCGCAATGTACCTCAACATCGTCGGACGTGATCTTCAGATCTTTGGCAAAGCCTTCGTCGGTGCCCGAGACGTTCTGCGTACTCAGGTGGGCCGTCAGCTTGTTTCCCTTCCACTCGACCGTCGAGCCATGCGGCTCGAGGCAGCAATGGGTGATGGCGTCGACGCCGTAGAAACCTTCGACGACATGGGCCGATGCTTTGAACAGTCGTTCCAACTCGGCGGCGACGAACTTATCTTCGTCATCGTTATCACCGGGCTCGCGCTCGGTTTGCACTTTGCCGCCACCTTTGCTGGTGCGTTTGGCTTTTTCGGCGCTGGCCAAATCAGCGGCGTCGACGAACACGTCGAGCAGTTCGTAATCGACCTTGATCTTGGCAACGCCTTCGGCAGCCGCGCCTTCGCTTTCAGCGGCGACCACGGCGAGCAATTCTCCCGCCCATTCGATCTCGCCGGGTTTCTTTCCGCTGGCGGCATCGACGGGCACGTTCGGGTTGGCATGATCGAAGACCAGCACCGCGACGACGCCGGGCACGCGTTCCGCGGCACTCGTGTCGATCGACTTCACACGGCAGTGGGCGTGCGGGCAACCGAGCGCCACGGCAATCAATTGCTTGTCGAGGTTAATGTCGTAGGTGTACTTGGCGGCGCCAGTCGCCTTGGCCAAGCCATCTAAACGGGTCACACGCTTGCCGAGTAGCTTCGTTTGCTCGCGAGCGGGCCAGAAGTATTGGTTATCGGCCATTACTTGCCTCCTTTCACAAGCGCAATCGCCGCTTGAATAATGTTCGCGTAGGTTCCGCAACGGCAAAGGTTGCCGTTGAGACCGCCACGAATTTCCGCCTCCGTGGCCTGTGGGTTCTTGTCGAGAAACGCCC
The DNA here is from genome assembly GCA_964387325.1 of uncultured Planctomycetaceae bacterium. GTDB lineage: Bacteria > Planctomycetota > Planctomycetia > Pirellulales > PNKZ01 > CAZZBK01. Next base: position 2,318 of record CAYLYE010000167.1, read on the forward strand.
GCACCGCGACCACAAAACCCGGCGTGCAAAAGCCGCACTGTTGGGCATCGTGCGTGACGAAGGCCACCGGCACGGGGTCGGGTGACGCACCGCCCAGACTTTCGACCGTTTGGATTTTCTTGCCCACACAGGCCACCGCCAGCAGCACATTCGCTTGCAGCGGTTTGCCATCGACGAGCACGGTTGCGGCTCCGCTGCTGCCGTCGCTGCAGACGGGCTTAGCACCGGTCAGATTAAGTTGATAGCGGAGCACTTCGAGCAACGTCGTGCGCGGCTCGACCGTGACCGTGTGATTCTGGCCGTTCACGCTAAGCGTGATCTGCGTCGGGCCGCGAACAATTCCGTTTTGGTTTTGCTGGGCTTCAACCTGCGCCTGCAGCGCGGTCGCCGCCGCCGCCGCGCCCGAGCCGCGGAGAAAATCGCGCCGGTTGAAACCGCTGCGCGAATCAGATTTATTGGACACCGCCATACGAGGTTACTCCCTATCGATGTGGTGAAGCAGGGGGGCTTGAACGCGCGTCGAATAGCAACAGCGCCACGAGCGCGCATATATCGTTATCAACCCATCGCGCCGTGATTATACGAAGCGTTGCGGATCGTACAATCAAATTGCCGAAAATTCTCGACGCACTATATTTTCGGTCAAGGCTTGGTCGGCACAACGGCGTCAATCACGCGGCGACGGCGCAACTCGGTCTCACCTTGACAGCACTCGCAATATTTCAATTCGAACATCGCAATGGCGCAGACATCGCACCAATAGTCGATCTCGAACTTTCCACGAGGCGTGATTTCCGCGACGCCCAAGACCTGCAAGACCGGCGAATGCACATAGCGTCGCACAAGCAGTTCGACTTCCATGCGCCGCAAGCGCTCGTCGACGCGAAAAGCCCTACCGCGGACGTCTTCGAGCAACGGATGGAGCCGACCCTCACGCGTTTCTAGTGCCAGCGTGCGATCGGTGGCCTCACTGACCGATTTGGCCCCATGCAATCGGGCCATTGCCTCGGAGAGCCACACGACCCGGCCGCGGACGGTTTCGAGGGTGAAGTTTTCCTGCGGAGGCTCCGCGGCCTTGAGGGACAAACGCTGGCTCGGCGGCAGCAGCCCCAGCAGGACGCACGCCGCGCCGAGCAAGATGATCATCATCGCGTGCTGGCCGACATGTCGTTGATCGCTCGACGATTCACTCCAGGGGCGCGCCATTATTTCTCGGCATGTCCGGCGACGACCAGATCGATTGCCACAGCGGCCGACTTGGTCTTGCCCGCGAGCCGCACAATCCACCAATCACGCGTTTCTTCGTGGCGAATCGCCAGCTTGCCGTCGGCATCACCCGTGCGCTGCAACGAGAGCAGCAAGGGGTGATTTGAACCCGCGGCTGCGGCACTTTGCTTGGTCATTGTGACATAGTCGAGCCCCGCAACGGCCGTGTCTTTATCGGCGGGCAACAGCAGCACGAAGTCGCGCGTGGGCGAGGTCCCCACATGAGCGCCGTCGACGGGCTGCTGCGCATAGCGCAAAGTATACACGCCCGGGGCGATATCCTGATCGCGGAAGTCGCTGCCTTTGCGAGGAAACCGAACCACCCCCATCAACGCGCCGGGCGCGATGGAATAGTTGACCGAGGCGGGACGCTCGCCTGCTGCCGCAGCCCATTCCTTACAGAGCCAAATATCGCACACGGTGCGCGATTCGCCTCGAATCACCTTGAAGCCGCTCGCATTGAGCAGCGCGGCCACGGGGGCCGCAAGCGCGTCGCTCGGCGGTGCTTCATTGAGCGGTTCGACCCGATGATCGACGGCCCACAGCCGTGCTGGAACCAATCCGAGCGAAACGAGAACCAGCGGCAAAACAAGATGCTTCAGCATGTGATGCAAACTCTTACGTTAGAAGGCAAACAAACCCATGTACGCACTGCGTGAACCGGGAATCGACCACTGAGTACCCAGCCCACGACCTGAGAATTGCGCCTCGTTCGAGACGCCGGGAACAAAATTCTTTACGCTGGCCAGCGGCGGATAATAGGCCACCTCGTTCGAGCAAATACAGTCGCCGTCACGGGCCTTGCGCGTGGCCATCTTCACCACCTTGCCTGCATCGAGTCGCCCTTCGAGTGTGCCGCGATTGAGCGACATTTCAATCGGCAGACACTCGACTCGAGCGACTGATTGACCGGCCTTGCCCGACTGTCCCTTGGCAAACTCGACGAGCGCGGCGCGCTGTGCGTGATCGGCTTTCGCATCGACGAAGATCACGGCCTTGACCTGCTTGGTCCCGTCGATTCCGGCCGAGGCGAGTGTTTCGTTGGCATGTAGAACCACGACGACATTAAGCCCGGCCAAATCGGTGGCCGCATGAGCCCCCTGATCGATATGCCAAGCCATGATGGCGTCATTGCCGGTCAGACCGAACTCGGAATTGGCAAAGCACGGACCGGTATAGACCTGGCAGGTTCGCGATTCGAGGTAAAAACCCTTGATCGTCTCAGCCTGTGCGATGGTGGTCGAAACCAACGCGGTCAACGCCAAGCCCAAGCCTCTCAATGTTCGTAACATGGCCGACTCCGTAGGGATAAAAAGGCCTCGCGGGTGGGAGCAACTAACCAGACTATTGATTTTAACCCGAAATGCCCCGCGGGGTCCAGTTCTTTGCGGACTGGGGGCCATACTGCGGTAGGCTTGTGGAGTGAAAACGCGAGCAAACCGCTGTCGCTACGGTGCTTTTGGAGCGATTTTCTTGCGGAGCACCGCAATCACCTCGGGGGGCACGAAGTGCGCCAGGGCGTCATCCCCCGCCACCTTGGCAATCTCTTTGATCAGCGTGCTCGAAACGTGGGCAAACTCCTTGTCGGCCATCAGCACGATCGTCTCGATTTCCGGATCGAGCTGACGATTGGCGACCATCATCGTCAACTCGTTTTCCAAGTCTTGCAACGGTCGCACGCCACGGATCATGACCCGTGCGCCACATTCACGCACAAAGGTCACGGCCAAGCCGTCGAACGTGCGGACCTCGACATTCGACCAGCGGCTCGTCACCTGCTGAACCATCGCGAGCCGTTCATCGGTCGTAAACAGCGGATGCTTACTGGCGTTGATACCGATGCCGACGATCAGCTTGTCGACGAGCCGGCTCGCGCGCTCGATGATGTTCAGGTGTCCGAGCGTGATCGGGTCGAACGACCCGGTATAGACAGCGACGGTGGTGCGATGTTTGACCATAGCGACAAAGGTCGAGACTCGAATGAATCGATCGGTTGAAACCCCTATGCGTCAACGACAGACAGCGCGGTCAACAGCCGGGCGATGTCATGCTCGTTCGTATAGACGTGTGGACTGATCCTAATCCGCCCGCCGCGACAACTCAACACAACCTGCTGCAATAACGCGCGGCGACGCGCCTCGGCGGCCGGCATTTGCGGCAACGTATATGAGACGATCCCGCTCGAACAGTCTCCCGCGCGCGGTGAAACGACGGTAGCCCCCAATCGTTCGAGCCCCTCGACAATCTGATCGGTCACGTCGAGCAACCGGCGACTGACGGCCTCGACCCCGTAGTCGAGCAGCAACTGCACGCTCTCCCCCAGGGCCGCAAAGCACCCGAGGGCTAGGGTCCCTCCCTCGAACCGGGCCGCCGAAGGCTTGAGATTCAGTTCGATGTGACTGAAGTCCTGGGCATGGGCCACACTGCTCCAGCCGAGCCCCACGGGACGTAATGTGTCGAGATGCTCGCGTCGCAGGTACAGTACGCCCGCCCCTTCGGGTCCCAAGAGCCATTTGTGGCCGTCGGCCGCGAGCACATCGACCGGCGTCCGCCGCACGTCGAGCGGAAACACCCCGAGCCCCTGAATGGCATCCAAACAGAGCCACGCCCCATGTCGATGGGCGATCTCGGCCAAGTCGTCGAGTTGCTGTCGTCGGCCACTCGCATAGCCGACCCAACTCGCGGCTACAATCCGGGTCCGGGCATCGCAGGCGGCGTCGATGTCGGCGAGTTCAACGCCCGACGGTCCTGCCGCGACCCGCCGCAGCTCGACCCCGCGCGACTCCAAATTCATCCACGGATACAAGTTCGAGGGGAACTCATCACAGGGCACAACAACATTATCGCCCGCGCGCCAAGGGAACCCCTCGGCCACGAGCGACAGCCCCTCGGTCGTGTTTCGCAGCAAGGCGACTTCCGCGGTCTCAGCGCCCAGCAGTCGAGCCAAACGTTGTCGAGCCGTTTCGGCCCCCGCCGCCCAGTTGAGCCAGTGAACATCGCCATGCTCGGCCATATCGGTGGCCCAGGCCGTGAGTTGCTGCTGCGCCCGGCGAGTCAGCGGTGCCACGGCCGCATGGTCGAAATAGGCGTAACGCTCCGCCACAGGCATCTGCGAGCGGAATGACTCCCAGTCGGGTTCGGATTTCATGGTGTCAAGAACTCTTGAGGGACCGGGTGTGACAGACCTCGGCGGCTGATTATACTAGGGCCCAACGATTATCGCCTGACACATCACCATGCGGGAAGCACCTGGGAATGGGCAAAGCACTTTCGATTCTAGCCATGCTCATCGCGATCGGCCTGCTCGTTCTGTTCGGCCTTGATCTGTCGCCGCTAAAAATCCCCTTTCGCCGGGCCAGCATGACGATCGACATCGCGTTCATCGTGTGCTCGCTGATGTTAGCCGTCCTAAGCTTTCGCAGCTTCCGAGAGCAGCGGTAGAAGGAAACGCCGGTCCAGGGACGAGCTTCTTGCCAGATTCGCAAGACACGCCGCCGCGCCTCTGCTCGGACATTGATTGACGACTGCGCGGTTCATGAACCAGGGCGACCAGCGGAAGCCTGATCGAACCCGGCTTCGCGTGGCTCGCCTAGGCCCATTCGCTGCGCAGACTTCAATAGTCAGGACCGGGCAACATTCGCAAGATTTGCTCTGGTCTGGGAAGTTGATTGTCGATCGCGTCCGTAAAGAGCGGGAGTAGATTGAATAGGTCTCCCGCCGGACCACGGATGTAGACAACAATGGCGTATCCGACGGCAAGTCCAACGACGCCACCAACGACCCAGAACAACACGGACACGATGAAGCTAAAATTCCACGATCGCTCCGCTCTCTCCGGCTGGTCGCAGTACGATGAGACACCTGCCGCCGCGTACCCCTGTGGTTGCATCATCTCACGTTGCTGGGGCATGGGCATCGCCGCGTAAGGCTGCGATACGGACTCGACAGGCGAGACCGCCGGCTTCAATTTACGCACGACAGGAACAGCCGATGCCTGGACTCGCTTCGGCGCGGTCAGGCACACTTCCAGATCGGCGGCCAACTCCTTCATGCTGCCATAGCGGTCCTCCGTTCGTTTAGCCACCGCGCGATGGTAGATGCGGTCGAGCGCTTCGGGCACGTCGTCGCGCGACTCGCGCAACGAGGGAATCGGCTGATCGCGATGCGCTATCAGTTTCTCCATCGGCGTTCGAGCCTGGTACGGCGGCGTACCGTTGAGCAACCAATACAACGTACAGCCGAGGCTGTAAATGTCACTGCGATCATTCGAGTAACGCGAATTGGCGGCCTGCTCAGGCGACATGAAGTCGATCGTCCCCACGATCTGTCCGGTAGTCGTCAGGCTCTCGACATCCTCGGCGGCTGCGCCATACGAAGCGTCGTTGAACCGCGCCAGGGCCAAATTCAACACCAACACGCGACCTTGCGCGTCGACCGATAGATTGCAGGGCTTCAGATCGCGATGAATGACGCCACGCGTATGGGCGTAGGCCATCCCCTCGGCGACTTGCCACAGATAATTCACCGCCTGCTCGACACTCAATGGCCCCTGTTGCTCGATCAACGTTTCGAGGTCGACCCCCTCGACAAATTCCGAGGCGATGTACAGACGGTTGCCATCGCCGCCGCTATCCAGAGCGCGGGCCAGGTTCGGATGCTCGAGCAACACCGCGCCGCGTGCCTCCTGTTGAAACCGTTTGACTCGATCCGCTGCCGTACGTGCCGAGGTCAGCATGACCCGCAAGATAACGATCCGCTCCGACTCGCGATGGCGGGCCTTGAATATGTTGCCCGCCTGGTTGACGCTCATCGGATCGACAACCACGTACGGTCCGATGACGAGCGACTGGCCGAGCCCCTGATAAACCACATCGGCCTGATAGCGGGTGAGCAAATCGGCCTCGACGACCTCTTGCGCCAGCTTCTTGGCGTCATGATGATGTCGCGCTGCCGGATATTGCCGACGCAGCATTTCGAGCGGCAATGAGCCGAGCAATTGCAACGACTCGAGTGCCTGGAGAAACTGCCCGACGGTCAAACGTTCGCCTTGGTGATCCATCGCGGCCCCCGGTTGATTATCATGCGTGTGAAATGCGAAGCGCGGTGTCCCCTTACCGCGTTGATCCGGCCTTGGCGTATTGTCCGTCTCGGCGGTAGGGTCCGCCCCGCGAACCGTTACCCCCGCCGTTGTTCGAGTTGCTCGTCGGAGGCGAGGCGATATAACGCATATGACCTGTGCCGAGCAGTTCGCTGACCCGACGTTGTAACTCAGGGTTGATCGCCACGCGCATCGACTCGCTCGAACAATTGAATTGGCTGCCATCGCTTAGCGACAAGGACAACCGCAGCTCGATCGTGCCCGGGTACGCGCGGAGAATCTCGTGGAGCTGTTCGAGCGCGCGAAGGCCGTGTCGCTGTTCATCGACGCGAATAACGACCCCTTTGGTAAATCGCTCCGTGAGGTCTTCGAGCGGGATCAACTCGTTCACGATGAGATTGGCTTCCTTGCCGTCCTCGGACCCGGCACGCTTGTCGATCCGGCCGCGCACAGCCAATATCTTGTCGGCCACACACAGGGCCATGCACTTGGCGTAATCGTCGGGCCAGAGAATGCAACGCATAATGCCGTTGGTATCTTCGAGGTCCCACATGGCGTATTTCGACGGTCGATCGGGCTGCGGATTTTTCGTGTGCTTGAACACAAGCGCCGAGATCATGCCGCCGAGCACGACCTCGGTACGATTGGGGAGCAGGCAAGCCTCGGTCGAGGTGTGCGTGCAGTAAGTCTCGAACGTGGCCTGATGCTCGGCCAACGGATGACTCGTGAGGTAGAACCCGAGCACTTCACGCTCGAAGGCGAGTTGCTCGCGCTCGGCCCAGGCGGGGACCGACGGTAGTATGACGGTCGAGACGGTCGACGACGCCTCGTCGGCTGCGTCGTCATCGAAGAGCCCTTTCTGACCTCGTTTTCGGTCGGCCATCACGGCCGCTCCGCTCTGCAAAGCCTTTTCGACCACAGCCATCCACTGAGCGCGGGTCCCGCCGCAGCCATCGAACGCGCCGCACTTAATGAGCGACTCGATCGCCGCACGATTGATCAGCGAGCCGTCGAGCCGCGTGCAAAAATCGAACAGATCACGGTACGATCCGTGCTGCTGGCGATTGGCCGCGAGCGCCTCGCCGGCCGAGCGACCCACGCCGCGAATCGCCGCCAAGCCAAAATGGATTTTACCTTCGTGAACGGTAAAGTCCGTGAACGAGGTGTTGACATCCGGCGGCAGCACCGTGATGTTCATCCGCCGGCAGTCTTCCAAATGCTCGACGAGCGGATCCTTCTTCTTGAAGTTACGGCTCTCGATGTCGCCGCAGAGCAACGCCGCCATGAACTCGACCGGATAATGCGCTTTGAGATACGCCGTCATGTACGCGATCAGCGCGTAGGCCGTCGAGTGGCTCTTGTTAAAGCCATAGCCCGCAAACTTCTCGATCATACCAAACAAATTGCTGGCCTGGGCCTCGCTGAGACCTTTGTCCGTGGCGCCAACAACAAACTCGGCGCGGAACTTGGCGATCGTCTCAAGCTTCTTCTTGCTGATCGCCTTGATGCACGTATAGGCACTCGACAACTCGATATTACCCAGTCGGTTGAGAATGCGCATCACCTGCTCTTGATAGACCATCACGCCGTGGGTCTCTTCGAGCACCTCGCGCATCACCTCGTGCAAATACTCGGCCTGCTTGCGACGATGTTTGACCTCGATGTACTCGTCGACCATGCCCCCTTCGAGCGGGCCGGGACGATACAGTGCGTTCGTGGCGATGATGTCACGGAAATGGTCTGGCTTCATCCGCTGGAGCAAGTCCCGAATGCCGCCACCTTCGAGCTGAAAGATGCCTTTCGTCTCGCCGCGACACAACAGCGCAAACGTCTCCGGGTCATCGAGCGGAAACTTGTACGGGTCGATCCGCTCGCCGGTCGATCGTTCAATCAGGTCGACGGCGCGGGCCAAGATCGTCAAGTTTCGCAACCCCAGGAAGTCCATCTTGAGCAAGCCGGCCTTCTCGACGTCTCCCATCGCCCATTGGGTGATGACTTCGTCCTTCCCTTGCACATGTTGCAGCGGCACGTACTCGACCAGCGGCGCGTTGGCGATCACAACTGCCGCGGCATGTGTGCCGACGTTTCGCGCCAATCCCTCGATTTTGCGGGCAAAGTCGAGCAGTTCGCGAATTTCCGGGTCGGCATCGTAACTCTTCTTGAGATCGGCGCTCTTTTCCAACGCTTCGTCAAGCGTGATGCCCAACTCCTCGGGCACCATCGCGACGATCATGTCGACACGCGGGATCGGCAAACTCATGGCACGCCCAACATCGCGTATCGCCGCGCGGGCCGCGAGCGTGCCGAACGTGCCGATCTGCGCGACATTCTTATCGCCGTACTTGCGCTTGACGTAGTCGATCACCTCTCCGCGACGATCCTTACAAAAATCGATGTCGATATCGGGAGCTTCCTTGCGATTGATATCCAGGAACCGCTCGAACAGTAAGTCGTACTTAATGGGGCAGACATGACTCAGCTTGAGGGCGAACGACACGATGGCACCGACGCCCGATCCACGCGCCGAACAAGGGATGTTCTGCTCGACCGCAAAGCGGACAAAATCCCAAACCACCAGAAAGTAATTGGCAAACCCCAGCGTGTTGATCACGTTCAGCTCGCGTTCCAGCCGATCAAGCACCACCGGGGCCAACTCACCACTGGGAGTAAGCATCTCGGGCGCATCGGCGTACCGCTCGCGTAGCGCCGTCAGGCACAGTTCACGCAAGAAATCAGGGGCCGTTTTCGTCTCCGGCAACGGATACGTCGGGAAGTGACGCTGACCAAGCGGGATCTGAATGTCGACCGAATCGGCAATCTCTTGGCTACGTGCCACGGCCTCTTCGAGCCCCGGAAAAGCCGCGTACATCTCCTCGGGCGAACGCAGAAAGAACTGATCGCCCTCCATGCGCATGCGATTCGTGTCGGTGCGGAATCGCCCGGTGTTAATACACAGCAACACATCCTGCGTTTGAGCGTCGTCCTGGTTGACATAGTGTGCGTCGCTCGTGGCAACCAACGGCACGCCGCAACGCCGCGCCACCTCGACGGTCCCCTCCAAGGCGAGTCGTTGAATCTCCAAATGGTTATTTTGAATTTCCAGGAAATAGCGATCGCCAAACACACCCTGAAACCATTCCACGATTGCCTTCGCGCTCGCCTCGGGAAAATCGCCCCCTTGATTGCGGAGCAACGTGCGGCTTAACTCACCGCTGACGCAGCCGCTCAGGCAGATGATCCCCTCGCTATGCGCGGCAAGCAGCTCCTTATCGATCCGTGGCTTACGGTAAAAACCTTCCAGGTATGCGGCCGACGCCAGCTTGATGAGGTTCTGAAAACCTTGTCGATTCTTGGCGAGCAACGTCAGGTGGTAACTGGCCTCTTGGTCGGCCGTGGGGGCCTCCTTGAGGAACCGACTCCCCGGCGCAATGTACGCTTCGTAGCCGATAATCGGCTTAATGCCCGCGCTGTTCGCCGTTTGATAAAATTCGAGCGCGCCGTAAAGGTTGCCGTGATCGGTGAGTGCCAGGGCGTTCATGCCCGACTGCTTGGCTCGGTTGACGAGTTTATCGAGCGGGCTGGCCCCGTCCAACAGGCTGTAATGGCTATGGCAATGCAGATGAACAAACGAGCGCGTCATGCGAGGGGATCCGTGCAAGGGGACTCGAAAACATCCGGGCAATTTCGAGGCATTCAAAGCGGCAGCCGGCACGTGTCCATCATACCTATTCTTGGCGGCAGGCAAATTGGTGATGCAGGAATGGGACTCTCCCGACTTGCAAAGCGACCGTGCCTGACTTATAAAAGAATTTCTCGGTCCCGCGACCAGCCCGAATGGAGTGGCATGCGTTTATCGCAACTGCTTGACTTACAGGGAGTTGCGATCCGACGAGTGACATGAAGATGGCACTGGCCATTGCGGTCGTGGCGGAACTGGCAGACGCGCTAGGCTCAGGACCTAGTGGGGTACTCACTCCCCGTGGAGGTTCAAGTCCTCTCGACCGCACTGTTTGGTTTTGGATGCGTGTGACAACACCAAGGTCACACGCGATGGTTGGCTGGGTAGCTCAGTTGGTAGAGCAATGGACTGAAAATCCATGTGTCGCCGGTTCGATCCCGGCCCCAGCCACTTATATGGCAACTACTTAGGTAACGGACGGCAAGTGGCTGGCAGGCCACTGTTACCAGAAGTGTTACCAGTCGGTTTTTGCCCGTGGGCTTCCCACAATACGTCGGCAGTCAGCTGGGCATTCTTCCCGACGTAATACTTCATGGTGGTGTCGATGCTTTCGTGCCGCATTAACTGCATCAGAATTTGCGGCATCAAACGACTGGCCCATCTTTCGCCAAAGGACCGCCGCAAATCGTGGGCACTGGCAAACTTCACCTTGCCCGAACGAACCTCTGTGTTGACCTTCACGCCGGCTGCTTCGCCAATTTTGCAAACGACACGAGAAACCCACCAAGCAGTTGGCCGCGGGCCCTTAAGACGCCGTGGTCGCGGATTAAAAACGGGCCCTGTCCGTTGATCCTGCGGTGTCGCTAGGAGAAACTCTGCAAAGTCAGGGGCAAGCGGTAATACGCGATCCTGGTGCCCTTTCTCTAGTTCCGCCGGAATGCGGAGCATCGGATGCTTCCCGGAAAGATCAACGCACAGCCGATCATCACGATCCCAGTAAAGCTCTAGGGATTCGGATAAACGCAAGCCAGAGTGCCACAATCCACGAAGATAGTGCTGCCACGATTCAACCAAACCAGCGGGCAACCTACTCCCAAGATCACCTCCTTCCTCCGAGGCAAACACAGCGGGTACTTTATCGAGCATCCGCTCGAACTCCTCTAGCGTCACTGGACGCCCTTTCATCACTTTGTGCCCCTTGGCTCGCTTAGGTCGATCAATTTTTGGCATGGTTGGTAACAGTCCCAAATTCACAGCCCATTGCAACGACGCCCTTAGGTGGGCAAGCGTGCTGGCAATAGTGCTCTCTGAGCATCCACGACGGAGTTTTTCTCCATCACGCCAGTCCTTCCGAAGTTCGGAAACCAAAATGCTGATCCGACCTGCCGTAATGTCCCTCAGCAGCCGCGGACACAATACTCTCTCAACTGCATTAAAGACGCTGGCTACTTTAGCGTCTGTTCGTTTTGCTAACCCTGTCAGTACTTCGTCTTCATATCGTTGCCGAAATTGTGCCCAAGCAACCTTGCTCGGATCGCGGTATCTCCCCTCTCTCAACTCCGCCTCCCACTTGGCCGCGACCCGCTCGGCTTCGGTCCGGTCCTTCTTAAGACCGGTCTTCACGACGCCCG
>CAYLYE010000168.1:0-13876 GCA_964387325.1 uncultured Planctomycetaceae bacterium
GGCCGAGCAACGCGAGGCCGGTATTTCCGGACTCCCGATGGTCGTCCTGTTAACTGATTGACCTGAACCTCAAAAATCTCCGCGACGCGATTGCCGCACGTGAGTAGACACCGCATTCGTCCGCCCTCTGGGTGCTAGAGAGAGGGGCCAAGAAAAGTTTGCAAGCCCACGCCGGTCATGTAATAATCAGCAACTGCTTATGTAAGTCCCACCCTCAACTCATCTGCCTGACGGCAAGGAGCACGGTTATGTCGAGTACCCCGCAACGGAATTGTCCTGAGTGCGCGACCCCAGAAACAGCGTCGGTAGGCGTCGATCGACGTGAGTTCATCCGGGCCGTGTCGGGCTCTTTGGCGGCCGTTACCGTCGGCTCGTCGTTGTTGCCCGCGCGTCGCGTTCGGGCTCAAGGGACCGAGAAGCCGGCCGAGTCGTTGGTGCGCGAGTTGTACTCGACGCTGAGCGATGAGCAAAAGAAGACACTCGTGTTCGCCTGGGATCACGGCGCCGACAAGGGGATGCCGACCCGATTGCAAACGTTTAACGCGCCAATTCTTGGCAAGCGAATTGCCCAGGCGTACAGCAAGCCGCAGCAAGATTTGATCCGTGCCACGCTCAAAGCCGTTCTGTCGGGCGACGAGGCGTTCACGCGGTTGGAGCGTGGCGGCAAGTGGGACGGGGCCGGGTCGTTCGAGGGGAACGGCGTAGCCATGTTCGGCGATCCCTCGGGCAAGGAGCCGTTCTCGTGGGTGTTTGCCGGTCATCACTTGACCTTGCGATGCGATGGCAACTCGCAGCCGAACGCGGCCTTTGGCGGTCCGATGTACTATGGTCACAGCGCCAACGGCCACAGCGAGACGAACGTTTACAACTACCAGACCAAGGCGGTCATGGCGGTGTTCGACGCGCTCAACGCGAAGCAACGTGAGCAAGCGATCGTTGTGGGGAACCCGGGCGACGCCCAGGCGGGGCTCAAGTTCCGCGACGAGAAATCGCGGGCCGGGATCATCGACGCCGACCTTGATCCGTCGCAACGCGAGTTGGTGGCGTCGGTCATGCGGACGCTGCTCGCCCCGTTCCGCAAGGAAGACGGCGACGAGGTCATGCAATTGATCAAGGCCAACGGCGGTCTGGAAAAGATTCGCCTCGCGTTCTACAAGGACAAGGCCGACAAGGGGAACGACCGCTGGGATTACTGGCGGCTCGAAGGTCCCGGCTTCGTGTGGAACTACCGCGTGCTGCCGCACGTTCACTGCTATGTGAACATTGTCGGTCAAGCCTAACGCAAGCCGTCTTATTGATCGTAACATGGCTCAACGACATCGCACGAACATTGTCATGGCCATGCTCGCTTTGGCGGGGCTTTTCATCCTCTCGGGTGAGAAGCCCCGCTTGCTTTGCGCCGCCGAAGAGGCGGCCGAAGCCCCGGATTTCAAGACCCACATCGAGCCGATTCTCGCGGCCAAGTGCAATCGCTGTCATGGCGAAAAACGCCGCGGTGGCAAGCTGGACACGCGCACGGTCGAGGCCATGCTCGAAGGGGGCGCGTCGGGGCCAGCCATCAAGCCGGGCAATTCGAAGAAGAGCCTCCTCATCGAGCTGATCCACTACGACGAGATGCCCCCGGCCAAAGAGCAACCGCGCGTCACGCGCGATGAACTCCAGTTGCTGCGCGTGTGGGTCGATCGGTTGCCGGCCGCAAAATAGTATGCCGCTTGAGCCATTTCGCACACAGAATCTAAATGTGAGCGAACTATACTTGCCTCGTTGCGTAGAATAGAGCAACAGCCTCGAAACTGCACTCGCGACCAACGGAGGAATGTTATGGCGACGGACACCGAGATTCGCGTCGAGTTTTTCGGCATCCCGCGGGAACGGACCGGCTGCGCCGTAGTGACGGCCCGGGGACAAACCCTCGGCGAAGTGCTCGACCACGTGGCCGAGATTCATTCGCGCTTTGCGACGGCCTGCCTCGACGGCAGCCACCTGCGAGATGGCCTGCTGGCCAATGTGAACGGCCGGCAATTCACGACCGACACAAATTATCCGCTGCGCGACGGCGACGCCGTGTTGATTCTCTCGGCCGAGGTGGCTGACGAACCGGTGGCGTGACGCACGAAAGCCCCGATCGACGCGGACGACAAATTACCCGAAGCGGCCGGTGAGATAGTCTTCGGTTAGCTTGAACGAGGGGCGCTCGAACATGTCTTGTGTCCGGTCCATCTCGATCAGTTCCCCTTGGAACATGAAGGCCGTGTAGTCGGCGATGCGGCCGGCCTGCTGCATGTTGTGGGTAACGATCAGAATCGTGATCTTGTCGCGGAGCGAGTCGATCAGATCTTCGATCTTTGATGTGGCGATGGGATCGAGCGCCGAGGTGGGCTCGTCGAACAACAGAATCTCGGGCTGGGTGGCCAGCGCGCGGGCAATGCACAGCCGTTGCTGTTGTCCGCCGGAGAGTTCATAGGCCGACTTTTTGAGCGTGTCCTTGGTTTCGTCCCACAGGGCAGCGCTGCGAAGCGCTTCCTCGACCCGTTCGGCGAGCAAGCGCGGCTCGTTGATTCCTTGCAGCCGCATGCCAAACGCGACGTTGTCGAAAATCGACTTGGCAAACGGGTTGGGCTTCTGGAACACCATGCCGATGCGGAGCCGCAATTCGAGCGGTTCGACCGAGGGGTCGACAATGTTGATGCCGTCGGGATGGAGTTGGATTTCGCCTTGGTAACGATTGCCCGGATACAGGTCGTGCATCCGATTAAAGCAGCGTAACAAAGTCGTCTTGCCGCAGCCCGAGGGACCGATCAGGGCGGTCACTTTGTTCGCGCAAAATGGGAGCGTGACGGCTTTGAGCGCCTGATGGGTACCGTACCAGAAGTTCAGGTTACGAGCCTCGGCTTTGTAAGGACCGACGACGCGCGAAGCGACTCGGGGCTTGGTGTCGCCGGAAGCGATGGCCGCGCCCGCCAGGGGATGTTCGATGCGTAGCTGAGGATCGCTCATGATGGGGGCCGATTTTACCATTTGATTTTCTTCCGCATACGGTAGCGGACAATGATCGCGGCGGCGTTGAGCGACAAGGTCATGACGACCAACACCAGACCGGCGGCCGCTGCGTTGGCTTGAAAATCAACGCCCGGTCGCGAGACCCAATTAAACATCTGAGTGGGGAGCACCGTGAACTCGTCGTATAGCCAAGAGAACGTGTGCCGCGGGAAGTCTTCCAGCGGCGAGGCGGGCAAAAAGGCAATGAATGTCAGCGCGCCGATGGTGATCAGCGGAGCTGATTCGCCAATGGCCCGGCTCGTGGCAATGATGACGCCGGTGGCGATGCCGCCAGCCGAGTACGGGAGCAGATGGTGGCTAATGACCTGCCACTTGCTGGCTCCCATCGCGTAGGCCGCCTCGCGAATGTTGGTGGGGATCGTGCGGAGCGCTTCGCGCGTGGCCACGATCACGACGGGCAACACGAGGCAGGCCAGCGTGAGTCCGCCGGTAAAGATGGTCCGCCCAAAGGGTAAATTCGAGAGCAGATACCCCAGCGGCGGCAGCCAGTCGTTCATTCGCGTTGCGATGACAAAGTGCTTGAGCGCGTCGGGGAGCACGTAGACGAACAACCCCAGGGCCATCAAGCCATACACGATCGACGGCACGCCGGCGAGATTCGAGATGTTGATCTCGATGATCGCCGTGAGGCGATTTTTCGGCGCATACTCTTCGAGGTAAACTCCCGCGGCGACTCCCAAGGGGACCGCCGTGGCGACCGTCACCAACATGATGAGCAGCGAGCCGACCCAGGCCGATAAAATTCCCGCGTTAGCAGCACGTCGCGACGGAAACGACGTGAGGAAATCCCAACTGATTCGGGAGAAGCCGTTGTAAGCCAGGTCGCCCAACAGGGCCACCAACACAAGCAGCCCAACCAGTACGCAACTCAAACCGACCATTGCGAACAACCGATCGACCTGCTTGCGTCGAGCGACGATCTTCTTCATGTCGTACATGCTAAGAGCACCTAACAAAAACGGACCTAATTTGCGGATCGAGTGTCCGAATTGGCTGTGAAACGCCGATTCGAGCAGTGCGAGTTCAAGCACTCGATGGGCATTTAATACGTCTCCCGAAAACGCTTGCGGAGCCAGTAGCCGAGCACGTTGATGCCCAGTGTCATGACAAACAGGGTCAGACCGGCGGCAAAAATCGATTGGTAGCCGATCGACCCGTGGGGCAGATCGCCGAGGCTGACCTGGACGATGTAGGCCGTGATGGTCGAGGCAGGTTCCGTCGGGTTCAGCGTCAGATTAGGTTGCATACCGGCCGCGATGGCCACGATCATCGTTTCGCCGATGGCGCGGGAGATGCCCAGGATATAGGCCGAGGCGACCCCCGACAGCGCCGACGGATAGACGACCTTGATGGCGGTGATGAAGCGATTGGCGCCGAGCGCATAAGCCCCTTCGCGGAGCAGCATCGGCACGGCGCGGAGCGCGTCTTCGCTCAGCGAACTGACGTAGGGAATGATCATCACGCCCATCACGATGCCGGCACTCAGCATGTTAAACGTCGAGATGCCGGGGATGATTTTCTGCAACAACGGGGCGACCAATAGCAGGGCAAAATATCCATACACGACCGTCGGCACGGCGCTGAGCAGTTCGAGTACCGGCTTGACGATCTCGCGAAATCGCGGTGGCGCGAACTCGCTGAGGTAGATGGCGATCGTTGTCCCCAGCGGCAAGGCAATCATCAATGCCACGCCGGTCGTGACGAGCGTACCTGTCACCAAGGGAAGGATGCCAAAGTGCGGATTCTCAAACAGAGGAGTCCAACGCGACTCGGTAAAAAACTCCCAGATCGAAACATGCGAAAAAAAGCTGATCGATTCGACAATCAATGTCCCGGCAATCCCCAGCGTGATCGCCACGCTGGAGATGCCGGCGACAAACATGATCCACTCGACGAGCCGGTCGGTCCACGGCGGTTTCCCGGTCGACGCCAGCGGACGTCTTACCGGGACGCTGGCTGGCACACTCGTCGTTTCAGCGGTACTCATCAGAGATAACTCCCAGTCGTGTGACGATCTCGAAAGCGAGATCGACTTACGACTTCAACTCGCGCTTGAGCAGTTCTTCGACCGTCACGCCGACCTCGGGCTTGCCACCAAAGGCCGTGCCCACGTGCCGCTTCGAGAAGCGATCGCCGACAGCCTGATACGTGGCGTCTTGCAGCGGCAGATAGTGAACCTCTTGAGCCAAGTCCTTGACGTTCTTGAGCATGAAGTCGACAAACTGCTTGATGCCCGGCTTATCGGCCGATGCCTTATTCACGTACACAAACAGCGGCCGCGAGAGCGGGTTGTAATTGCCATTGAGCACGTTTTCGAGCGACGGCTTGACCGGTCCCTTGCCGTTATCAATTTCGAGCGCCTTGAGCTTGTTCTGATTCGGCAGATAGTAGGCAAACGGCAGGTAACCCAACGCATGTTGGTCGCCGCCGACGCCTTGCACCAGCACGTTGTCGTCTTCGCTGGCGGTGTAGTCGCCACGGCTGCTCTTGGCCTTGCCGACGATGGCTTCGGTGAAGTAGTCAAACGTGCCCGAGTCGCTACCGGCTCCAAACAACTTCAGCGACTGATCGGGCCACGACGGATTGACTTGGTTCCACTTGGTCACCTTGCCTTCGGCACCCGGCTCCCAGATTTTCTTCAGATCGGCAATTGAGATGCTGTTGAGCGCATTGGACGGATGTACGACCAGCGTCAGGGCGTCGAAACAAATCGGCAACTCGATGTAGTCGATGTTGTTCTTGCGGGCCTCTTCCATTTCACCGGCCAGAATCGGACGCGAGGCGTTCGAGATATCGGTCTCGCCGCGGACGAACTTCTTGAAGCCGCCTCCTGTGCCCGAAATGCCGACGGTCACCTTGATCTTCGTGGCCTTCTGGAACTCTTCGGCGACCGCTTCCATGACCGGAAACACGGTGCTGCTGCCGTCGATCTTGACCGTCTCGATGGCGGCACCTTTTGCCTCGACACTCTTGGACTCCGTGGTCGCTTTGGACTCGGTAGCCGCTTTCGTTTGGGTGGTGCCCGAGTTCTGGCTCGAACCGCCACAGCCGGTCATCACCAGCGACAGAACAACCAACCCCACCCATCCCAGTTTGTGATTCATGTTCATCCTCATCCACGACCTTTCTCGACGATTGGAAACAGTTCGATGACGTTCACAGTTTGATGGAATGTTAAGCGGTCGCTGTTAGCGAATGATGAGCCTCGCCGAGTTTATGGTCAACTCGCGCCCAGCTCGCATTCGACCATGCTCAGACCAACATTCTACAAACTTTCGCTCACCGGTCGCAGGGGCCCTCGCGCCACTCGCCGCAAAGTGTGATCCAGGCTCAGTTAGCGAACAGGCATGGGCAACGAGCACCACAAAAAAACCGAGGCCGCCCAGGGTTACCACGGCGGCCTCGATCATCGTGAATTCACAAGAGTTTAACCGTGAGTTTAGTACTCGCGGCGGGTCTTGATGCCCGGCTCGGGAACCGGGTACTTGCCGCTCGCGTCGGCCAGCACCGGAGCCGGACTCTCCATCGTCAACTCGGCCACCCCCGGCGCAAACTCATGATCGCTGTTGAGGATCTCATCGTACTTGATCGTCCGGCCGGTGTGCGCGGCCATCCGGCCCATCGACGTGACCAAGCTCGCCTCGGCGCCGCGACGCGCCTCGTTGTACGGCTTGTCTTGGCGGATCGCCTCGACCAAGTGATCCCACTCGAGCTGGTACGGGTTAGGCTCCTTGGGACCATAGGCCCAGGCGATGTTGTCGTTATTCATCCGCTGATCCTTGTAGATCCGGCACTTGGCGGGTGAATGGCCCGAGGCACTGATCACGGCCGCGGCCTTGGAGCCGTGGGCATAGCTGGCGAACTCATTATCGCAGCCCGCGATGTTACGTCCGTCGAGGTACAACTTCGTGCCGTCAGCAAAGGTGTATTCGACCGAGTAAACGTCAAAGTTCTGGTCGACGTTGTTGCCGCGATAGTGCCGACCGCCGAGCGCCTTGGCCTCGACCGGCCAGGCGTCCTTCATCCAGCAGCATTCGTCAATGTTGTGGATATTGAAATCGCTGAACGCGCCACCGCTGGCCCACAAGAAACCGTGGAAGTGCTTGATCTGGTAGAGCAACTCGCTCTTCTCGCTCTCGGTCCGCGGCGGAGCGGCGGCCGAACCGGTCGGCCCCACCACACGGTAGGCCCGCATGAACAGCAAGTCGCCGATCTCGCCGCCCTTGATCCGATCGTGCAGTTCCTGGCGAGCGGCACAGTGGCGGCACATCAAGCCCACGCCCACCTTGAGATTCTTCTTGACCGACAGGTCGGCCAACTCGAAAAGCTTGCGTGTCGAGGGGCCGTCGACCGTGACCGGCTTCTCCATGAAAACGTTAATACCCTTCTCGATCGCGTACTTGAAATGGACCCAGCGGAAGGCCGGGGGCGTGGCGAAAATGGCCACGTCGTTCGGACGCAAACAGTCGAGCGCCTTCTTGTAGCCGTCGAAGCCAATGAACTTGCGATCGTCGCTCACGTCCACTTGCTCGGGCGAGCGGTTGTAGAGTGCCTTGTAGCTGCTCTCCAGCTTGTGCGGAAATACGTCCGCCATGGCGACCAACTTGATCGGCCCATTCTTGACGGCCAAGGCATTGGCCGCCGCGCCGCTCCCGCGACCACCGCAGCCCACCAAGGCAACGCGAATCGTGTTGTCTTCGGCCGCATGCACGTGCGGCACGGCAACCCCCGCCAAGGCCGACACGGCGGCCACTTGACCCGTCTTCTTCAATAATGCTCGACGCGATAAATCAGTTTGCGGCTCGGGATGATTCACGACGCACAGCTCCTAGCAAAGGGGTTAAGATCGCTCGCGGGGTAGCGACGAATTCTATCGAAAGCGACACTCCAGTCTCCCTGTTGCCAACGGGCGTGTCAATCAATTTGAGCCCCTTTAGAGCTGGTACAACTCGCCGAACTTGCCACGCAGATGGTTCATCAGCGGAGCATGGGTCAGCGGCGCGCCCGTGACGCGCTCGCACAATTGGGCCGCGCTGTAGCACTGTCCGTGGCGATGAATCTTCTCGCGGAGCCATTCACGCAGCGGCTCAAATTCGCCGCGACACATGAGCCCAGCGAGGCCACCCAACTCGCGGTCGGCCGTGTCGAAGAACTGGGACGCATACAGGTTGCCGAGCGAGTACGTCGCAAAATACCCGATCAGGCCGGCGCTCCAGTGAATGTCTTGCATCACCCCCAACGCATCGGTCGGCGGACGAATGCCCAGCGCTTGCTCGTACTTGTCGTTCCAGGCCGTGGGCAGATCGGCCACCTTGAGCCGGTCGTCGATCAGCGCCTGCTCCAACTCGAAACGGATCAGGATGTGCAGGTTGTAGGTGGCCTCGTCCGCCTCGACCCGAATGAGCGACGGCTTCACTTCATTGATGGCGAAATAGAAGTCGTCGAGCCGCACATCGACCAGCGACTGCGGGAAGGCTTGCTGGGCGAGCGGAAAGCCATGCTCCCAGAAGGCGCGCGAGCGGCCCACCAGATTCTCCCACATCCGCGATTGTGATTCGTGAATACCGAGCGAGACCGCCTCGCCAGCGGGCAGGGCATGCTGCTCGGGTCTCAGACCTTGCTCGTAGAGACCGTGCCCCGCTTCGTGCAAAATGCCAAAGAAGGCCATGTTGAAAAATCGCTCGTCGTAGCGCGTCGTGATCCGGTGGTCGTGCGGACCCATCGCCGAGCAGAACGGATGCGTCGTCGTATCGAGCCGACCCCGTGCGAATTCAAAACCGATCCGCCGCGCGGCCTCGCTGCCGAACCGTTCCTGTACGGCGACAGGATAGCTGCGCTCGATGATCTCGACCGGGGCGCGACGCGGCGAACGACCGACAGCCGCGACCAGGGGGACCAATTCCTGCTTGAGCCCGGCGAGCACATTGGCCAAATCGCTCGAACGCGCGTCGGGCTCATAATCGTCCAACAACGCATCGTACCGGCAGGTCGTGTAGCCCAACGCGTCGGCCTGCTGCCGCTTGAGATGAAAGGTCTGCTCCAGCAGTGGCTCGAACGAGGCAAAGTCGTTCTTGGCACGGGCCTCTTGCCAGACTTGCTGCCCGCGCACGCTCACCCGAGTCAGCTCCTCGACGAGCGACTTGGGGAGCTTGACCCGTTTTTGATACGCGCGGCGCAACTGGCGGATATTCGTACCGACGTCGCTATGCACGTCGGCCGCGAGCGGGCTCGTGCTGAGCTCATCGAGCCAGCCACCCAGCCGCGGATCGGTGAGCCGATCGTGAACCAGACCGGCGAGCAGCGTCATTTGTTCGGCCCGATATTCGCCCGCCGCGCTCGGGAGCAAGCACCGCTCATCCCAGCCGAGCAACGACTCGATCGTACTGAGCAGCGCGGTCTCGCGCACATGTTGACAAACTTTTTGATAGGTGTCGGCGGCAGTCACGAGAACTTCCCTGGCAAGAAAATGAATCGCGGAATTAATCGGTTGGCCAAGATACCCGAATCGTGTGCGCTCGACCAGCGCCGAGAGTGAGTGATGCCTCCCGCGAGTCACCCAAGATTGGACAACGCGCTCGCCAGGGGCGATATTATCAAGGTCTGTGCGGCTATTGAGCCAGGGCGACCACCGGAAGCCCGGTGCTTCCCAGCCTCGCGTTGCTCGCCGGGGCTCATGCACTACGCAGGGGGCAATAACGCCGTCACACCGACCGCTTGCTGAGGAGATCACCCGCCATGCTACGCTCTGCCTTGCTCGGGATGCTTACGTTGTTTAGCGTCTCGATCGCGGTTGCCGAGGACGCAATCGAAAAACTAGAGTACGTCGGCTCGCTGATTCAAGCTTGCACACTGCCCGGTGATACGCGCGGCGACGACGTGGTCCCGCGGCACGCAAACTCACTGCAACTCAGCCGCGATCGCTGGCTTGTGATCTATTCGACCCACGGCTATCGCGGCGTCGATGACGAGCGGAGCATCGTGTATCAGGTCCGCTCCGACGCCCCCGACGGCCGCGTGTTGAAGGAAGGCTATTTGTCGCGCGGGGAAGAAGACTGGTTCCCGGCACGCTTCGATCGCACGATGCTGGAGCCGGGACAGACCCTGTATAAGCAGCATGGTCACATGGTCGCGTTTGGTGTACCGCACGGTGCGCTCATCGATGGCCAACCAGCGCCCCACGCCGGATTATTTGTCGCCAAGTGGCGTGTGGTGGGGCGCGTGCTCGACAAACGGACTAACTATTTACGGCACAGTACGAGCGGCCCCGATCGCGATCAGCGCGGCCAGGGGGTCGAGTGGGTGCAGTTCCGACTCAGTGCGACACGCGACGACATCGAGATCGTTGAGCCGGTGCGGAGACTGCGGCAAAGCGGCTTTGAGACGGGAGCGGCTTTTTGCAGCGCGCCGGTCGCCTGGATGAATCAGAGCTTTACACCAGCGATCCCTTTCAACGCCGCAGCCAACGAGTGGGCCGACTGCAACCACTTCGACGGCGGACGGCTCGCCGTGCTCAAGTATCGTTACAACGCGAAGCGGGCCCGTTACGAGTGGATCGAAACGGGCCCGCTTGTCGGCAGCGAGCAAGCGCCGCTGATGGAGGCCAGTCTCGTACACACCGGGGGTGAGTGGTTGATCGCGGCGCGACGACATCGCCAAGGGGGCACCGCCTGGATGCGGTCGAGCGATCCGTTCAACGAGATCACACCCCCTGTGTATCCAGGCGATCCACTGTGTAACGCGCCGCTCACCGTCTTTCGCAGTGCCGATGGCGTGGTGCGACTGTTCACCGGCGACCCGAAGAACTCGCCCAACCGCAATGCCCGCGATCCGTTGTACTGCTGGAATGTAAGCACGACGGGCGAGATCCGCTGCGAAGCGCGTCGGACGATCTTCGACAGTGTCGCCGCGGGGCTACCGATCCGCCGCGAGGTGGTTCCCAAGCTCGACTTTTGCGAGCTGTTCCCGCACCTTGGCCGCACGCAGTTGATCAGTTTCGGCCTGAGCACCCGGGCCTATAACCATCCGTACGAGAACCGGACCGACATCCCGGCCTTGAACGCCGACGAAAAGCGTTTTGCGGGCGTGTACTACGCGCGGATCACGTATCGCCGCGCGCCGCCGCCCCGCTGGCACTTCGCGCCGTGATGCAGCATAGCAGCAAACGATTGAATTCCACCGCGCCGTCGATCACAATGGCGACGCGGTCACGGTGTTGGTTACATGTTTTTTGTCTAGCGGAGAATGTCATGCGCGCGATGCTTCTTGCTGTGTTGATCGTCTGCACGAGTGGGGTCGTCCAGGCCGAGGAAAAATCGCCTGGCATTCCTGAGAACTACAAGCTCGTGTACGCGCAGGACTTCGTGTCGGCTGCGGCGCTCGATGACTTTGCGCCGACCGACGCGGCCGCGTGGCGCATTGCCCTCGATAAGAACAAAGGGGCGCTCGAACTGCATCAGCAGAGCAAGTACAAGCCGCCGTATCGCTCGCCGTTCAATATCGCGCTCATTAAGAATAAAATGGTCGGCGACGTGTTGATCGAGGCCGACTGCCTACAGACCGGCAAGGAGTACGGTCATCGCGACATGGTGCTGTTTTTTGGCTATCAGGGTCCCGCCAGCTATTACTACGCCCACATTGCGACCAAGGCCGACGACCACGCCAACAACATCTTTATTGTCAACAACGCGCCGCGTCTCAAAATCTCGACCGTGACCAACGCGGGCAACAACTGGGGGCTCGACGTCTGGCACAAGGTGCGTCTGCATCGCGAAGCGACAAGCGGTTCGATCAAGGTCTACTTCGATGACCTGAGCAAGCCGATCATGGTGGCTGAGGACAAGACGTTTGCCAGCGGTTGGGTCGGCTTCGGGTCGTTCGATGACACCGGCAAGATCGCGAACATCCGGGTCTGGGCACCCACGGCCGAGGACAAACTCGCCCCGGCCTTTGCCAAGTAAGCGAGTGTGTGCCCCATAGCCGGTCCGTCTCGGACCGGTCGGGTGATGGTCGCGATTCTTCTTGTCTCTGACCGTGCAGCGATCGTTACGCGCTCCGCTTCGCGTCGCGGCTAACGGAGCACCCGAGATGGCGTTGCTAGCGTGCTGGCTAGCCATCGCTTTGCGTGCTAAGCAACTGCTCTGGATCGCACACGCACCTCGCGGTACTATCCCGCCCGCTTTCTCTCTTCGTTCGCCCTTCGATCGACCACTCGTGGGATCGTTTGCGCATGTCGCTTCGACTGCACCATTGTGCTCAGTATGCCACGTCCGGCTACCGGATTGCGTGCGGCAGTGCGTGGCTGCTCGTGTTGCTGTCGGGCTGCGCAACGCTGCTCAAACCGATTGAAACTCGCATCACGGAACCGCCTGTCGTCAAAGTCGACGGCACGTGGACGAGCAATCCGCCCTTGCAGTCGACCGATCCGTTCGAGCGTCAGCCGTTGCCGCCCGATATCGAGACGCGACTGCTGCGCAACCAGCCTCCGGAGGCGATCGCCGCGGCCACCGCGCCCCGTTCGACCCCGGTGAAAGCCGCGTCAGCCGCTCCGGCCGCAGCACCGATCCGTGTCGCTCCGCCGGTCGCGAGTACCTCAACGAGTGTGCCCGCGGTTCCGAATCCAACCGCTTCAACGACCGCGTCAGCGGTCGATGTGCAACGTGAACAAGAGTTGTCCGTGCTGGCTCAGAAGGCCACGACGGCGGTGGCCGAGCGACGCAAGCCGGTCGCCGCTGCCGCGTCGCGCAGCACCTCCAAGCCGCAACCCTTGCAGCAGAGTAGCAATGTCGCGCAACTCATCGGCCTGATCGAAGACTCGGGCGGCGGGAGCATTGCGATTCTGCAAATCCCTGGCTCGGGCATGCAGCGGGCCCGACTCGGTGACACGATCCACTTACCGATAGAAGGTCAAGATACGTCGATGCGCGTCGGTGCGATCGAGAACGGTCAAGTCGTCCTCACAACCGCCGATAACTCACGCACCGTGGTGATCCGATGAAATCCATCGCTAGCACTTGTTTGATTTTCGCCTTAGTTTTACTGGGTGGAATCTGCCAGACACAGGGACAACAAACACCCCCTGATTTAACACGCAGAAATGACAGAGGCACTGTATTTTCTGCGATTGACTTTCCAAACGGCACGAAAGTTTCAGATATTGTTCGTGAGTTGAATAGGCAATCAAACTTGAAAATTACCGCTACCCCAGAAGCGGAACAATTCACCATCGAGCTTCACTTAAAGAATGTTACTGTAATCAATGTAATTGAAAAACTTTGTGACAACCCCAGTCTGACTTATATTGAGGATGACGATGGTAATATTCACATTCTTACTCGCAAGCAAGTCGTGATGCCTACGCTCGATTTAAAAATGGGCATTAAACTACCTGACGCAGTTCGACTTATCGCTGAGTATTCTGGGTTAAACATTTCTGTGACGACCGAGGCATCAGAGCGAGAGGTTACGCTATTCCTACAAAAAATTCGTGCCATCGACGCCATCGAAGCGCTCTGCAAGACCGCCGGGTTGTGGTACCGCGAAGATGAGCGGAGCGGCACGATCCGCATCATGACCACCGAGGAATATCAGCGCGACCTGATCACGTTCCGCGACGACCACACGCGCGTCTTCACGCTGTTGCACCCCAACACGACGAGCGTTGCCCAGGCGATCAGCGCCTTGTATGGTCCGCGGGTGATTCTGTCGTTGGCGACCATCAATGACGATGCCTTTGTGCCTGGGATGAGTGGCGTAGGCGGCGGTGGTGGTGGATTAGGGGGCGGGCTCGGCGGCGGACTGGGTGGCGGATTAGGGGGCG
>CAYLYE010000169.1:0-13867 GCA_964387325.1 uncultured Planctomycetaceae bacterium
AGCGGCCTCATCCCAGTATGGTTGCGCCGCGGCATACGATCGTTGCCGATCGTGCAGAACCGCCAGACGATGCACAGCCGTACCGCGTAACGGCGATTTTCCGAACCAACGTGGCTTTTCCCGTTCCAAGATCCCCTGATACACGCGAATTGCTTCGCCCAAGTCCCCCTTTTCTTCCAGTGATTTTGCCACCGCGAGTTGCACTTCGGTCTTTTGTTCATCGCGTAACGGTGTGGCCGGGAGACCTGCTACCGGATTGGAGCTCGGCGGCGGCAGGGGACTCGACTTGCCCAAGTTCATCAAACTCTGGCAGCCACTTCCATTCGCCAGCAACAATGCAACAAGCATGAAATAAAGGGTACGGGAGTCTTTTGTAATGACTCCCGTACCCTTTAGTGGGACGCTATGTGCCGGAGGAATTGATCGCATTGGAGTTGCTCGTGTTGTTGGAGTTGCTGGTGCCGCTGCCGGTGGTGTTCGAGACCGGTGCACTGGCCGTGCTGGGTTTGCCTCCGGTCTGGGTTTGGCGAATCAGTGTGGTATAGACAGCGGTCGATTCCTCTCCCTGGAGACCGATAGCTTGCGGTACACCAATGACGATGCGTTGCATGGCGATTGGCGTGCCCATGCGTTGTGATTGTTCCGCAACCTCGGTGCGACGGATGGCGTCGATCCGTTCGTTGCCAGAACCTTGCACCAATACCGGGGCGGGGCTTTGTTCCGCCAGTCGAGAAATCTTTTGCACCTGTTGCCAACCGCGTGGCGTGAGCCGACCTGCGGCAGTAAAGTCGTAATCGTAGAGAGTCATCATCGCCGCGAAACCGTGTTGCACCTGCGGACGAAACGCACCATAGATGGCATCTCCCAAAGGAGGATCGAGCTGCGAATCGCTTGGTTTCCACCAGCGAGAAAACCAACCAGGGCGACAGCGGGCAAACCAATTCGCCGAGACGGCTTCGCTTGTCGGTTCGGGGCTCATTGAAGCTGACTGAGAAATGGGGAGCGGTGTGCTATTGTTCTGTGGTGGATTGTAATTGAGTGGCGGCGGCGGTGGCGCGATGGGAGGTCCGGCTGGCGTGGGGCCAAACTGTCCCGGCAATACAAACTCGTCGGCACAGAGCATATTCACCGACACGGCGAGCCCCACGATCAGCAATACTGCGTGATACTCGTGTCGCAGTGTATGCATGGGTGCGTTGGAGCGTTGAAAACGTAACATGGTCAGCACCTTTACTGAGAGTAACCGGTCGCGCCGTGCAAATATCGTTTCTCGAGCATGATCCGCCGCGGGTCGTCCCAGTTGTTCGTAGCGCGGTACGGTTGACCGGTCCGCCCTTGAATGCGTCCCATCAGGTAGAATTCGAGGTCGTCGGGATCTTGGATCAACGTACCGGGCAGCGGCGGAATCTCGTTGCACTCGGCCGGCTCGACCAAGTACGGCGTGACCATCACGACGAGTTCTTTTTCGACTCGGTTGTGACTGTTGTTCCTGAACATGGGGCCGAGGTACGGCAAATCACCCAACCCCGGAATGCGTGCCGTCTGCGCGTCGAGCTGCACTTGCAAGAGACCGGCGATGGCTAAGGTCTGCGACTGACGTAGCTCAACCGTGGTGGTTGCTCGTCGTGTATTCAATCCCGGTACAGGCAAGCCTCCGGCCACGAGCGTGGTCCCCAGGCTCTGATCGATCGAGCTCACCTCGGGTGTGACTGACAGTCGAACGCGTTCGTCATCGAGCACGACCGGCACAAAATCAAGTTGCACACCAAAGTCTTTAAATTGAATGGTTACGTTGTTCGTCACGCCCCCTGCGCCTTGTGGTACCGGGACAGGAAACTGACCGCCGGCCAAAAAACTTGCCCGATGACCGGACATCGCGATCAAGTTGGGCTCGGCCAGAATATTCAACAGCGAGTTCTTCCGCAGGGCTTTGAAGATGATTTCGAAGTCACTGCTAGGGAAAATGCCAATACCGGTCGAGCCCGTCGCGTTGGCCGTGTTGGCCGTTCCGGTGAGGCCGCCCATGCCCAGCGTGGCGAGCGCCTGGGCTGTCGACGCTCCGAGATTAGTGCCAAAAATGTTACCACTCCCAGGCGAGACACCGTAGATGTCAGCGCCAATCTGTCGCAGGGCCGTGCGATTCAGCTCAGCGATTTTCACTTTGAGCATCACCTGCTGCGAGGTGGGCACTTGCAGAAGATTAATGACTTGTCCCGTAGCCGTCCCGCCCGGTGTGTCAGCCGTCGCGTTGTTGACCTGCGATAGGTTCGATCCGGCCGTGGGCGTTGTGCCGGGTGCAGGCTGCTGGACGTTGGGATCATTGCCTGGCGGTCCAGCAGGAGCCGGCGTGCCACTATTAGAACTGCCCGACACCGTGTTAGCCGAGGCGCTACTTAAATAGTACTGTACGGTCTGAATGATTTGCTGGACCTGCACGGTGCTCCGTGCCTGACCTTCGACCACGATATGATTGCGGATCTGGGCGAGATTGACTTTCGCGTCGGGAAAGACCTGCGCCAGCTGGGCTCGAAACAGGTCCAGATCGTAGGTTACGCGAATCTCGAAGCTGAATGCCTGTCCGTCGCCGGTTGTGACAGAGAGATCGGTGACCCACGCACGTTTGACGAACAGCCGAATCATTTGCGGATTGGGGAGCACTTCGAAGTCGACCAGATTGGGGTCTCCGACCGCCACGACCCCCGCGGCCTGCGGAGTCGAAATCGGACGCTTGAGGGTGAGGATGCGACCCTGGCCGACGACCACTTCAATTGCAGCGTCGTTTCCTTTAAGCGACTCGACAAACGAACCGATGGGCGTGTCGCCGCGCGGCATGATCCGCCGGACTTGTTCTTCGGGCCGTGCCCCTTCGGAATCGCGCGGTACTAACTGTGGCACGACAAATAATTCGCGTGGACCGACTGGCACGTCGAGCTGTTGTGCTTGGGTCTCGACGTCTGCGAGAATGACGGCAACGCACAGGAGCATGCCCCAGCACACGTTCAGCCGAACGCGGTGAGCCATGCGCGAAACAAAATCAACGGCTAGATGAATACTCCGCATATAAGGAGTATTCGGAGAACTTGCCGCAAGGCCCTTAGTTTACTTTGTTGGAATAATCGGTCGAAGTAAGCCAGCAACGACAGTGTCGCTAGCGTGCTCAAACGTCGCAATTGAATGACCAATGTTTGGCCGTCGATCTTCACCTAGTTGGTATGCACGTCGGTTCCGCTGAGCGCGGCGCTGCTGAGTTGAGCGAGCGTCTCGTCGCCCATGTATTTGCCATGTGCGGTTATGGCGGCGGAGAGACCGTCTCCCTCGGCAGTCAAGTGCAACTCGATGCGATCTTCGGGCGTAGCGGGCGGCGATCTGTTCCGTACGCCACTTCATGCCACTGTAGGCGGCATCGACTATCTGAAGCAGGTGGTGATCGACGACATCGGGCAGGTGACCTCGGCGTATATGAGCCTTCTGCGTACCGGAGGGAAAGCCAAAAGGACTTTGCAAAAAATTGAATTGGTTCAACGTCGGGTGCTCGAGTTGGCCAGTCGCCGTAAAGCCAAGTCGATTCTCGATATCGATCTGAGTTTTATCGATGCCTACCGGGCTGAGGCGGTTGCTCGCAAGATCAAGCCTGCCCAGCCTAAAACGGTACTCAACGAGACGGTCATCATTCGTCAGATGGTCAACTTCGCTTTGTCACGCAACTTGATCCACAGCGACCCGCTGCGCAACCTGAAACTGAATAAAGTCAAACCCAAGTCTCAACCGTGTTGGGCGCGAGCCGAGGTTGAACAAATCCTCGCTGCCGCAGAACCACCCCACAGGTGGGCGTGGTGATGTTGGTCGAGACTGGCATGCGGGTCGGTGAGTTGAAATGGCTCACCTGGGACGACGTCGACTTCGAAAGAAACGTGATTCATATCCGGCCCAAAGAGGGCTGGAACCCTAAGACGGGAGACCAGCGGGTGATCCCGATGCAGACCGTTCGCCAGGTGTTGGAACAGCTTCCGCGGCGGAGCCAGTTGGTTCTGACGGCGGCTCCCTCAAGTCACTTTCCCGCTGGCGATCACCAGATATCCGAGCGACGTTTGCTCCAGTATCTCAAGCGGATTTTGAAGAAGCTGGGACTGAACGGGCACCTCCATACTTTTCGTCACGCCTTCATTTCCAATGCACTGATCCGAGGCATTCCGCTGGCGATGGTGCAAGCCTGGGTAGGGCATGTCGACCAGGAAATTACCAAACTCTACACGCACATTGCCGACAGCGCTTCGCAAGAGGCGATGAAGCGGTTGGCCAAGGCTAACCAAAAGGAGCGTCAATAACCGCTTGGCTGTGTCGGCCATCTGCTGCCTCGGGCGCGAGTGAAATTTTGCTTTAGCGGGATCATGCCGAGTCTGACTCGCGTTGCTGGGCTCGACGAGTTGTTGACCTGTGTGTTGAAGCTTGATCTTTTCGATCCTCCGCAGCGGGAACGAATTCGACAAGAGTCGGTACAACTCGAAGCTGCGGGTTTTCAGCAGCGGCAGATTGCCAAGCAGATCAAAGAACACCTCAGACAGGCCGCTGTCTTCAGTGCACTCGCCTTGCATCGGCGAATGCAGTCGCAAGGACTCAGCTCGCCTTATGTCATGCTGCGTGAACCGCCCAGCGACTATCTGAAGCTGAGACGGCATCGTAACCGCAAGTATCAGTTCAAACCGCTGGAAGGCAATGTACCTGTCGAACTCTAAACGGCAGTAGTCCGGTTCAAACCGTAAAGTTGCCATCCCCTCGCGCTTGGCAATCGCCGAGGGTTTTTTTCTGCGCCTAAGTTGCGCTTTCAATTTCCAAGAATAGGCACCTTATCTCATGAAACGACCGCGTCAACAATCGCGACATCCGAAACGTACAACCAGCGGACCGATCCAAATCGATTCAACACTCCATCGGCTGTTGATGCTCATCGCACGACGCATCGTGGCCGAATTGCATTCACCCAAGGACGGTGATCGCTCTCAGACGATTCGATCGCTCTCGTCACGATCATGCCGCCACGAACCAAGAGATTAGATCGCTGTCGCTGACGATCACGGTGGCCATCCGCGAGGTAGACAGGTGTTTCAGGACATGAAACTATGGAGCGAAATTCGTCAGCGGGTGCTGACGAACGAAATCAGCAAGCTTGCCGCTTGCCGTGAGTATCAACTGCAATGTCGAACGCTGCAGCGGATTTTACAGCATCCAGAGCCGGTCGATTATCAGCGTCGCCCTTCGAGCGGGCCGCGTAAGTTAGACCCGTTTCTGCCGTTCATCCACGAGATTATGCTGCAGGATCGAGCGATGCCCGCCAAGCAGCGGCATACGGCGCAGCGGATTTACGATCGGCTCCGTACCGCGCAGCAGTACGACGGAGGCCTCACGATCGTGAAGGCGGCTGTTCGCCGGTGGAAGCAGCGTCAATCTGAAGTGTTCGTGCCATTGTCGCATCGACCGTGGGAGGCTCAAGTCGATTCTGGCGAAGCGCAGGTGATCTTACGGGGCGAGCCGGTCAAGGTGGCGATGTTCGTGCTCACGCTCCCTTACTCCGATGCCATTTATTGCCAAGTGTTTCCTCGCGAATGTACGGAGACCTATCAGGAGGGGCATCGGCGGGCGTTCGAGTTCTTGGGGGGCGTGCCCCGGCGGATCAGTTATGACAACAGCAAGATCGCCGTAGCCAAGATCGTCGGTGGTCGGGGGCGAGAAGTCACGCGCGAGTTCGCGCGGTTACCCGATCCTCAACGGCTCGAAGATGACTAGCGGCTTGCGCAACATAACGGCCAGATCGATGGCGCGTTGCAGGCTGAAATATGACGACAATCGCCGAAACGCGATCATCCAATACAAGACGAACTCACCGTCGCCTCGGACAGCAGTGGCATTGCAGATTCGGATGCGAGATGTTGGCACCATTGATTTAGAATTCCCGTGCTCGGCAAGGCAGTCATTGAGGATCGTGGTGAGTCATTTCGTCAGCCATCCATCGACGAACCTCATCACGACGCTGATCGTGCCGCACAGAACGCAGCCCCAGGTCATGTCGGCTAGAGTCATGCGCATCGTCCATTTTTCAAGGACAGCGAGATTTGTCAGGTCGTACACGCCATAGAGCACCAGCCCGAATAACGCCCCCCAACCGAACGCCTGCCACGCGGTGCTGCTCTCTCCCAGGAGTGGTCGCACAAAAAGAACGATGCCGCCTGGAATCAGCAGATAGACCAGCATGGCCGCGCCCCAACGAGGGGCAAGAAACTCTCCTTGTCTGCGGGCCAATTCACCAAGCTCTTGGCTGTAGAACCCTTTCATGACGACGCCCAGCCAAAACAGGTCGATGAGCAGAAAAATGGGCAACACAATCGCGAACAGTTTCAAGTTGTGCATCTTTGATTCCTTTGACATTCATGTCGAAGCGATGGACCGTACGGGACGTCCAGAAAGGCAGCATGTTTCTGGGCAGACGTTCGGATTGGGACCAAGCAAGCCGAGCGATTGTGGCGGTAATCCATCGATTCGCTCGCTCATCAATTCGCGAATCATACGGACGAAACGCGGATGAGTTCCGACAGTCCCGGCTCGTATCAATTGCAAGCCGCATTCCTTGGCGATGGTTTTGGATTCATGGTCGAGGTCAAATAGGACTTCCACATGATCCGAAATGAAACCGATCGGGATCACGACGACATGCGTCCGTTCGTCCTGTCGGGAGAACTCACGGAGCCAATCACCGATGTCCGGTTCCAGCCAGGGCTGACCCGGCGCTTCACTGCGGCTCTGGTATGCCAATGACCACGGCAATCCCCCAACGCGATCGGAAACCAACGAGCATGCCTCGTGCAACTGCGTCGCGTATTGGCAGCCGTTCGCCATCGCAACAGAGATGCTGTGTGCCGTAAAAACAAGTTGCGTCTTCGCGAGATGATGCTGCGAAACATCTGCGAGCGCCTCCTGGACCCGATCGGCAACGGCCTCAATAAAGCCCGGATGATTAAAAAATGGTCGCAGTTTCACCACCGTCGGAGCAGCGGGACCGACCTCAATGCGCGTGCGTTCGATGTCTTCGCGATACTGACGGCAGCCGGAATACGAGCTGAACGCCGAGGTGACGAAAGCCAGTGCTCGCTGTACGCCATCGTCTCGCATTTGGCGAAACGCGTCCGGGAGCAACGGATGCCAATTGCGGTTACCCCAATAGATCGGCAGACGGCAACCATCTTCCGACAACTCCGCACTAAATGCGGCGATGAGTTCACGATTCTGCTGGTTGATCGGACTGGCACCACCGAAGTGGTAATAGTGTTCGGCCACTTCCGCCAGCCGCTCGCGCGGGACATGCTTGCCGCGAGTGACGTTTTCCAAAAACGGCATCACGTCTTCTCGGCATTCTGGTCCGCGAAAGGACACCAGCAACAGTGCGTCAAAGGTTTGGGACATAACAGCTTTCTTTATCAATCACGTTTTTGTACCGAGTCCACCATCCGAGTTCTGATCGGACTTTTGCCCGAGCGATGCAGTTGCCAGGATCGCCAATACGAAGATCATGAGTTCAATCTCCAAATGGCAAAGTTCAGGATGACGGCGAATGACGTCCAGGCCAGGTACGGAGCCAGCAGTCACGCAGCGGTGCGCGACTTGGGCTCAAATGCGAAGCAAGTGGCGATGATCGAAATCCACAGCGCGACGATTTCGGCCAAGGCAAAGCCGGGGCGTTGCCAACCGAAGAAGAGAAACGACCAGAGCACATTGAGCGCGATCTGAAAGCCAAGCCACACCAACGCCGGTCGAGCGGCTCTCCACCCGTGGCTGCGCCAGACGAGCCATCCGGCGACAGCCATAAAGAAATAGAGCGCAGTCCAGACAGGGCCGAAGAGCCAATCGGGCGGATTCCAACTCGGCTTTGCCAGGGTTTGATACCAGCCACCAACGGATGTCGCTGTGACAGCCGCTCCCAAGCCAGCCGCAGTGAAGCAGACCGCGATGAAGCCGATCAACCATGCCACTTGTCGGACTACGGTCGGTCGCCAATTCGTTGCCGTGTCGATCGAAAGTCGAGCGGCGTTCGCGATACCGTTCAACATGCCGCCGAACACCAATTCGTGCAGCGGGTAGATACCATACCAGTAGGCCAAGCCGGTCAGCCCCACCGGATCGAACACGGCGGTCTGTCGAATGCGCGAACCGCTCTGAGTGTGTTCGACTTCAAATTCGAGCCACGCTCGGCCGGGAAGTTTCATCTCGGCGAATAGCCGCAGGCGTCGATTGGGTTCCAGCGATTCGACGCGCCAACAATCGATGGTGTCTCCGTTATTGAGTTCCACTGGGTCGCGCCGACCGCGCCGCAAGCCGACTCCGCCGATCAACAGATCGAGCCAGCCCCGCAATCGCCATAGCCAGTTGCCGTAGTACCAGCCAGTCAGACCACCGATCCGTTGAATGGGAGCGAAGGCAAAGTCGATGGGAACTCCGACCTCGATTTCGCGCGAATCGACCAATCGCGTGCCGAATCGGATTCCACCCCAACCTCCGAGTCGGCCTGACGAACTGATCGCGTCGGACCAGCGTGTGGCCGCTATCTCCTGATCTTCGTTGACCAGAGCTCGTGCGATGGCATCGCGGACACTACGCGGCCGAATCGGGAACACGTCACTTGAGTGTGAGTTTGTGACGACGGTCGGATTTCGGAGGCTTTCAACGAGCTTGCGGCCGATGCGAGCGTAAACCGGGGTCACCATTCCGAGCCAAAAGCTCGACAGTTGCGGTGAGAGAAAAGGAACCGAGATCATCCAGCGTTTTAACCCGCGCTGCCTCGCGTATTCTTGCATAATATCGCCATATGAGACTTGATCGGGTCCGCCGATCTCAAAGATGTCGCTGGGGCCATCGGGTAAGTCAATTGCAGCCAACAGGTAGCTCAATATATCTTCGATCGCGATTGGCTGAGCCGGAGTCGAAACCCACTTCGGGCAGATCATCACCGGAAGTTTTTGTACCAATGTTCGAATCAATTCAAACGACAAGCTGTCGGAACCAATCACGATCGATGCACGGAACTCAATGACTTGTACGCCGGACTCGCGCAGGACGGCTCCTACTTCTTGACGACTGCGAAGATGTTTTGAAAGTTGCTGCTGCTCGTCGCCCAGGCCACCGAGATAGATGATGCGTCGCACTCCGTTCCGCTGGGCGGCTTCGGCGAAATTGCCAGCAGCAATGCGATCTTCGTCCTCGAAATCTTTCCCAGCTCCCATGGAATGAACGAGATAGAACGCCGTTTCGATGCCAGCGAAGGCCGAGTCAAGCGTCTCGATTTGCAGAACATCTCCGGTGATGACTTCGGTTTCGGGACCAACTCGTGACTTCAAGAACTCCGGACGCCGAGCCAAACAACGGACCTGATGCCCGCATTCCTCCAGTAACGGAATCAATCGTCCGCCGACGTAACCGGTGCCACCGGTGACCAGAATATTGGATTTGTCTTTCAAGTCCATGACCCATCACGTTGAAGCGGTAAACATCATGACCAGGGAAACTCTGTCGCATTAATTGGGTAATGCGGTTTCAAGGCTTGGCGACCTCCGCGGCTCGTGCTCGCTTCCTAACCGGAATTTCTATTTCAAAAAACCGTTGCGACTTCCAGACGAACGGGCTGTTGTAGCCCATGACGCGAACCTTGCCGTCGCGTTCGTAGTCGGAAGCATGCTGAGCGAGCCAGGATTTCAACGCCTGGATGTAGGTGGAACCAGTCGGATCGAAATCCCCCGTGAGGCCGATCGTCACCGTGGTCATCGCGGGGATGTCTTCCACGATCACGCCCTTGCCTGCGTCGCCTGGTTTCCCCCAATCCGGCGCGCCGTAGAGAAACGCCATGTCGACTTGTTGGTACCTCTGATCGGATTCTTCGTAGTGCATTTCGACGGGCGCGGTCATTTCGATGTTGTTGGATTTGATGTGCTTGAACAATGTAAAAAACGCGCTGTCTTTCTTGGATGGCGCGCGGGCTACGCGATATGATGGGTAGTGCTTTAACTGAATCTCTCCGAGTGCGCACGGTTCGGGAAATCCCCTGGGCAGTTCGGACTCTTTCTTGATGCGGAAGTTCAAAATCACGGCCGCTTCGGACAAGGCGTTTTGAAGCGATTTGCCCTGCTTGTAGACGTTGACTTCCGGTTGATTAAGGACTGTTTGAAGTTTTGTCGAGATCAGCCAATTGTTCGGATGGGCCTCCATCACGGCCTTCGCGGCAGCTTGTAAAGTGGTCCACCGATCGTCTGTTGCCTGTGCTTTGGCATTGGCCAAGGCGTTGTTGATCAGCGCTACCGAATCCGCCCCGACTTTCGCTGATGGATCGGCTCGAAGGATACAGTCGGATGCGATCATCATCACGGTGGCGACGAGTGCCTGAATCAGGGATGGTTTCATGATGAACCTTTCAGAATGGACCTGGAATTATCGATATTTATTGCGGTATGACCAAATCATGCCGAGGGTTTACTGTGTTCAGCGATCGCGTTCACGGCCGGAGGTGGTCATGATCATTTGAACGATGATTGCGGGGTGTGAAGACCAGCACCATCTCCGGAAACGTGAGACGCAGATGCCGAGCCGAATCTTGCCTCAGCCCAGAAACCATTTCGGCGTACCTCCGAGCCACGTGTGGAGGAGTTTCCGGCAGGCCCTCGCGATCAGGGCCTGCACCAAGCCTCCAAAATGGTCCACATGGCGAGTTCCATGACTGGCAAAGCAGCGGATCACTCCGATCGAGTCTTCTGGATTCGTACAGCCACAGCCGTTCAGCAACCACACTCGGCCGCTAAACGGCAACAGGATCGCTACGGCTAAGATTCAAGATTCCATTCAT
This sequence comes from uncultured Planctomycetaceae bacterium, assembly GCA_964387325.1. Lineage (GTDB taxonomy): Bacteria > Planctomycetota > Planctomycetia > Pirellulales > PNKZ01 > CAZZBK01. Next base: position 10,877 of record CAYLYE010000169.1, read on the forward strand.
TAGCATGCTTTCGCAGCAGTGATCTGTTGACTCGCCAGGCCCTGCTCGAATGGACGATATGACCGTATTATTATCGAAAGCACAATAGTAATTATCAAGAGATATAAAAATATGGCTTGTTATAGTGGTAATATCACGATAAAACACGAGACGGATATCTGCATGCGACATGTCGCAGAGGACGTAATGGACGTTTTACTTGTGGTGATCGAGTGATTTCGGTATAATCCTAGGGCGTTCGCTTCTCCCTCAGGCGAACGCTTCTCCTCCCGTGACCGACATGGCCTGTCAGGCAAAGACCTTGCGATGCATCAACTGCTATCACCGAAACAAGTAGCCGAAGCGATTGGGGCGAGCGAGTCGTCGCTCAAGCGATGGTGTGATCTGGGGCTGATAAAGACGGTGAAGACGGCCGGACGGCATCGGCGCATTCCGGTTCAAGAAGCGCTGCGGTTTGCTCGCGAACATAACCATGCCGTCGTGGAGCCACGCATTCTGTCGATGCCGGCGAGCGATGATCGCAAGGCGCGGCGCGTCGGAGGGTGTGCGGAGCGACTCACTGAAGCCTTGTTGGCCGACAACGACGTGGCGGCTCATGCGATCGTGTTCGATTTGTTTCTGGCGGGTCAGCCATTATCCCTGATCTTCGACGAAGTGATTGCGGTCGCCTTTCGTGCGATCGGCGAGCAATGGGCATGTCACGAGGTTGAGATTTATCAGGAGCGTTGTTCCTGTCAGATCATGATGCGCGTGCTGCATGAGCTTCGCTCGAAACAGGTTCCGCCCGAGCGCGAACTGGCCGCCTTCGGCGCGACGATCGAGGGGGATCAATACTCGCTCCCGGTCACGATGTCGGAGCTTGTACTCCGTTCCGTCGGCTGGGATGCCCGGTTGCTTGGAACGTCGATTCCAATTGACTCGATGACCAAAGCGATTCAGCGGCACGAACCGAGGCTGTTCTGGCTAAGCGTTTCGTTCATCCCAGACGAGTCAGAGTTCGTCGGCGGATTCAATCAGCTGTCTGAGGCGGCGGCGAAAACCCACACGGCGATCGTGGTTGGCGGTCGAGCATTAACCGCCGAGATTCGGACCAAGCTCCGATACTCGGCGTTTTGCGACACGATGCGGCATTTGGAAGAGTTCGGAAAAACGCTGCGCCGCCAAGCGGAAGCGGTACCGAAAAAACCTCGTAAATCGAAAAAGCATGCTTGAGGTTGCGATGAAACATTTTCGCAATGACATTGCCGCCGACGATCCCGCTGGTTGGGCGAATGTCCGCTGCTTCCGAGCACTCGTCGATCCGGATGTCTCGGCATCGTGGCAGCGCGCGATCGACAACCGGAGCGAAGCCCCCTTGCGACCGTCATATCTGCAAGGGGGCCATTCTCCACTGTTTGTTGGCATCCCTAATATTCTCGGCGAATAGCCCGGCGACCAGGTCACGGAGTTCAAATGAGAATTGCAATCATCGGAGCAGGGATTTCTGGGCTGACAGCGGCGTTTCGTCTCTGCGATGCGCATGACGTCGTGTTGTTCGAGGCGAACGATTATCTCGGCGGGCACACCCACACTGTTGAGGTCGAATGGCACGGCGAGCGACACGCGATCGACACAGGATTTATCGTCTTCAACGATTGGACATATCCCAATTTCATCGCTCTGTTGGACGAACTCGGCGTCTGTTCGCGGCCGACCTCGATGAGTTTCAGCATGCGATGCGATGCGGCCAATCTGGAGTACAACGGCTCGTCATTGAACGGACTGTTTGCTCAGCGGCGAAATTTGGTGAGACCAAGTTTTTATCGCATGTTGGCCGACATTCTGCGATTCAATCGAGACGCGCCCGAACTGGTTCAGACTCGCTCGGCGAGCGATGAAACCACGGTCGGCCAATTTCTGGCGCGGCATCGTTACTCGCGTGAATTTGCCGTGCATTATCTGCTACCGATGGGCGCAGCAATCTGGTCCTGTCCGACTGGAACCTTCGAGAGTTTCCCGATCCGATTCATCGTCGAGTTCTACAAGAATCACGGTTTGCTCAGCGTGCGGAACCGGCCAACATGGCGCGTCATCGAAGGCGGCTCGCGAAATTATGTCGCAAAGATGGCCGAGCGATTTCGGGATCGAGTGCGACTGAACACGCCCGTTACGCAGGTTCGTCGATCGGTGCACGATGTGGTCATCGTTCCTAAAAACGGCTCGCCGGAAAGCTTCGATCACGTTGTCTTCGCGTGTCACAGCGATCAAGCGCTGCGAATGCTGGCCGATCCGACCACGACCGAACGCGCCGTGTTGTCGGAGTTTCCGTACGGGCGCAACATCGCCGTGCTGCACACCGACCGCAGCGTCTTGCCGAAGCGGCGGCGCGCGTGGGCGAGTTGGAACTATCACGTCCGCGGCCCGTCAGCGAGCACCGGTTCGTTGTCGAACCATTCCCAACAGGCGGCCACAGTGACATACCAGATGAATCTGCTGCAACACCTCCGGTCGCGGCACGACTTCAGCGTGACCCTCAATAGCGACGAGCTGATTGACCCGACGAAGATTTTGCGGCGAATCGAATATCACCATCCGATCTTCACCGTGCGTCGAGCGGCGGCTCAGGCTCGGCATCGAGAGTTGATCCACCACAACCGAACGTCGTTCTGCGGCGCGTATTGGGGCAACGGCTTTCACGAGGATGGCGTTGTGAGTGCGCTGCGTGTTTGCGAATCATTGCTGCGGGATGTGACACAAGCGGCTCGCGCAAGTCTTCCCATATCGACGCTCGAAGCCGCGTGTCTACACGCATCGAAGGAGGCTCGCTCATGAGAAGCTGCCTCTACGAAGGGACCGTTCGTCATCGCCGTTTCACGCCGGTCGAGCATTCATTTCGGGTTGCGTTGTTCCTCGTATACGTCGATCTCGCGGAACTGGAAACGTTGTTTGGACGGCGAGGGTTGTGGTCCACGCGCCGGCCGGCGTTGGCAAGATTCCGCCGAGCGGATTATC
>CAYLYE010000170.1:0-13734 GCA_964387325.1 uncultured Planctomycetaceae bacterium
CGGCTCTTCATGTGCGGGAGCACCTCGGTTTACTCACTCTACGTGAACACACAAGGCGTGGCGGGCGGATAAGTTGCGGCACGGATGAGCGTGGTTAGCGCAGGGCGTCGAGCGCGCGCAGGCGAATCGTGCGGAAAGCGGGAATTGCGCCGCCGATGACACCCATAACCAACGCCAGCAACATCCCTTTGGTCAGCGTGTCGGCATCGACGATCAATTTGAGCACGACAAATTTCCCTCCGCCTTGGCCACTGCTGACAATGCTGTTGGCTGTTAGGCCGTGGGTCAAGCAACCAGCCAAGCAGCCAGCGATACCGCCCAACAGGGCAATCATGACCGATTCCAGCAAAAACGAGACGAGCACGTGAGGACCGCTGAATCCCAGTAACCTGAGCACGCCGATATCACGCGTCCGCTGACTGATCGCCGCGAACATCGTGTTCATGACGCCAAAAACACCGCCAACCGCAATCACCACCGTAAGAAACATGATCGCATACGAGAACTGTTTGTTCGTATCGTTGAGGCTGTTGAAATAATCGACTTCGGTTTGGGCGTTGACTGCGGCTTTCTTGTATTCGTTATTGAAATAGTCGCGCAACTTTTGGGCCGACGCTCCGTCGGCCGCCTGAGCCACGAGTGACGAATAGGTCTCTTTGCCGAACATCGGGCCGACGAGCGCTCGCTTGGCCCAGACCTCCGAGTCGAACGTCATTCCCGAGCTACGCATGACTCCGGTGATGACCCAGGTGCGTCCGTTGAGCGCGAAGGTGTCGCCCACGGCGAGTTGTTCTTGAACGCTGGCCGGGGCCCGATCGCGGGCAAGTTCGCGGGCCAATCCTTCGCCGACAACGACCTCGATCGCCGACTCGTTCTGCCCGGGCTGTTCGCGCACGCCGGCTTCTGAAAACCAATCGCCTCCGGCATGCAATTGAATGGCATGCACCGCTCCGCTCAGGCGTGGGTCATCGAGTCCACGCACCTGGAGAAACCGGCGTTTCGGACGTCCCTGCGGAGGATTCTCAATCGGCTGGTTAACGACCAGATACGCTTCGCGGCTAACCAAAGGTCGGTTTTCTTGTCGAAGAATGCCCGGTTGATTCTCAATATCGCCGACGTCGGAAAACCCGAGGTTGCTAAAGCTCTCGTCGGTCGCGCCTTCGGCCAGAATAATGACATTGCCGCTTTGTCCGCTGTTGCGAGTCAGCTCGGCCATGCCATTCACGAATGCCAGCATGCCCACCAGCAACGCAATGACCAACGTAAACGCCAACGCCGTGAGGACCGTGGTTCGCCAACGGGCCAACAGAGTGTTGAAGTTGTAACTCAACGGCACCCGGCCGATGAGCAGCAACAAGGCGATCAGGCCAACACCGACCGAAAGCGGCAGCACAATCGGCGAAGACAACACGCTTTGCACCATGATCCCTCGCGTCTTCCTCAGTTGATTCGAGCAAACACATCCGACACGCGCACGCTACGGGCTTGCCAGGCGGGCAGAAAGCAGCCAGCCACCGCCGACACAATGCCCAGGGCGGGCCCCCAGATCAGCGCCGCGTTCGGAATCAAAAACGCGCCAAAAAAGGCAATCGGAAATTTCAATCCGCCGTAGACCACGTTCACGACCCATAGCGTCAACGAAGCACTCGCCAGCCCGCTGACCAGTCCCAGCACGATCGATTCACCGAGCACGAGCAGTAAGATCTGATCGGGTGAGAACCCCAGCACCTTCATCACGGCGAATTCTTGTTGTCGTTCGCGGACGCTAATGCTGATCGCGTTCGAGATCACCAGCGACAAGGTGACCAGAATGGCAGGCGACAACAGCCAGCGCATCCCCCAGACAATGTCACGATACGCTTCGAGAAAAGTCGAAATGCCTGACGCCTGCGTCTCAATCTTCACGGCCGGGGCACTGTAGAACGGTGCCGACATGATCTGCGTCGCCGCTTGCTGAAACGCATTCATGTCCTCGACCCGCAACCAGACCAGGTTCAGGCTTTTGCTAGCCATCGGGTGTTTTTGGCCCGCGTGGCTTTGCGGGTACGCGTCCATTGCCGCCGTGAGGTAATCAATGTTGATCGCCGCGCTGTTGTTGTAGCGACCGTCAGGAAAGACGCCGACGATCTCGACTTCCAGATTGATGTCTTTGTAGTTAAAGCTATGCACCACGAAGCGGTCGCCGAGGCGTTTATTGATTGCCGCCAGACGGTCGCGCCCGAGCATGATGCCTTGACGGTTTTGCGACATTTTATCGACCGCCGCGCGCAACTCGACGAGCTGTTCGCCGCTGAGCGTGTCGAGGTCGTCCATCATCGTGAGCAGTTTTTTCGGATCCAGGCAGAAGGCGAACAGGCTGTTTTCCCGGGTTCGTTTGTCGGGGTCGAGCGACCCGCCCAGGAACGACCACGTCATCGAGTCGAGCGGATGATAGTCGCTGGGCTTCTGAGCCGCCGCGTCACTCAAACTGGCCGCGTAGGCTAACGGCATTTGGCTTGGGATACGCCATCGTTCGGTGATGATCGCCTTGAGGTTATTGGCTTTCTCGGCCGTGGCCTGATCGAGAAACGTCAAGATCGACCACACGAGCGTAACCACCATGACGAGCATCATCGTGCCAAGCATCGTCAGAATCGTGCGGAGCGGATTGCGTAACAGGTTTTGTGCCACGAGCAGCCAAAGTCGCATGAGCTCTGATTCCTTGGAGCGATCCGTTCCGGAACACCATCATCTGTCGCGTGAGTTATGTCCCTGCCCGACCACTGATGGGAGCGGGTTCACTGACCAGTTCACCCTTATCCAGATGCAGGACACGATCGGCGCGCTGGGCGGCCCGCGGGTCGTGCGTGACCATGATGATCGTTTTTCCTAGGGAGCGACGCAGTTCACCGAGCAGATCAAGAATCTCCTCGGCGCTGCGGGCATCAAGGTCGCCGGTCGGCTCGTCGGCCACGATCAAGGCCGGGTCGGTCACGATCGCCCGCGCTATACCCACGCGCTGTTGCTGGCCGCCGGAGAGTTGCCCCGGCTTGTGGTGAATCCGATCACTGAGCCCAACGATATCGAGCGCCGTGAGCACTTGCTGCCGTCGCTGTGCGGCCGACAACGGCAGCAACAACAGCGGCAACTCAACGTTTCGGAACGCGCTGAGCACGCTCATCAAATGATAGAACTGAAAGATGAACCCAACGGTGCGCGTACGCCAGCGCGCCAATTGCGATTCGGACATGTGCGAGATGCATTCATTGGCAACCCAGACCTCGCCTTCGCTGGGCTGGTCGAGCCCGGCAATCAAGTTGAGCAGCGTGGTCTTGCCCGAGCCGCTAGGCCCCATGAGACCGAGAAACTCACCTTGTGCGACCTCGACCGACAGGTTGTGCAGCACGTCGACTCGCTCGCTGCCGCGACGAAAATGCTTGTGTACGTTTTGCACGCGCACCAAGGGCGCTATTTGAGCCATTTGATTACTCGTCGATTGTCGGGTCACAAAGCTACCTTGTCGTACCACGATCGCGCGCATAGAACGACACGATGGCCCCCATCTCGGGCTTGAGAAACTGCCCTTCCTCGGCGGCCGGAACCTGCACTTTGACGCGCACCGGAACCGCGCCTTTTGCGCGATCGGCGATCGGCATCAGACGCGAGACATAACCGTCGTACAGTCGATCCGGAAACGCTTCGGTGCGGACCCGGCAACGCTGGCCCACGGCAATCTTGGCGATGTCTCGTTCCTGAATCGCTAAATCGACTTCGAGGTCCGCCAGGTCGGCCATCTCGCACAAGCTGAACGATCCATTGAACGCGAGCGCATTGACGATGTTCCCTTCCTCGGCGTTCTTTTTGAGGATGGTGCCTGAAATTGGCGCCACGATGCGGCAGTTGTCGAGCCGCCAGCGAGCTTTGTTCAACTCGGCTTCCGATTGACGCACATCGGCTTGAGCCGCCAGAATGCGCTCTTCTCGCGGGCCTTTACGCAGCAATTGCAGTGCGAACGTCAGACGATCGATCCGCCGTAGCGTGGCCAGATACTGGCTCTCGGAGCGTTGCAATTCTTGTTCCGTGGTCGCGTTTTGCTTCGCCAGTTCGCGCTGTCGCCGCAGCGTTCGTTCGAGATCGATCACCTCTTCCTTGGCTTGTCCTAATTCGGCCTCGGCCTGAGCAATCTCCTCAGGTCGGCTGCCGTTTTGCAATTCAGCCAACCGAGCCCGGGCTGAGTCGAATGCCGCGGTCGCTCGCTCGACGTCGCGCTGGTACTCGATGCTTTCCAACTCGGCCAGCACTTCTCCTTTGTTCACCCGGCGACCTTCTTCCAAGTTCAGCCGCACCACCATTCCTGTCACCTTGGGACTCACCAGGATTTGATGCGCCGGCACAATGTAGCCCTTCGACTCGAGTACAATCGCTGCCGACGTTGCCGCAGAGACGGTGGCTGGGGGCGCGGCAGTGACGGGATCGGATGACGCGGCAACATCCGTCTTGGTGGTCGTCGGGTTTGATTCGGCGGTCTTTGTGTCGGCGGAAGTGAACAGAACGAGATTCCGCAACCAGTGTCGGCTGGCTTCATTATACCATACCGTCGCGCCGAGCCCCGAGAGCAACACGATCGCAAGACACCATCGTCCCCAGTTGAAACCTGAGGGGGCCACCGCAGCAGTGGGCAACTTGAGCGACAAGACACGCTCTCGCAGTTCCACGTTGTTAGGATTCATTCGGTTGTCGGTTGCAGAGGCACGTTGCGTACTCGATGTCAGCATAAGCCGGTCACCCACATGACGATAGACGGGCTGATGTCGAACCTTGGCTCAGCTCGCTATTGGTAGGACGAGCACTGGATGAGATCGTCCGTATTTTAACGATCGATTGACGAGTGGGCACTAGCGGTTTTTCGACGATATCCCCCCATTCTGCCTGCTTTCGCGTCAGCTACACGAGACTCGATTGTTTTGATCGAGTTTGAAGCGACGACGGCTTTCACATAGATTGGAGTAAGCCAACGTTTATCGTTGACCCGCTGATCTGCTTGCGAGACATCCCGCCCGCCTTGCCCACCGTGTGTCTTCAACCCTCGACGGTTCGATGCGATCCTTGTTTGCCTGGGTCCTGCTTGTTGTGCATTGGGCAGCTTTTGTAGCTGACGCGGCAGACTCGTCCACGGGGATCGAGTTCTACGAAGCCAAGGTTCGACCCGCCTTTATCGAGCACTGCTACGCCTGCCACTCGGCGCAGTCGAAACGAATCGAGGGTGGCTTGCGACTGGACTCCTCGACCGCGATTCGCCAAGGGGGAGAGTCCGGAGCGATCGTGTCCCCCGGCAAGCCCGAACACAGTTCACTCATCGCCGCGGTGTCCTACGCCTCGGACGCATCGAACATGCCTCCCAAGGGCAAGCTGCCTGAGCGGGTGATTGACGATCTCCGCAAATGGGTTGCGATGGGAGCACCGCTGCCCCCCGACTCAAGCACGACCGCCTCGACGGCGCTCAAGCGTGCCATTGTTATCGATCAGGCGGCGCGCGACTTCTGGTCGTTCCGCCCGCTCAAGCTCCACGCCCTGCCTGGGGTGGCCGACGCGACATGGCCGCTTCGCAAGATGGATGGGTTTATCCGACACAAGCTGGAGCAGGAGAAAATCGCTCCAGCACCGACAGCCGATCGTCGCACGCTGCTTCGCCGCTTGTCGTTCGATCTGCTGGGGCTGCCTCCCAGCTTTGAAGAGGTCGAAGCATTCGCGGCCGATCCGGCGAGCGACGCCTACGAGCGACTCGTCGAGCGGTTGCTCGCGTCGCCCCAATACGGCGAGCGTTGGGCGCGACACTGGCTCGACCTGGCCCGCTATGGCGAAGATAATCCAACGAACGAATCGACCTGCAAGCCGCCGCGCTTTGCGTATCAATATCGCGATTGGGTGATACGCGCACTCAACAACGATTTACCCTACGACGAGTTTGTGCGACGCCAGTTGGCCGCCGATTTGCAACCGGAGTTACCAACCGCTGAACGGGCGGCAACGGGCTTCCTCGGCCTCTCGCCCGTTTATCACAAAGAGCCCAAGCTGGCCGCTGATGTGATCGCGGTCATTGCCGCCGATGAGTGGGACGAGCGAGTCGACATGTTGACCCGCAGCCTGTTGGGGCTCACCGTCGCATGTGCCCGCTGCCACGATCACAAGTTTGACCCGATTCGCACCCAAGACTATTACGCCCTGGCCGGTGTGATGGCCAGCACACGACTCGTCGAGCTACCGTTGGTCGAGGCCCCCGACGAGGTCGCATGGCAACTGCAAGACAATCACGAGGCAATTGTCGACACCGAACTACGATTGTCGTACGCCAAGACAATGCAAAAGACCGCACAGGAATCGCAGCAGCCCACCGAGCCGTACAACGAACCGATTCGCGTGCTCGACGAGAAGCTCAAGACGCTCAAGGCCGAGCAGCTGTTTAGCGGCCCGACGGCCAACGGCGTGCGTGATGCCGGTGTGTGGATCGACGGGAGCGACCCGGCTTGGACGTCGCTGATTTTCCGTCCCCATACGCCACGTGATCTGCCGGTATTTGTGCGTGGCAACCCTGCTCGTCCCGGAGCGATCGTGCCGCGTCGGTTTATTGAGGCACTCTCGACAGGTCAGCCACAACCTTTTAAGCATGGCAGCGGTCGCCTCGAACTGGCCAACGCTATCGTGGGCGATGCGCGGGCGCTCACCGCGCGCGTGATCGTGAATCGCGTCTGGGGGTGGCATTTTGGTCAACCATTGGTGCGTACGCCCAGCAATCTAGGCGTGCTCGGCGACGCCCCCTCGCATCCGGAATTGCTCGACGATCTGGCCGCGCGATTTGTCGACGCCGGTTGGTCGCTCAAGTGGCTGCATCGTGAGATCGTTCTGTCGGCCACGTATCGACAATCGGCCATTCATCCGCTCGCGCTTTCGCAGCACGATCCGGCGAGCAAGGACGGTGGCAATCGTTGGCTGTGGAAGATGAATCGACGCCGCCTGGAGAGCGAGGCTTGGCGCGACGCGGTACTCAAAGTCGCGGGCGTGCTCGATGAAACCATGTCGGGGCCAAGCAGCAGCCTCGACGACGCCCAGAACACGCGGCGCACGATTTACGGTCGGGTCAGCCGTCAGAACGTGGCCGACGTGTTGCGACTGTTCGACTTTCCTGACGCGAAGCAGCACGCCGAGGAACGCCTTGTCACGACCACCCCGCTGCAACAATTGTATTTGCTCAATAGCACCTTCATGCAACAAAGCGCAACGACGCTATCGACGCGCGTGAAGAAAATGCACCACGACGATGACGATCGCTTGCAGGCCTTGTTTCGCTGGACGTTACAACGCGATCCGACGGCAGCCGAGCGGCACTCGGCACTGCGGCTCCTCGAACGCAAGTCCGTGAAGAATGACGAGGCTTGGCAGCTCATGGCGCATGGCCTGCTTGCCAGCAACGAGTTCCTATACGTAGACTGAAGGCCATGAACGAACTGCCAATGAATCGCCGTCATGCACTGAGCCTTCTGGGAGGCGGCCTGGGGAACATTGTGTTCGCCGACCTGTTGCGGTCCGACGCTCAAGGCGCAACCTCGCCCACGCATTTTGCACCGCGCGCCAAACATGTGATCTTTCTATTCATGGCGGGCGGGCCATCGCATCTCGATCTGTTCGACCCCAAGCCCGAGGTCAACAAACGCTCCGGCGAGCGGCCCCACGACGTGCAACTCCGTACCGAACGCGTGACCGGTGGGCTGCTCGCTTCGCCGTTCACGTTTGCCAAGTGCGGTCAGAGTGGCCTGGAAATAAGCGAGTTGCTCCCCCGCTTCCGTACCTGTGCCGATGATATTTGCCTGGTTCGATCCGTGTTTGGAGTGAATCCCAATCACGCGCCGGCGGCTAATCACTTGTTCTCCGGGCGAATTGACCAGATTCATCCTTCGCTCGGTGCCTGGGTCTCCTACGGACTGGGCTACGAGAACGATTCGCTCCCGGGCTTCGTGTCGATCAAAGAGGGGGACACCGCCTCGCGATACGTTCGTAACGGTTACCTGCCGGGCGAATTTCAGGCCACCCCGATCGACCCGCGCGTGCCCGAAGCCGCGAAAATGATCCGCCACCTCCGCAACACCAAACTGCCCGAAGCACAGCAGCGCGAACAACTCGAGTTCATAAGGGCATTGAACCAACAGCATCGCGAGGAGCGGCCAGGAGACACGGCGCTCGCGGCTCGGCTCAAAGCGATGGAGACCGCCTTTCAGATGCAGTTCTCCGCCGGCGAGGCTTTGGATCTGGCGGCCGAAACCAAACCGACGCGCGATTTATACGGCGAAGGCTGGTTTGCCAACGGATGCCTAGTCGCCCGACGCTTGGTCGAGCGCGGCGTGCGCTATGTTCACCTCGAGGTGGGCAACTGGGATCATCACGACAAGATCAACACGAACATTCGTAAGCAAGCCGCGGTGATCGATCAGCCCATGCAGGCCTTGCTTGTCGATCTGAAACAGCGCGGCCTGCTCGACGAAACACTCGTCGTTTGGGGTGGCGAGTTTGGCCGGACGCCCGTCTCCGAGAACGGCGACGGACGCGATCATAACCACTACGGCTTCACAATGTGGTTAGCCGGCGGTGGCGTAAAAGGGGGCCAAGTGCATGGCGCCACCGACGACTTTGGCTTCAAGGCGGTCGAGAATCGCGTGAGTGTTAACGATCTGCACGCGACGATCTTGCACCTGCTGGGGCTCGATCACGAGCGGCTCACGTATCGCTACTCAGGGCGCGACTTCCGGCTGACCGACGTCGCCGGCGACGTGGTGCGCGAGATCATTGCCTGACCGACATCAACCAACACCCAAGTGTCGATCACTTCATGCCAAAGAAGTCTTCGAGGTTGATCTTGAATGCCGGTGACGGCGGCGAGACTTTGCCGTCGGCGGTCGTGTAAGTCGCGAAGAGATAAAAGTTCTGATAGGGCCTGAGTCCGCGCAGCAACAGCCCCGGCTCCTTCCAAGCCTTGCCTAGGTGCAGTGCTCCGCGGCCGTCTTCATACGGGGCGACCCAAATATCGTAGTGTTTAGCGTCGGCGATTTTCGCAAAGTGAACGTAGCACTGCGTACCGTCGGCCTCTTGATTCGGGAGCGTGATCCGCTCGATCTTAAACGCCCCGCCGGTGCCCGAGTCGCGCAATTGCGCGATCGGATTGCCCAGGCCCGGCACGTCTTTCGGCACGCTCATGTGGATCGCCGAGAGTCGTACCGCCTCGCTCGAAGCGTCGAACGGGGTTTCGTATTCGGCGAATAGGTCACCGAGCAGCACGTCGCCACGGTCGGCCGGTTGCGGATCGTCGACGTACATGACATGTGTGCGGCGTTCGACGACGATCTTTTCGAGAGCGAGTGGCAAGTCGACATTCCCATCGCCGCTGCTGTAAGGTCCCCACCAAGCATTGCCCGCCTCGCGAAAACGATCGTAAGGACTATTGGCCGGGAGTTCCATCCGCAGATAACGCCAGCCATCGAAGTTGAAGCTGGTCCAACTGTGCAGGTCATCACAGTTCCAAGCGCCACGCGTGCCGATGCTGATCCATTGCTCCCCCTTGGCGTCTCGGAGGAAGTACACGACCCGGCCCCAGTCGCCCGCGGCGCGCACCCAAAGCCCGAGATGCGAGGCTTTGCCGACAATCTCGATCGGCTTGGATGGCTTGAGCACCGAGTAATAAGGAACGAAGATGCGGTCTTTTTCGGGTACCGGAAAATGAACCGCCAGGGCTTGGCTCCCTTGCTCCTTGGGAGCCTCGACCTGCTTGACCGTCATTGCGCTAGGGTAACGATAGATATAAGGCTTGTGGCTCGCTTCGTATTCGCTCTCGCGCTGGGTGCTGATCGTCCACGAGCCGTCTCCCGGATTGGCCAATCGCGTGGCTAACTCGTCGGGTTCCGCATCGCTGTGATCCGCCGCGCCGAGCGATATCTGCGCATCGTTCGTCAGCCCTTCGATGTAACATGGCGATTGATCGATGACGAACGACGCTTGGCCGGCGTGCTCCGCAACTTCCAGCGGATTGTCCATCTGATCGTAGGCCGCGAGCTTGGCTCCGTCGGGTAGCTTGATGTGTACAGGCCGCGAACCGCGAAGGGTCCACAGCACATGCACTAACTTGCCGGTGCGATAATGCTTGAACTGCAAAGCAAACACGTTCAGGCTGCCGGTCGGGACCCACTTGTTGAAGTTCGCGCGGTTGAGGTGTCGCGTCAGTGTGGCCAGCGCCGCGTAGGCCGGCTTGGGAGTTTCGAGCGACACGCGATTGAGCACGCCGAAGCCATAATGCTGTTCGCCCCAATAGCTGGCCGTGTCGAACGCGGGGAAGCCACCGTTCTGGATCGTGACACCGTAGACCAACAACATCAGGCTGTTGCGAATCGTGAGGTCGGCATGCTCTTGATCGGTGAGCGCGCCGGGGCCGCTCGGGACACAGGGCCCTTCGTACATCGGCAGCAGCGGCTGCTTGATGCCCGCGTCACGCATTTCCTTGCGGGCCATATAAAGCCGATGCAGCGAAACTTGGTGGAACTGTTGTTCGGGCAATCGCTCGAAGCACGGGATGTCGACGCACACACCGTCGAGCAGCGGCGCGATTTCCGGATTCTGACGTAAAAAGTGAATCACGAACGCCGGATCGCCGTGGGGCAACAAGCACTTCACCTGGGGAAACTCTTGACGGACAATCTTGGCCCCCTGGACAAAGCCGTTCAGGAACAACTCGTAGCGTTCCCGTTCGTAGTCGCTGAATTTATGCTCGGGCTCGCCAATAAAGTGCGGAAAGATACCGTGCGTGACCGGTCCGATCGACGGTTCGGGATAAAAAGACAAGAACAGCGGTCGACTGTTGGGGCCCTGTTTCGATTGTCGCTCGGTGAGCGTTTTAACGAAGTTCTCTCGCGCCTTTTCGAGGCCGAGCGTTTTCAAATCGCTGGCGAATTTCGCGGTCACATAATGATCGCCTGCCCCGGCGAATTTGAGCGTGAACAGTTTGAATTGCTCCATCACCTTGCGTGCTTCGTCGCCATGTCGGGCCGTGTACTCTTCGAACGAGCCGGGGGTCGACTCGATACCCGCCTTGGCCATCACCAGGAGTTGCTTGGCCGCCGAGGGAGTGTGATGGCCGCCCCCCCAATTCCAGAAGCCGAACAGCGGGCCCCGATCAAAATCCCAGTCGCCACGTTCACGCGTGTCGTTCTGCAAGTAGGCCAAGCTAAATTGCTCGACCGTTTGTTGTTCGCCGTCGGTGACCATCACGAATGCGTCGTGATAGCCAAACGTGGGCGGATCGAGTGTGAAGTCGGTCGAGACTGTGCCACGAGTCGGAAGCTTTACGGTCGCCGAACGGCTAGCCGTCTGGTGTCCGACAAGGCTATGCGACGTAAGCTCGACCCGCACCTTGCGCGCTCCGCCTTGACGATTGGTCAGCGTGACCGTGTAGCGAGGCTTCTCGGGGGCGGTCCATACATGAGCGTAGGCGCTGGCCTGCACGGCGACACCAACGGCCGCACGTTCAGCCGTCAGGGCATAAATGTGTACGCTGCTGGGCAAACCGGCCGCGTGTTCGCTGTAGTACATCGGGTCAGGCGAGGCGCGATAGAGCTTCACCTGCTTGGTCAACTCGACATCGATAAAGTCCAGGTCGTCGAACTCGGCGAGCGCGGTCGACTCGATCGGGATCGTCACGCGGTACAGCCGACCCGGCTTACCTGAACTCGTCTTGATTGCGATGGCGTCGCTCGAATTCGACTTCGCCGAGAACGCTGGGACACCCGAGGCAAAACTCTTAGGGAACCCGGCCTGAGCGCGATAAAACTGGGCCGTGACGATCGGCACCTCGTCGGCGTCATTGTCGGCCGCCGCAATCAAGTGTAACGCACGATATCGGGCCATCGGCAGTCGCACGGTCAGTCGGGCTGGGTCTTTCAGTAGCGCGCCACCCCAGCGGGACGAGACCGCATCGGCGCCGCGACCACTGTAGCGACCGGCAAGATTACCTGCCCGGAACCAACTGGTACCGACGTCGACATGATCGTTCCCATCGGCGTTGGGCTCGGCCAACTCGAAGGGCACGCTAGCCGACTCGAACCGCGACAACTTGGCGATCGAGCGCGGGTCGACCACCGCCCCGTCAATCTGCCGGGCGTTGAGAATGCCTTGCAGTGACACCGGATGATAAACCCAGCGTGGATCGAGCGGCGAGACCTTCTCGATCGTGGCCTGAAAGAGTTCGATATGAGGCGAGAGCGTCACTCGCGCTAGACCGCGCGGGTCGAGTGATTCGGCGTCGACACGCGTCAGCGGAATGCCATCGAGCGCCAATTCATAACCATGCTCGCGCAGGGTCACGTCGAGCGTGAGGATTCGCTCGGCGAGCGGTTTCGAGGCGACCATGTCGGCCTCGACGTTGGCGCGTAACGACTCGGGCCAGGCGAGGCTGCGCTCGACCACAAACTGCGGCTTGTACGTGCCTCGGGTCTCGGGTTGACGCGCCGTCGAGTTGGGATCAAACGCGACCCAGGTGACGGTTGCGGCACTTGGGGTAACCGTGACATAGGCCCCACGCTCCTTGGTGTCGGTGGGGTTCTTTAACCCCAATCCAAGCGTGATAGCGCTGCGCTGCGTTGGATCGACGCAACGAAACTGAAACCGCAAGCGAGTGTCGATCGTGAGCTCGCTAGCCGACGCGAGCAGCAGTTGCTTGCCAGCGCTGGTCACGACCGAACGGTCACCATGCTTGCCGACGGCAGCCGAATTGCCCTTGATGCCAATCACCTGCCAGGCGTCGGCCGCAAAGATACTCGCGGGGATCGCGGGCGCGTCGGCCGCTGCGAGTGTTGAGCCCCACGTATTACAGATGAGCGTGACCGTTAAGGCGGCTAAACAAATGGTACGAGACACAGCAGGCCTTCCGATAAAATGTACGGAGTCTTCAGTCTTGGATCACGGGAACGTTGATGACGAGCGCGGCGACACGATGCACGGTCGGATTCATCGGAGCAGGAGCGTGACACTTCAGGCACGAGGCGAACAAGGTGATCGACCCCGCGTGACGATAGACGCCTTTCTCGACCCGCTCGAATTCAGTTTGGCCTTGGGCCAATTGCCGGGCGGCTTGTTTTTCGAAGTCGTCTTGAGGTTCATGGCCGAGCGTCATGACCTGCGCATTGACGGCCATCCAGCGGGCCTTGATGTTCGAGCGCACCGACAAATCGGCGAACACCTCATCCATAACCCGCGACGGAACGGGCATGCGACCATCATCCTTGAAGTAGCGACGGTGCAGGGCTTGTAACGTCGACTCGTAGGTCTCGTGCAACAGCCGGGCCTGCTGACGCGCCGCGTCCACGCTGCGTTTCGGTGTGCCATCCTCTTTGGGCTCAGCGCCGAGCGACGAAAATCCCAATGCAAGAACCACAAGGGTCGGCAGTAAAACGGTCGTGGCGACCGAAAGGGATTTACGATGAGAGCAATTCATGGCGTGGTCACTGAGAACATGCGTTGTTGACTGCAAGCATCATATCAGCGCACGTGCGAACACGACACCATCAGGCCAGGATCTGCCGAATCGCTTTGCCGCCGTGCGAGATGGAGATGGGCCGATCGTTGAGATCGTGAATGATCGTGTGCGGATCGACACCAAGCTGCTGATAGATTGTGGCGACGATATCGCCGGGTGAGACCGGATGGTCGGTCACATAGGCGGCC
>CAYLYE010000171.1:0-13698 GCA_964387325.1 uncultured Planctomycetaceae bacterium
GCTCGTAGTCGCCCATCGCCTGAGCACCCTGCGCCGGGCCGACCGCGTCATTGTGCTCGAGCGCGGCCGGGTCGTGCAGATGGGAACGCATGACGAGCTGATGCGCGTCGCCGGTTATTACCGCGACAACGCCTTGTTGCAAATGCTCGACCAGAGGGCCGAGGCGAGCAGTGCC
The DNA here is from genome assembly GCA_964387325.1 of uncultured Planctomycetaceae bacterium. GTDB lineage: Bacteria > Planctomycetota > Planctomycetia > Pirellulales > PNKZ01 > CAZZBK01. Next base: position 176 of record CAYLYE010000171.1, read on the forward strand.
TTGCCCAATAATCGGGAGGTCGCATGATCGCCCAACGACGAGACACTCTGATCCTGCGAAACGAACGCTCGGATCATGACGATGCGGATATGCGTCCGCTCGACACACGGCTCCTGTCTCGCTTATACCGCTACACTCAGCCGCACGCCAAAAAACGCGGCTGGCTGCTGTTCACTGTTCTGCTCCGCTCGATTCAACTACCCAGCCTCACTTGGGTGTTGATCGCCGTGATCAAAGGCCCCATCGAACATCACGATCCCGTCGGGTTAATACTCGGATCCGTCGGCTTTTTGCTGCTGGCACTGTTCACGCAGCTCACCATGCACTTTCGGCAACGCTGGGCGCTCGAATTCGGCGAGGCGGTCGTGCATGACTTGCGCAACGATTTGTTCCGCAAACTGCAAATCATGCCCATGAGCTTCTTCCATCGCACCAAGGTCGGTCGGGTCATCAGCCGCATGATCTCCGACGTTGAAGACGTTCGCGTCGGCGTGCAGGAAGTGTTGTTTGTCAGCTTGGTCCAACTCGGACAAATGGTCGTCGCCGCGGCCTTTATGCTCTGGTACGACCCCCGGTTGTTCGCCCTGGTGTTGGGCATGGTCCCCATGCTGTGGTGGATCAATAACTCGTTTCATCGTCGACTGAGCAATGCCTATCGAGCGATTCGCGATTCATTTAGCCGCGTGACGGGGACGCTTGCCGAAAGTGTCAACGGCATCCGTGTGACTCAAGGCTTTGCGCGCGAACAGACGAACGCCGACATGTTCGGCGAGTTGGTCGCCGATCATTCACGGTATAACTTTCAGGCGATGGATGCTCAAGGGAAGTTCCTCTCGCTCCTCGACCTCAATAGCCATCTGTTCATGGCCGTGCTGCTGGTTGTCGGCGCGTCTCAGGTATTTCGTGTCGACGCTCACGTCGCCGTGGCTGACCTAGTCGGCTTCTTTTTTATGGCCAACATGTTCTTCTCGCCAATCACGGCCCTCGGCGGACAATACAATCAGGCGCTGACCGCCATGGCCGGCGCGGAACGATTGTTTCGACTGCTCGATTCATCGCCCGACTGGCAAGACCCCTGCGATGCCGTCTCACCTCGCGTGAGGGGCGAGATCGAGTTTCGTGGTGTCACGTTCGGTTACCATGCCGAGCGACCCGTGCTGCATGACATCAACGTGCATATTCGGCCCGGGCAGAGCGTCGCGCTCGTCGGACACACCGGAGGTGGCAAATCGTCGATCATCAACCTGGTGGTCAAATTCTATCTCGCGCAACAAGGCGAACTGTTGCTCGACGGTATCGATATTCGCCGTTTACGCACGGACGAGTTGCATCATCAGTTGGGGCTCGTCTTGCAGCAGAACTTTCTCTTCTCCGGCACCATCATGGAAAACATTCGCTACGGTCGTCCCGAGGCGACCGATGACGAAGTGGTGCAGGCGACCCGCGAACTGGATTGCCTCGATCGCTTCGAGCAGTTGCCGCAAGGTTTTCAAACCCAAGTCGGCGAGCGCGGCAGCAGCTTGTCGCTTGGGCAACGACAACTGGTCTGCTTCGCTCGAGCGATGGTCGCGCGGCCCCAGATCCTCATTCTTGATGAGGCCACGAGTAGCATCGACGCGATGACCGAAGCGCGCATCCAGCGCTCGCTCGACCGACTGATTCGAGGACGCACGAGCCTGATCGTGGCCCACCGCTTGAGCACGATCCGGCACGCCGACCTGGTGTTGGTGCTCGATCACGGCCGAATCGTTGAACGGGGAACCCACACACAGCTGCTCGCCCAGAAAGGCACTTACGCTCAATTGCATGAGCGATTCTGTCATATGCCTACGATCTAGTCGTGCTTAAATGTCACGGTCGTAATGCCTGATGGCAAGGAGCATTACAAAACAGTGAGGCCAGCTAATAACCGATCGATCGAGAACGTCAGAATCGATAGATTGTAAGCAGCATAAGCACCGTTACTCAGATACTTCAGGCGGAGGATACGATCGTGAGCCGTCGAACTGTACGAGTAGCTTCCGTTTTTGCGACCCTTGCCCTTGCTGCATTACTGTACGCGCCGTTGGCCGAGGCCGCGCGTCGCAGTAATCCGGCTCAACAGCTTTTTGTGACGACACCGTTTGGTGTCATTCCCAAGAGCCAGTTTTACGGTTGGATGATGACCCCGCAGCAGTATCAGACGCAGCGTGCGGCCGAGCAGAAGTATCTCGACTCGATCAACAAGAAGAACTCGGCATCGAAGTCGAAGACCACCAAGCCCACGACGAAGAAGACCTAAGCCGCGTCGGATCATCTCCGGCCCAGTATTTTGCCGGCTTAAGACGACTCGCCTGCGGCTCGTTCGCTATGCGAGTTGACGACCGAAAAGGCGAGCTGTTCGAGTTCGATCGCCAAATCGACGCCAATGAGACTGACATTCTTGGGCAGCGAGATCGTGATCGGGGCGAAGTTCAGCACCCCCTCGACCCCCACGGCCACGAGCCGGTCGGCGACAAGTTGGGCCGAGCTGGCTGGGACCGCGATCATCCCTAGCCGGATGCGGTTGGCCTGGGCGAACTCTTCGAGCGTGTTCAAGTGGTAGACCGTGACCCCCTCGACGGTTGTGCCTACCTTGCTCGAATCGGCGTCGAAAGCGGCCAACATGCGGAACCCGCGCTGCTGAAAACCCTTGTAGCCCAGCAATGCACGGCCGAGGTTGCCCACGCCCACGAGCACGACCGGCCAGTGTTGGTCGGTTCCCAAAATTTTGCGAATGGCTGAGACCAACTCGTCGCAGCGGTAACCAATGCCTGGGTAGCCAAAGTGACCAAAGTAGGCCAAATCCTTTCGCACCTGTGCGTCGGTAAAGCCAAGCAGGCGACCGAGTTGCCCCGAGTTGGTCGTATCGTGACCGTCACGCACAAGGTGCTCGATCTCGCGCAGATACAGGCTCAGTCGGCTCACGACCGCCTTGGGGACACCCCCATCGGGGCCGCTGTTGCCTTTATTCTTTGGATCGTTCACGCACCACCCACGCCGTCGTCACCTCGATCGAAGGGCATCGAACCCGGAGCCCCCATTGTACCTGATCGAGAGGAGTCCGTCACTCTTGGTGACGCCCCTGGACCGCAAAGCCCTGGCCAAGCGATAATTGCGATCTGCACCTAACTACGTATCCAACCAAGAAGTCCACACCCCCCATGCCCCTGCGTGTCTCGAATGTTCGCCTCAGTGTCGACGAGCCGGAACACGCCCTGGCGGGACGCTTGGCCCGAGCGCTCGACCTACGGCCAGTCGAGATCGAGCGCTGGCGCATTCTGCGCAAGAGCCTCGATGCCCGGGACAAACGCGATCTGGCGTTTGTCTACTCGGCCGAGGTCGTCACGCATGCCGACGAAACCCAGATGCTGCGGAACAACAAAGCGCGACGCGGCGGAGTAACGGTCGAGCCTTACAGCGAGCCCCCTTTCGAGTTGCCCCGCTCAGGCAGCGAGCCGCTCCGCGAGCGGCCGGTGATCGTCGGCTCGGGCCCGGCCGGCTTGGTCGCCGCCTATTTTCTCGCCGCGGCCGGTTATCGACCGCTGGTTCTTGAGCGCGGCCGGAGCGTACGCGAGCGGATCGCCGATGTGAAAGCCCTCGAGGCCGGCGGGCCCATCGATCCCGAAAGCAATTACCTCTTCGGCGAAGGCGGGGCCGGCACGTTCAGCGATGGCAAGCTCACCTGTCGCCTCTCGGGCGTCGAGGTGCGGCGCGTCCTCGAACTGTTCGCCGAGAGCAAAGGCAAGCCGTCGATCATGTACGAGCATCGACCACACTTGGGGAGCAACCGTCTGCCGGCGGTCGTCAAGGCACTGCGACAAAAGGTCGAAGCGCTCGGCGGCGAGATCCGCTTTCAATGTCGCGTCGAAGATGTCGATCTGGCCGACGGACAGGTGCGCGGGCTCGCCACCTCGAGCGGATACGTCGCGGCGGGCGCGATCATCTTGGCCACCGGCCACAGCGCTCGCGACACGATCGAGATGCTCCTACGACGCGGCGTGCCGATGGTCGCCAAACCGTTTCAGATGGGCGTGCGCATCGAGCAACCTCAGGAGCAGGTCAATCGCGTGCAGTATGGCGAGCGGCACCTGGAAGAGCAGCTCGGAGCCGCCGACTACACGCTCGTCGCCCACGGCGCACTCGACCTGTTCACGTTCTGCATGTGCGCCGGCGGGCAAGTGATCCCCAGCGTCTCGGAGAACGGGTACTTCTCAACCAACGGCATGAGTCTGTCGAAGCGCAGCAGTCCGTTTGCCAACAGTGGTTTGATGGTCACGCTCACGCCTGAACATTTCGGCACCCACCATGTCCTGGCCGGCATGATGTTGCAGCGCGACTTTGAGCAACGGGCCTACCGGGTCGTGACCGACGCGTATCGCTGCCCGATCCAATGGGCTCACGACTTTTTGAACCGTCGGCTCTCGTCGGGCATGATCCCCTCAAGCTATCAACGGGGCGTTGTCTCGACGCAACTGGCCGACTTGTTGCCGGCACCGATTGTCGCGGCGCTCGACACCGGCCTGCCGCTCATGGATCGTCGCTGGCGAGGTGAGTTCCTGCGCAACGCGACGCTCGTCGGTCCCGAGGCTCGCGGCAGCTCGCCCATCCGTTTGCCACGCGATCGGCAGACGCTCGAGAGCCCGGGGATCGCGGGCCTGTATCCGATCGGCGAGGGGGCCGGCTATGCTGGTGGCATCGTCAGTGCCGCCGTCGACGGTCTCCGCGCCGCCTCAGCCCTCATTCGCAAATTCGTACCGCTGGAACCTCGTTGAGTCATCACCACGCATGTTGTTGTTGAACGTAATAAATATCACGAAGCGTTTTGGGCCCGATCCGATCCTCGATGGGGTGTCGTTCGAGGTACGAAAGGGCGAGAAGTTCGGGCTCGTCGGTCCCAACGGAGCGGGCAAGTCGACACTGCTCAAAATCCTCGCCGGACAACTCGAGGCCGACGCGGGGAGCATCGAACTGCATTCGACCGTGCGGATGGGCTACCTCCAGCAACAACCCGAGTTCGACGCCGACCGTACCTTGTGGCAAGAAGCGTACAGCGCGCTCGATGATTTGGTCGAACTGGCTCACGAGGCAGAACGTGTCGCGGCCGCACTTGGCAAGTCGACCGACGATGACGAGCATCGCCGGCTCGCCAAGCAGTACGATCGCTTGCAACACGAACTGCATCACCGCAACGCCTATCATCTCGATCACAAAGTCGAGCGCGTGCTCGATGGCCTCGGCTTTCCACGCTCGCTGTATGAGCAAAGCCTCCGGGTGCTCAGCGGCGGCCAGCAAAACCGCCTGCTGCTGGCCAAGTTACTGCTACAAGATCCCGACCTGCTGCTGCTCGACGAGCCGTCGAACCACTTGGATATCGAGGCTACCGAGTGGCTCGAGAATTACCTTGCCGAGAGCGAGCAGGCGCTCGTCGTCGTGAGTCACGATCGGTATTTTCTCGACAAGGTCACGAACGGCACGCTGGAACTGTTTCAGGGGGAGATCGACGAGTACCCGGGCAATTTCTCGGCTTACTGGAATCAAAAGGCCGAGCGGAACAAGGTGGCGGCGCGGACCTTCGAGCGTCAGCAGGAAATGATCGCCAAGACCGAGGACTTTATCCGTCGCAATCATTATGGACAAAAGAGCGCGCAGGCCAAAGATCGCGAAAAGAAACTTGAGCGGATCGAGCGTGTGAAGCCGCCACGTGATATTGTCGGCCCGGTGATGGGCTTTCCCCCCTCCGAGCGAAGCGGCGACTTGACCATCCGCATCGAAGGGGTCAGCAAAGCCTACGATCGCCCGTTGTTCAAAGAGCTGTCGTTCGACGTGCTGCGCGGCGAACGCTGGGGCATCTTGGGTCCCAATGGCACGGGCAAGACGACCTTGCTCCGCTGTCTCGTCGGGCAGGTGCAAGCCGACGCGGGCAAAGTCATGTTCGGCTCACAAGTCAAAATCGGCTATTACGACCAGATGCTCTCGGGCCTCGACGACGAATTGCAAGTCGTCGACGCGGTGCGCCCCAAGGGGAAAGAGTTCACCGAGCCCGAACGGCGCGGGCTGCTCGCCCGGTTCGGGCTCACCGGCGAAGCAGTGTTTCAAAAAGTGAAGAGCCTCAGTGGCGGAGAGCGGAGCCGCGCGTCGCTCGCGCAACTCTCGGCCTCGGATTGCAATCTGCTGCTGCTCGACGAACCGACCAATCACCTCGATCTCTGGGCCTGCGACTCGCTGGAGCGCTCCTTGAACGAGTTCGACGGTACGCTCGTGTTCGTTAGTCACGACCGCTATTTTCTTAACCGCGTGGCCGATCATCTGCTGGTCGTCGAGCCCAACGGCTTCCGTGTGATCGAAGGGAATTACGAGACCTATCTGTATCAGCAGAAGCAGCGTCGCGCCGAGCCGGAGAAGACGGTCGAGAAGTCCGCGACCAAAAAGCCGATCGAGGCCAATAAATCTGACCGACGTAAGCGCAAGTTCCCCTATCGCAAGGTTGGGGAGATCGAAGCCGAGATTGCAGATCGCGAGTCGAAAGTCGAAGCGTTGCACATCGCGCTGGCCGATCCCGACGTATTACGTGACGGCCGCCGGGTCAAAGAGACGCAAGCGAACATCGAGTCCGAGCAAGCCGCCTTGCAGTCACTTTATGAGCACTGGGAAGAAGCCAGCGAGATGAACGGCTAGTAAATACTGAGTGATGAATGCAGAATGATGAGTGCGGTCCGCATCCGCGACAGCGTTCTTCCATTCATCATTCCGCATTCATCATTCATCACTTCCCATGATTCCTCCCGATGCGATTGCTGATCTGGTCGCCAAGGCGATTCCGGATGACGAACGAGTTTGGGTCCCACAGGCCGAGCGGGTCTGGTTTCGTCCGCTGCTGCTCAATACCGTGCAAGGCCAGTGGTGCAATTTGCTGCGCGTGACCAAGGCAGGCGTGTTGAGCCGGCATCGGCATCCTGCGCCGGTACATGGTTTCGTGCTGCGCGGTTCGTGGCGGTATTTGGAGCATGATTGGATTGCTCAAGCGGGGATGTATGTCTTCGAGCCGCCGGGAGAGACCCACACGCTCGTGGTCGACGAGGGGGTCGACGAGATGATTACATTCTTCAATATCAGTGGCGCGATGATCTACGTCGACGAGCAGGAAAAGGTCGTGGCGTATGAGGACGTCCACACCAAGATCGAGATGTGTCGGCGGCATTACGAGCGCGTGGGATTAGGCGCCGATTACGTGCAGCAATTCATCCGCTAGTCGTATCTCCGCTGCCCTTCCAATCCGCACCCCTCGCCCCTCACGCTCTACCAATTGTTCTGCAAGGTGAAGTTGATCCTGTTCTGCGTCACGGTATCTTTCCCCTTGCCGGCCAATTTCAACGCGACGATCCGTGGGTCATTGTTGATCGTCACCCGGGTCGCAAGCGGCAGACTGGCCGGGTACTGTAAAATGGCTTACCCCAACCCATTGCTGGGCATCTGATTTCGAGTCAATTTTTAACAAACGATTGTTATTGCTTGAGTTACAGAGACTCGGCAGTCCCGCTTATTCGGGGCTTACCTTCGCAGCAGGCAATGCGTGACACTCACTGGCATGGGACGGAAGTATGAACGCGTCGAGGAATCAATGTAACACTCAAGTTGAAAGATTTGCTCGGTATAGCCACTCGCAACCGTACGGTAGGAGGCTAATGAGGCTAATCATGTCTAAAATCGACTTCATGGTTCAAATTATTCATCTGGGATGGCGATCTCTGCAGACGCCGGATAAATGCGTCGCCCTACGATCTTGCCATGTCGATCGTAGGGCATCACGGTCACATATAACGGTCTTTGCGGATACGCGGTCAGATCGATCTGTGGAGTACTGGTCTCGACCAACGCCACGTCGCAAGGTGGTTCCTCGAAACGACGTCCGTACATCTCGGGTCGCCAGTTGGCTCCATAGCACCAACCGCGAGATTGCGTGGCAACATAAACACGATAGCCAAGCAAATCGCCATCAAGGTCCGACGACGGAGTCCAGCGAAGCTGGTTCCCGTGGCGAGCAATTTCTTGTGGAGCCCCTGGCAAGTAGCGACGTGGGACCTCGCTTAGCTTCCAATCGCCGGGTATTAATTTGCAGTAGTTCCAGCCATAATGCCGGTTCCATTCTTGTCGAGGGGTGGCCGTTTTTTCAGAGTAGGTTGGCTGTGATGCGGTGTAGTAGAGGGAATTGAAATACCCCATCGAAGGATATTCGATCGAGCAGGTGATGGGGGCGTTTTCATATCCACCCTCTTGGCCGTGCGGTAGTGCATCGAGTAATTCTGGTCGCCGACTCAGTTCCAAGATGCTCGGAATGGAGCCATCTTCGGAACGTGGGACCGCACCATTTCCGAACAGGCCGACTTCCAGCAAATGCCAATCGTCATCGTAATAGACCTCAGCAGTGACGTGAAAACCAACCTGGACCAATCTCGCCCGGTATCCAGCTGCCGCAAATAAGTCGACCGCCAAACGTGCTGACTGGCCGCAACGCTGTTCACCAAGTTCAAGCAATATGAGCGGATCATAAACACATTCTCGATCGGGCCACATGGGCTGAATGAGGTTATGGAATCCAGCTCGGTCGCAGAATCGCGTGATTGCGATGTGCCGTTGCAGATCGCTCTGACAGCCGCGAGTTACTCGCTGGAAGATCGCCGCCAAGGCTCGACGACGGTCGACGTGCCGCAACTTTTCTTCTACCTGGGCCAATCGTTCAAAATCGTAATCGTAGATGACATCGAGTTCTTCCACGGGTTTGCCGAGTCGCAACGGACTCAAAAGCGGATTAACCCAATCAGTGGCCGACCGCGTAAAGCGATCAATATCGAGGGACCAAATATAGCGCCAGGTGGCGTATTTTGGGCTACTGATAAGTAGCGACCACCAACAAACCAGTCCCACGAAGCAGATGACAGCCGGCACCCTCCACACGCGAACTTGCCAGTCCGGGTGCTCCCGTAATGAGCGAACCTGCATTATCCTCAGAAGCGCAATCATGCTTTTGTCTGCCCACGCCTCCAAACAAATACCCCAACGACAACGGAAAATGCGCTGCTCACGAGGATTGCTAAAAACGCTTTCCAGCGATAGGTAGAATCTTTGGATGCGTTGCCAAAGTTTTCTTGGGCATAGTAGTCGAGATTGGCGCCTCGTCGGACCGCTTGGTCGGTCACCTTCAGGCGAAACTGCTGCGGAGTCTTGTTGCCCACGGCATCGACAAAGTCGTGCGAAATGGTCACGTAACCGTCTTCATCGACGGTCAAGTTTTTCTTGTTCTGTATGATATTCGCATAGGTTTCCACACCGCCGATTTTGTCACATAGCACGCCGCAGATCATGAAGCCGTGCTTAACGTCGTCGGGATGAATCTCCAGCTTGATGCGCGAGTCTAATTTAAACTCGGGCGGCTGCTTGTCGACGTAAGTTAATAGGGTCACGCCATCAGTTTGATCGGAAGCGTGTTTCTCCAACCTCCAGCCGGTCACTTCTCCTTCGCGCACGAAACTGACAAGATTCAAGTTCTGATCGCGTGTTGCAGCACCGGCATGGCGCGTTTTCGAGCTAGGATCAATAGCTTCCAGCGACGGTATCGGGCCGACCCAGCCGAGAACTTGTGGATGTTGACGCGCGGTTGAGGGAGCCAAGCGGCCGCCGATCGCCAAGCCAAAACTGTCCCAGATTTTTTGGGCCGTCTTGCCATTGAGTTGGGGCACCGTTGGGTTGTTGAACGGTATCGCATCGGGATGCTGCCCTGGAAAGTAGAGCGTTTGATTCGCAAATTGCCCGTCGCGTAAACGAATCTCGTCGTGCTCAAATACCACCGAGATATCGCCCCGAAACGAGTAATCGAGCGGCAACAATTCATAGTCGACGCGATGCTTGATTGGTTTAGCAAGCAAGCCACCGAAGGTATTGTCTTCGAGTACCGTGACCCGCCCAGCGGACAACGCCGTTCCCAATCGTATATTGAATTGGTTATCGAAATGGCTTTCGGAGATCTTGGTTTTGCCCACAGACGGACACCAGATGCCGAATTGAAAACCGGCCAGCGTGACGCGCTGCAAGGTCACGCCCGTGGTGCCTTGATTGCCCAAAATGCCGACGGCGCCCACGACGTCGTGGGAGTCATGTAGCATTTTGGTATCGCGAACGGTCGTGTTGCTTGTGTAGGGCCAAAAGATAGCGTTTTCTCGCGTGTCCCAGAACGAGCACTGCTCCACTACGCTGGGCATGCCAATATCGTGGTACGTGTTGGTGTTCCACAATTCGAGGCCGATATTGGCGTTCGCCCCAACATTTTTCGTAAAGACGAATGGCAGACCCGTCGTGATCAACTCGGGCAGGTCCGCAGAATAGAGATGCGGAGGCAGGTTCTCGCGACGAAAGAAAATGGCTTGGCCGAACTCGAACACTGGGCGAGCAAAGATCGAGTACGCCGCCCCTTTGTGATGGAAGGCATAGTTGCCGTTCATCGCGACCAGGGCACTCTGAGTCCAGAAGCCATGTCCACCATGGCCAAAGTCGTACACCGAATCGCGGCTTCGGATGCTGTCTCCGGAACCTTCCGAGTAAACTGCCAGATTATTGCGAAATTCGCCCAATTCGGTGCCGTTCTCGGCAAAGAAATGCGATCCGTGAATCGCATAGGTCACGTTATCGGCGGCAATCACATGGCTGCCGTGATTGACCAATCCATGCTTGGGGCTGTCGACGATCACGTTGCCAGCAAAATGCTGCGGCGGCAGTTTTACAGAAGCCGCTTGACGCAAGTGAAAATGAACCGCGTAGCGCCCGATCGGGTTATTCCCGTTATCGACCGTGCCATCGTCACGAACATCTGGCAGCGTGTGGGCAAGCTTCGCGGAGGTGCGTCCCAGGCCTACGAAGCGAGCGCCGTGAATCTCGTTCCCCACGTGCGACATAATCATGATGTGTCCACGGTCGTCGAGTGCGGTCGTTTTCTCTGATCGAAAGACGATGTTGCGAGACAGATTACCGACCGGGATCGGTTGCCCGATCAATGCTGGCGAACGATGTGACGATGCCAGCCGAGCCGCGAGTGTCACCGTTTTTTGATCGGCGCTAATCGCCTTGATCAACACACGTTCGTCATGCTCGTCATGGCAGGCCGCTGGAAAAAGCAACTCATCCCCAACTCGCCAACCCTCAACCGGTTGAGCCAGTGTGATTGACGAATGCTTTATGTCGGGGGTTGCACTCGGCAGCGCAAACGGTGTCTTGCGGGCTCCATGGATTTCCAGCGTGCCTAGAGAGATCAGGCCTCCAGTGATCTCAAAACGATCAGGAATCTTCGCATTCGACCGTGGCAGAAACACCACCTCAGCGTGAAATTGCGGCGGAAGTGGCGACTCGGGCGAGCCTATCCGGAATTTGCCGCCACGCTTCACTAAAATGGTGCACGCGCGCAGTTGAGCATTGGCTTCCGAGCTAAAGGCCAGCTCGCCTTCCACGATCAACCAATCGATGGCCGAACGAACTGCGGTATCGATTGTTAATGTGGTACCCGGAGGGACCAATACTCGCGCATGATCGCGCGGCAATCGACCGTCGGCCCAAGTATGCACATCACTCCAGCGTCCCGATGCGGCTACGGTATGAGTCACTTGTTCCAATTCGAGCAACGATGCAGCAAGATTGATTTCTTGGGCAACGCTATCGAGCTCCATACAGAGTGGCTCTTCGGCAACACAGCTCGTAGCCGCGAAGAGAGCCAAACATCCCCAGTACCATGCCATGGAAAACCTGTAATGGAACATCATACGAATCCTCAAAAGAAAGGGGATTTCGCCTGTCCACGATCACCAGCCCATCTCAACAGGCCACTACGGATTGAGGGAGGTCAGATCCAGATAATACAGTTGGCCGCTACTCGTACCGACCGGAACGGCAAACCCGATGAAACCGTTCCACAGGTTGACATCTGAGTACTGGAAACGAGATGCATACTGAACCGAAGGTGGCGGAGATGACGGCAGTTGTGCATCGATATATGTTTCTACGTTATTATGCCGCACGTAGATCTGGTTCCAGACGGATTGGCTAGCATGCCAGCCAATCACGGCAGAAAGCTACCCGGCAAGGATTCGAACCTTGAATGAGAGAGCCAAAATCTCTAGTGTTACCGTTACACCACCGGGTAGTGGAGCACACATTTTAGCGAGTGCCCCCGGTTTATGGCTAGCCGTCTGTTGACCGACTGGCAATTAAATCCCCAACACGCTCTTGCAAACTTAATTAGAGAGTATCCTCTCCGCGAGGTTCGCTTGCGCCTCAGTTAGCGACACGCAAGCATGGCGATCGTACAAGAGCACGTTGTCGTGACAACGCAATGATATCCTGCGGCGTTCGTCCCCGGCTCGGGATTGGGCAGTGGTCGGCCAATCTCTCGTGGCGTCGAGCAGGAGAATAGCCCGCGAACTCGCCGCAAGTAGCTCCTTGACGACCCCCTTGCGGGCTTGCTAATCTACTTGGCTTATTCCCTAGCGGGATCGGGCATCGCCCTGCGCTCGCGCTGTTCGGGAACTGCCAGTCGGCAGCCAGATAACTCATCACAAGCCTTTTTATTGCAACTGCTTAAGGGACTTTCGCACATGGCCACCAAGTATGTCTATTCGTTCGGCCCCAAAGGTACTGATGGCGAGGCCAGTATGCGGGAGATTCTCGGCGGCAAGGGTGCCAACCTGGCCGAGATGACGAAGATCGGCCTGCCCGTTCCCGCCGGCTTCACAATCGGTACGCATGTCTGCAACTACTTCTACGCCAACGATCGCAAGTATCCGCCGGAGCTAAAAGCCCAAGTCGAAGCCGCGATGGCGAAGGTCGAACAGGAGATGGGCAAGAAGTTCGGCGACGACAAAAATCCGCTGCTCGTCTCGTGTCGTAGCGGCGCCCGCGATTCGATGCCCGGCATGATGGACACGGTGCTGAACATCGGCCTGAATGACAAGACGGTCGAGGTGCTGGCCAAGGCCTCGGGCAACGAACGGTTCGCCTGGGACAGCTACCGCCGCTTCGTGCAGATGTTCGGCGACGTCGTGCTGGGTATGAAGCCCGAGAAGAAGACCGACATCGATCCGTTTGAAGAACTGTTGGAAAAGAAGAAGCACGCCGCAGGCGTTCAGGTGGACAGCGAACTGTCGGTTGCGCAGCTCAAGGAACTCGTTACCGAGTTCAAGGCGGCCGTTAAAAAGAAGACCGGCAAGGACTTCCCGACCGATCCGATGGAGCAGGTTTGGGGTGCCGTCGGGGCCGTCTTCGGCAGTTGGATGAACGACCGCGCGATCGTCTATCGCCGCACCTACGGTATTCCGCACGAATGGGGCACCGCCGTCAACGTGCAGGCGATGGTCTTCGGTAACCTCGGCGACGATTGTGCGACGGGCGTAGCCCTGACGCGCGACGGGGCGCTCGGCACGCCGGGCTACTGCGGCGACTACCTCATCAACGCCCAGGGGGAAGAT